>NZ_JAMLIX010000001.1:971250-1295000 GCF_023953965.1 Bosea sp. (in: a-proteobacteria)
GTGCGCTATCTCGGCCCCTCCTTCGGCGGCATCAACCTCGAGGACATCAAGGCGCCGGAATGCTTCATCATCGAGCAGCGCCTGCGCGAGCTGATGGACATCCCCGTCTTTCATGACGACCAGCACGGCACCGCGATCATCGCCGCCGCCGGGCTGATCAACGCGCTCGACATCACCGGGCGCGACATCAAGTCGACCCGGCTCGTCATCAACGGCGCCGGCTCGGCCGCGATCGCCTGCACCGAGCTGCTCAAGGCGATGGGCTTCAAGCCCGACAACGTCATCCTCTGCGACACCAAGGGCGTGATCTACCAGGGCCGCACCGAGGGCATGAACCAGTGGAAGTCGGCCCATGCCGCGGTGACCGACCGGCGCACCCTGTTGCAGGCGATGGAGGGGGCGGACGCCTTCTTCGGCCTGTCGCAGAAGGGCTCGGTGACGAGGGAGATGGTCGCCGCGATGGCGCCGAACCCGATCATCTTCGCCATGGCCAATCCCGACCCCGAGATCACGCCCGAGGAAGTGGCCGAGGTGCGCGACGACGCCATCATGGCGACGGGGCGCTCGGACTATCCCAACCAGGTCAACAACGTGCTGGGCTTCCCCTTCATCTTCCGTGGCGCGCTCGACGTGCGCGCCACCACGATCAACATGGAGATGAAGATCGCCGCCGCCGAATCGCTGGCGATGCTCGCCCGCGAGGACGTGCCCGACGAGGTCGCCGCCGCCTATCAGGGCGCGCGCCCGCGCTACGGCAAGGACTACATCATCCCGGTCCCGTTCGATCCGCGCCTGATCCACGTCGTGCCGATGGCGGTCGCCAAGGCTGCGATGGAATCGGGCGTCGCCGGCAAGCCGATCGTCGACACCGCCGCTTACAAGGCGCAGCTCTCGGCGCGGCGCGACCCGATCGCCGGCACGCTCAACCGCATCTTCGAGCGCGTCCGGCGCTATCCGAAGCGCGTCGTCTTCGCCGAGGGCGAGGAGGAGCAGGTGATCCGCGCCGCCGCCTCCTTCGTGGCGCAGGGGCTCGGCCAGGCGATCCTCGTCGGCCGCGAGGACCGCATCTCCGAGGTCGCGACCTTCCTCGGCGTCGACCTCGAGGCCAAGGGCATCTCGATCCAGAACGCCCGGCTCTCGCACCGCAACGCCGCCTATGCGCAATATCTCTACGAGCGGCTGCAGCGGCAGGGCTACCTCTTCCGCGACTGCCAGCGCCTGATCAACCAGGACCGCAACCATTTCGCCGCGGCGATGGTGGCGCTGGGCGATGCCGACGCGATGGTGACCGGCGTCACCCGCAACTATTCGATCGCGCTGGAGGAAGTGCGCCGCGTCATCGACGTGAAGCCGGGCCACCGGGTGATCGGCGTCTCGATCGTGATCTCGCGCGACCGCACCGTCCTCGTGGCCGACACGGCGATCTGCGAGATGCCGACCGCGCGGCAATTGTCGGAGATCGCGCAGGAGGCCGCCGGCGTCGGCCGCAGGCTGGGCTACGAGCCCCGGGTCGCGATGCTCGCCTTCTCGACCTTCGGCCACCCGGCCGGCGAACGCTCCGAGAAGGTGCGCGAGGCGGTGGCGCTGCTCGACGCCCAGCGCGTCGATTTCGAGTACGACGGCGAGATGGCGGCCGATGTCGCGCTCAACCGCGAGGTGATGAGCCAGTATCCGTTCTGCCGCCTCTCGGGGCCGGCGAACGTGCTGGTCATGCCGGCCTTCCACTCGGCCTCGATCTCGACCAAGCTCCTGCAGGAGCTCGGCGGCGCGACCGTGATCGGCCCGCTGATCGTCGGCCTCGACAAGCCGGTCCAGATCGTGCCGCTGGGCGCGAAGGATTCCGACATCGTCAACATGGCGGCGCTGGCCGCCTTCAACATCGGCGGCTGAGCCGGGGCGCTCCCTTTGGTCATTCCGGGGCTTCGCGTCAGCGAAGGACCCGGAATGACAATCGTGCAGCCCCCTCTCACCGGCGCGGCAGGTCGGGCACCTTGTAGGCCGTCGTCGCCTTGATCCGCTCCATCGCGAAGCGCGAGGTCACGTTCTTCAGCGGAACCGCCTCGATCAGCCGCTTGTAGAAGCCGTCATAGGCGGCCATGTCGGCGACGACGACGCGCAGCATGTAGTCGACGTCGCCGGCCATCCGGTAAAGCTCCATCACCTCCGGCATGGCGGCGACCGTTTGCGCGAATTTCTCCAGCCACGGGCCGGAATGATCCGCCGTCTCGATCTGGACGAAGACGGTGAGGCCGAGCCCGATCGCCTCCGGCGCCACCAGCGCGACGCGCTTCAGGATCACACCCGCCCGCTCGAGCTTCTGGATGCGCTTCCAGCACGGCGTCTGCGACAGCCCGACGCGGTCGGCGAGCTCGGCGATCGAGATACTCGCATCGGCCTGGAGCACGGTGAGGATCTTGCGGTCGATGGCGTCCATGCTCTCGGGCTTCCTGTCTGGAGGAGACGTTTCTGCCAATTCCGCTCAAAAGAGATCAAATATCTTTTTTGAGCCGGTCTATTGCATCCAGATAAAAAATCCTTTTCTCCACCTGTCAATAGGGCTGCCTCCGGCCCTGCTTTCGGGAAGGATTTCAACGATGGATCGCCGCCAGTTCCTCATCGCCGGGTCGAGCCTCGCGGCGACCGCGGCGCTCACCGGTGCCGCCCGCGCCGGCAGCGTCGCCGCCCGCGTCGGCTACATCCCGATCGTCGGCACGGCGCCGTTCTTCGTCGCCGCCGGGGAAGGCTGGCTGAAGCAGGGCGGCATCGAGACCGCGGTCACCGTCTTCGAATCCGGCCCGAACATGATCCAGGCGCTGGCCTCGGGCACGATCGACGTCTATGTCGCCGGCGTCGCCCCGCTCGCCGTCGCCCGCTCGCGCGGCGTCGACATCCGCGTCGTCGCCTCGACGGCGGTGGGCGAGAACGTCGTGGTCAGCGCGCCCTCGCTCACCAAGTTCTTCACCGCCGGCACGAGCCCGGCCGCCGCCTTCAAGGCGTTCCGCGCCGCGACCGGCAAGCCGGCGCGGCTGGCCACCCAGCCGCCGGGCTCGGTGCCCGACACCGTGCTCGAATACTGGCTCTGGGAGGTCGCCAAGGTCGACCGGGCCGATGTCGCGATCGTGCCGATGGGCATCGACGCGACTCAGCAGGCGATCCTCGCCGGCGCGGTCGACGGCGGTACCGTGCGCGAGCCGGCGCTGACCATCCTCCAGACCCGCAACCCGCAGATCAAGCTCGTCGCCGGCGGCGAGGAGGTCTTTCCCGGCCAGCCCGGCACGGTCGTCGCCGTCTCCGGCGCCTTCGCCGCCGCGAACCCGGACGCGGTGCAGGCCATCGTCTCCGGCCTCGTCAGGGCCGCCGCGCTGATCAAGGCCGATCCCGACAAGGCGGCGCCCCATGTCGCGGCCGCGCTCGGCAAGGGCATCGTCGATCCCGCGCTGATCCGGCAGGCGCTGGTCTCGCCGGCCAGCCGCTTCGAGATCGACCCGCGCAAGATCATCGAGCCCGCCCGCGCCATGCAGGCCTATCAGGTCAAGCTCGGCTCGCTCGACAAGGAAGCGCCGTTCGACGGGCTGTTCGAGACGCAGTATTACGAGCGCGCGATCAAGGCGGGCGGCTGAGAAACGTGGCCACGCTCCGGGCTCCGGCCCTCGCCTGTCTCGGCCTCGTCGCCTTCCTCCTCATCTGGGAGGCGATGCCCTTCTTCGGCTGGGTGAACCCGGCCTTCCTGCCGGGGCCGAGCCTCCTGCCGAAAGCCTTCATGCGGGAAGTCACCTCCGGCGCCTGGCTTGCGGCGATACGCGGCTCGCTCCAGCACTATTTCGTCGGGCTCATCACCGGCGCAGGGCTCGGCGTCGCGCTCGGCGTGCTGGTCGGGATGTCGCGCGTCGCCGAAGAGGCCACGGCCTGGGTCGTGCGGGTGCTGCGGCCGATTCCCGGCCTCGCCTGGGTGCCCTTCGCCATCATCTGGTTCGGCGTCACCCCGGCGGCGGCGGTCTTCATCATCGCGGTGGGCGTGTTCTGGATCGTCTTCTTCGCGGCGCAGGGCGCGATCCGCGGCGTCGACCGCGATCTCGTCGAGGTCGCCGACGCCTTCGGCTTCCGCTCGCCCTGGCAGCGCCTCGGCAAGATCCTGCTGCCGGCGGCGCTGCCGGGCATCCTCGTCGGCGTCAGGACGGCGCTCGGCCAGGCCTGGATGGCGGTGGTCGCGGCCGAGATCTTCGGCGTCGCCGGCGTCGGCCAGCGCATGATGCAGGCGTCGAGCCTGCTCGCGACCGACATCGTCGTCGTCTACATGCTGACGATGGCGGCGCTCTACGGCCTGCTCGACTCAGGCTTCGTCGCCTTCCAGAAATGGGTGCTGCGTTGGAAAGCGTGATCGCGATCAAGAGCCTGTCGCTGAGCTTCCGGCGCGACGGCGAGGAGACCGAGGTCTTGCGCAAGCTCGACCTTTCGGTCGGGCGCGGCGAGTTCCTCGCCATCGTCGGCCCCTCCGGCGTCGGCAAGTCGACGCTGCTTCGGGTCATCGCCGGGCTGGCGAAACCGAGCGGCGGCGAGGTCGTGATCTCCGCGAGGGACAGGACGCGCCGGCCGGTCGCGCTGGTCTTCCAGGATTCGCGGCTCCTGCCCTGGCGCAAGGTCGTCTCCAATGTCGGCTTCGGGCTGGAGGGCCGGGTGCCCCGCGCCGAGCGGCTCGCCAAGGCGGCAGCGATGCTCGATCTCGTCGGGCTCGCGCCGCTCGCCGGGCGCTGGCCGCATCAGCTCTCGGGCGGCCAGCGCCAGCGCGTCTCGCTCGCGCGTGCGCTCGCCGTCGAGCCCGAGATCCTGCTGATGGACGAGCCCTTCTCGGCGCTCGACGCCTTGACCCGCGAGGCCCTGCAGGACGAGCTGATCCGCGTCTGGCAGCGCACCGGCAAGACCGTGCTCTTCGTCACCCACGACATCGACGAGGCCGCCTATCTCGCCGACCGCGTCGTGGTGCTCTCCGGCGCGCCCGGGCAGATCATCGCCGAGCACCGCATCGAGGCGCCGCGCCCGCGCCGGCGCGGCGCCGCGGCGGAGGAGATCGTGCGCGCGGTCCGCCAGGGCCTCGGCGGCGAAAGCGTCTCGGACGGCGCCGCGATCTGACCGGCGACATCATGGCACGCTGCCACAACCCGGCAGATCGCGGAGAATGCCCACGTTCCACCTCACCGCCTTGTCATTGGCATGGCGGGGCGGTTTCAGGCATGGGGTCCGGATGTTTCGGGATTGCGGGATCATGCGGCGAGATTTCGGCAGGCGCTTCCTGCACAGGACCGTGCTGGCACTGGGGCTCCTGGCGCCGAGCCTCGTCGCTGCCGCCGAATCCGCGCCCGTCACCTCGCCGCGCGTCACCGCGACCTTGCTGTCGAGCCGGGATACGGTCGCACCGGGCGAGCGCTTCGAGGTCGCGCTCGTCCAGAAGCTTTCGCCGCGCTGGCACAGCTACTGGCTGAACCCCGGCGATTCCGGCGAGCCGACCCAGATCCGGTGGGATCTGCCGGCCGGCGCCACCGCCGGCGAGATTCAGTGGCCGGCGCCGAAGGCGATCCGGGTCGAGCCGCTGGTCAATTTCGGCTTCGAGGGCACGGTGGTGCTGCCGGTCGAGATCACCGTCCCGGCCGATGCCAGGCCCGGCGACAGCTTTCCGCTGAAGGCCGAGGCGACCTGGCTCGTCTGCGAGAAGATCTGCATTCCCGAGGAAGGCTCCTTCTCGCTCGATCTCACCGTCGGCGCCGCGAGCGTGGCCGACGCGGACGCCACGGCGCGGATCGAGGCGGCGATCGCGGCGCTGCCCAGGCCCGCTTCCTTCCGCGGCAGGCTCGGCGACGATGCGGGCAAGCTCGCACTCGCCTTGCCCGGCCTGCCGGCGGGCGTGACCGAGCCGCGCTTCTTCCCCGTCTCCGACACGCTGATCGAGCATGCGGCTGAGCAGCCCTTCACGCCCGGCGAGACGCCCAGCCTGACGCTGACGCGCGCGAGCGCCTTCAAGCTGGCGGAACCCACGCTATCCGGCGTGCTGACCTTCACCGAGGCGGGTACGCGCAAGGCCGTCACGCTCGTCGCCGATGCCGATCCCGCCCTGGTCGCGGCATCCGGAGCGGCGGCGGAGACCCGCCCGGCGGTGGTGCCGATCCCGATGCCGGTCGAGGGGGCGGACCTGACTCTCTGGGCGGCGCTCGTCTTCGCCTTCGCCGGGGGGCTGATCCTCAACCTGATGCCCTGCGTCCTGCCGGTGCTGTTCATCAAGGCGCTCGGCTTCGCGCAGGTCGCGCATCGCAGCCGCGCCGAGGTCCGCGAGCAGGGCCTGATCTTCCTCGGCGGCGTGCTTACGACCTTCACGGCGCTGGCCGGGGCGGTGATAGCGCTCGGCCAGCTCGGCAGCGGCGTCGGCTGGGGGTTCCAGTTGCAGTCGCCGCCGCTCGTCATCGCGCTTGCGGTGGTGATGGTGCTGATCGGGCTCAACCTGCTGGGCGCCTTCGAGATCGGCACCGGGGCGACGGGGCTCGGCAACGGCCTCGCGAGCCGCGGCGGTCGCTTCGGCGCCTTCATGACCGGCATGCTCGCGGTGGTGGTGGCCACGCCCTGCACGGCGCCCTTCATGGGGGCGGCGATGGGCTATGCGGTGACGCAGGCGCCTGCGGTCGCGCTCCCGGTCTTCCTGGCGCTGGCGCTCGGCTTCGCGCTGCCGGTGGTCGCGCTCTCCTTCGCGCCCGGCCTGCTCAGGCTCCTGCCGAAGCCCGGCCGCTGGATGCTGGTGCTGAAGCAGGCCTTCGCCTTCCCGATGTTCGCGACCGCGATCTGGCTGATCTGGGTCGCCTCGGTCCAGAGCGGGCCGCAGGGCGTGCTCGCCGCGCTCGTCGCGGTGCTGGCGGCGGGCTTTGCGGTCTGGCTTATCGGCGTGACGCGCGGGAGCCTGCCGCGCCGCCTGATCGGCTCGGCGGTCGCCGCGCTCGTCGTGCTCGGCGCCGGCTGGTTCACCGTGCAGAACGCCGTTCCCGGCGTGGCCAGCGAGGCGCGGGCCGGCGAGACGGAAGCCTGGTCGCCCGAGCGCGTCGCCGCATTGCAGGCTGAGGGCAAGCCGGTCTTCGTCAACTTCACCGCTGCCTGGTGCATCACCTGCCTGGCGAACGAGCGCGTCGCGCTCTCCCGGCAGGAGGTGAAGGAGGCCTTCGCCCGGCTCGGCGTCGCCTATCTCAAGGCCGACTGGACCAATCGCGACGCCCGGATCGCGCAGGCGCTCAGCGGTCAGGGCCGCGCCGGCGTGCCGCTCTATCTGTTCTATCCCGGCCGCAGGCAGGCGCCGCCCGAGACCCTGCCGCAGATCCTGAGCGTCGATACGCTCATCGCGGCGGCCGAACGCGCGGCGGGAACGCCTATTGCGAGCGCGGACCGAGATCGCGCGGGGCGGCGTTGACCGTGACGATCTGGCCGTTGCGCAGCTCGAGCACCGCGAGCCCGCGCTCGACCCGCCCGTCCGGGCGGAAGCGGAAGACGCCGTCCGCCCCGGCGAAGCCCGAGGCATTGGTCAGCACGGCTTCCGAGAAGCGCTGCGACCCTTGCGTGCGCGCCAGCGCCGCCGCCAGCGAGACCGCGTCGTAGGAGAGCGTCGCGGTGCGGGTCGGCGCGCTGTTGAAGCGCTGCTGGTAGCGCCCGGCGAAGGCATTGAAGCCGGCGGTGTCGGGCGAGGCGAACCAGCCGCCCTGGATCGCCGGCACGCGCGCGATGCCGGCGTCGTTCCAGACGCCGGTGCCGAGCGGCTTGACCTTCGACGGGTTGTAGCCGGCCTCCTGGAGGAGCTGGCCGAGCGTCGGCATCGTATCGGCGGCGGCCGGGACGAACAGCGCGTCCGCCTGCTGGAGCGAGGGCATCAGCCGCTGGATCGCCGCCTTCATCGCGGCGGGATCGGCCCCGAAGCGCTCGATCGCCGCGACGCGCTGGCCGCGATCGGCGACGGACTGCTGGAAGGCGGCCTCGACGACCTTGCCATAGGCGGTGTCGGGAACGAGCGCGGCGAAGGATTTGCGGCCCTGCTGGGCGGCATAGGCGATGACGCGCTCGACATCGTTCTCGGGCGGGAAGGAGAGCAGGTAGACGCCGCGCGCGGCGACGTTGGAATCGCTGGAGAAGGCGATGACCGGGCGGCCCGCGCCGCGCGCGACCTGCCCCGCCGCCTGGACGGAGGGCGCGAAGAGCGGGCCGATGATCAGCTCCGCCCCTTCCGACAACGCCTCCTGCGCGGCGGCGCGGGCGCCCTCGGGCGTGCCGCGGTCGTCCTTGAGGAGCAGCGTCAGGTCGGCGTTGGGGAATTCGGCGAGCGCCATCTCGGCGGCGTTCTTCAGCGAATTGCCGACGACCGCGCCCTGGCCTTCGGCCGTCAGCGGCAGCACGAGCCCGACCCGGACCTTGCCGGCGCCGATGGTCTGGCCGCTCGGCGCGGCGCCGCCGCCGGGGGCGGGCGCGCCCGAATCGAAGCCCGGCAGGCCCGAGGTGCCGCCGCCGCAGGCGGAAAGCGCGAGCGGCAGCAGGAGCGCCAGCGCGCGTGCCTTGAACCGCAGGGTCGGTGCGAGATGCCGAGGATGCAACACGGGCGCTTCTCCAGTCGTGGCGGGCCGGCGACCCGCCCGGCGACGGATCCGTTGGAACGGTTGAGCCCCCCGAACCTGTCGTGCCAGTCCGGAAGCCTATTTTCAAGTTGTTAACTATGGGTTGCAGGGGTAAGGCCGCGCCCGCCATGGCGCCGGCCGCGCGGCTGTGGCAGCGTGGCGCGATGTCGACCGATGCCGCCGCCCGCCCGTCCAGCTACACCGCCTTCGGCCTGCGAGCCGAGGCCGAGCCGCTGGCGCCGGGGCTGCACATCGTCGCGACGCCGATCGGCAACCTGCGCGACATCTCGTTTCGGGCGCTGGCGACGCTCGCCGCCGCCGACGCGATCCTGGCCGAGGATACCCGCACCTCGAAGGTGCTGCTGGCGCATTACGGCATCTCGACGCCGCTGATGCCCTATCACGAGCACAACGCCGCGCAGATGCGGCCGAAGGTGCTGGCGAAGCTGCGCGCCGGCGGCAAACTCGCCCTGATCTCGGACGCCGGCACGCCGCTGGTCTCCGATCCCGGCTACAAGCTCGTCGCGGAGCTGGTGGCGGAAGGGCTGCCGGTCACCGGCATTCCCGGCCCCTCGGCCGTGCTCGCCGCGCTGGTGCTGGCGGGCTTGCCGACGGACCGATTCTTCTTCGAGGGCTTCCTGCCGCCGAAAGCGGCGGCTCGCCGCAGCCGGCTGACCGAACTTGCCGCCATTCCCGGCACGCTCGTCTTCTTCGAATCGCCGCGGCGGCTCGCCGGCATGCTGGCCGACGCCGCGGCCGTCCTCGGGACGCGCCCCGGCGCGGTCGCGCGCGAGCTCACCAAGCTCCACGAGACGGTCCGGCGCGGCACGCTCAGTGAGCTCGCCGCCCATTACGACAGCGGGGAGGAGGCGCGCGGCGAGATCGTCGTGATCATCGGCCCGCCGGGCGCCGAGGAGCTGCTGCCGGCCGGCGAGGCGATCGACGCGCGGCTCGGCACCGCTCTGGCGAAGCTCTCGCTGAAGGAGGCGGTGGCGCAGGTCGCGGCCGAGACCGGCCAGCCGCGCCGCAAGGTCTATGCGCGGGCGCTCGAGCTCACCCGCGGCGATCCGTGAGCGATCCACAGCAGCGCGGCCGCAAGGCGCGGCGCTCCGGCCTCAGCGGACGCCGGGCCGAATGGCTCGCCATCCTCTGGCTTTGCGCCAAGGGCTATCGCCTGCTGGAGCGGCGCTTCGGCGGCAAGGGCGGCGAGATCGACCTCGTGATGAAGCGCGGCCGCACCATCGCCTTCGTCGAGGTCAAGGCGCGCGCCCGGCTCGACGATGCCCTCATCGCGATCACGCCGGAGAAGCGGCGCCTGATCGAGCGGCGCGTGCGGCACTGGCTCGCCCGCAATCCCTGGGCCACCGGCCATTACCTGCGCTTCGACGCGGTGTTCCTGGCGCCCTGGCGCCGGCCGCGCCATGTCCCGGCCGCCTTCGCGCTCGTGCTGTGACCCCCTTGCGGGGAGGCCGCCCGCCGACCGATAAGAACCGCCTGCAACAGGAAGCCTGCCATGAGCCTCAACGTCGCCATCCAGATGGACCCGATCGAGCGCATCCGGATCGCCGGGGATACCGGCTTCGCCCTGATGCTGGAAGCGCAGGCGCGCGGCCACACGCTCTACACCTACACGCCCGACAAGCTCTCGATGCAGGACGGCAAGGTCAGCGCACCGATGCGCCCGGTCACGGTGCGCGACGTCGAGGGCGATCATTTCAGCGCCGGCACCGAAGAAAAGATCGACCTCTCGACGCTCGATGTCGTGCTGCTCAGGCAAGACCCGCCCTTCGACATGGCCTATGTCACGACGACGCACATGCTGGAGCGCATCCACCCGAAGACGCTGGTGGTGAACGACCCGGCCTCGGTGCGCAACGCGCCCGAGAAGATCCTCGTCACGCATTTCCCCGAGCTGATGCCGCCGACCCTGATCTCGCGCGACAAGGCGGAGATCGAGGCCTTCCGCGACGCGCATGGCGAGATCGTGATGAAGCCGCTCTACGGCCATGGCGGCGCGACCGTGTTCAAGACGAGCCGCACCGACCCGAATTTCGGCTCGCTCTTCGACCTGTTCAGCAACCTCTTTCGCGAGCCGTGGGTGGTGCAGGGCTTCATTAAGGAGATCAGCGAGGGCGACAAGCGCATCATCCTGATCGACGGGAAGGCGGCGGGCGCGGTCAACCGCGTGCCGGCGGTGGGCGACCTGCGCGCCAACATGGTGCGCGGCGGCGCGGCGCGCCCGACCGACCTGTCGAAGCAGGAGCTCGCGATCTGCGAGGCGATCGGCCCGACCTTGCGCGAGCGCGGCCTCCTGCTCGTCGGGATCGACGTGATCCACGGGAAGCTCACCGAGATCAACGTCACGGCGCCGACCGGCGTGCGCGCGATCAAAAACCTCGGCGGGCCGGATCTGGCGGCGCAGCTGTTCGACGTGATCGAGGCGAAGCGGGGCAGTCGCTGATAGGCGCCCCTACTGCCCCGATCCATTCAACGGATTGGCCTCGTCCCAGCCATAGCGCAGCGTCTCGAAGCGCATCGTCAGCGCATCGAGCAGCAGGAGCTTGCCGACCAGCGGCTCGCCGAAGCCGGTGACGGCGCGCACCACTTCGAGCGCCATCAGCGCGCCGATCACGCCCGGCAGCGCGCCGAGCACGCCGGCCTCGGCGCAGGTCGGGATCGCGCCGGGCGGCGGCGCTTCGGGGAAGAGGCAGCGCCAGGTCGGGTTCGGCCGCCCGTCGGCTGCGACCTCATGGGCGCGGATCGTGGTGAGCGTGCCGTCGAAGCGGCCGAGCGCGCCCATCACCACCGGCTTCTGCTCATGGAAGCAGGCGTCGGAGACGGCGTAGCGCGTCGCGAAATTGTCGGAGCCTTCCGCCACCACGTCGTAGAAGGCGATCAGCGCGCGGGCATTGTGCGGATCGAGCCTGGTGACGTGCTCCTCGACCACGACGTTCGGGTTGAGGCCACGCACGAAGCGTGCGGCGACCACCGCCTTGTGCGCGCCGATATCGGCGGTGGTGAAGATTGTCTGGCGCTGCAGATTGGAGAGCGAGACGACGTCGTCGTCGACGATGCCGATCTTGCCGATGCCGGCGGCGGCCAGATACTGGATCAGCGGCGCGCCGAGCCCGCCCGCCCCGACCACGAGCACGCGGGCGTTCTTCAGCCGCTGCTGGCCCGGCCCGCCGATCTCGGGCAGGACGATGTGGCGCGCATAGCGCTCGATCTCGTCGTCGTTCAGCATCATGGACGACAGCCTAGAGCATTACGGCGATGATCGCACCTGGCCCGGCTTGGCCACACCGTTCCGTCATGCCATCGTGCCGCCCCCTGTCGAGGACGAGCGACGTGCCCGAGAATCCCGATTTCGAGGCGCTGTTTCACGCCGCCGCCGCGATCCAGCCCAGAGCCTATGCGCCCTATTCGCATTTCCGGGTCGGGGCGGCGCTGATGGCCGGGGACGGCTCGGTCCACGCAGGCTGCAATGTCGAGAACGCCGCCTATCCGGTCGGCACCTGCGCCGAGGCCGCGGCGATCGCGGCGATGATCGGCGCCGGGCACCGGACGATCCGCGCCGTGCTGGTCTATGGCGAGGGGGCGCAGCCGGTGACGCCCTGCGGCGCCTGCCGCCAGCGCCTGCGCGAATTCGCGAGCCCCGGCACGCCGGTCGCGGTCGCGGGCCCTGAGGGCATCCGCGCGCGCTTCACCCTGGAGGAGCTGTTGCCAGCTTCCTTCGGACCGGCCAACTTGCCGCGGTGATCCGGGCTTTTCCGCGGCCGGAAGGGAGCATGCGATGGCGGCCGATCCGGCCTTCGACGAGGTGGCGTCCATCCTGGCCGGGCATGGCGTCGGCGCGATCGATTGCGCGATCGTGCTGGGCACCGGCCTCGGCACCGTCGCGGAGGATATCCAGGACGCGGTGCGCATCCCCTATTTCGCGCTGCCCGGCTTTCCGCGCGGCGAGGTCTCCGGCCATGCCCGCGAACTCCGCTACGGCACGCTTCATGGCCGCAAGGTGCTGATCTACCAGGGCCGCGCCCATTACTACGAGACCGGCGACCCGGCGGCGATGCGCGTGCCGCTCGGCGTGCTCACCGCCTTCGGCTCGCCGCCTTTGATCCTGACCAACGCGGCGGGCTCGCTCTGCGCCGAGATGCGGCCGGGCAGCCTCGCCCTGATCACCGACCACATCAACCTGAACGGCCCCAACCCGCTCGTCGGCGACACGGGCGACGGCCGCTTCGTGCCGATGGTCGACGCCTATGACCCGCATCTGCGCGGCAGGCTGCAGCGCGCCGCCCGGACGGCGGCGGTGTCGCTCGGCGAGGGCGTCTACATGTGGTTCTCGGGGCCGAGCTTCGAGACGCCGGCCGAGATCCGCATGGCCAAACTCCTCGGCGCCGATCTGGTCGGCATGTCGACCGTGCCCGAGACCATCCTGGCGCGGCGCTGCGGCCTGCGCGTCGCCGGGCTCTCCATCGTCACCAACATGGGCGCGGGGCTCAATGGCGGCGCGCCGCACCATGCCGAGACGCGCGATGTCGCCGCGCTCGCGGCGGGCGCATTGCGGCGCCTGCTGCGTGCCTTCCTGTCGGAGCTGTGAACCATGACCGATGCCGCTTTCGCCCGGCGGGCGCTTTCCCTGCTCGACCTGACCGATCTCGCCGACGACGCCACGGAAGAGGGGGCGCGCGATCTCTGCCGGCGCGCCGTCTCAGGGCCGGTGCCGGTCGCGGCGGTCTGCCTGTGGCCGCAATTCGTCGCTACGGCGCGGGCCGCGCTCGGCGACGGTCCGGTCAGCATCGCGACCGTGGTCAATTTCCCCGATGGCGACACGCCGATCGCACCCGCGATGCGCGAGACGGAAAGCGCGCTCGAGGCCGGCGCCGACGAGATCGACCTCGTCCTGCCCTGGCGGGCCGTGCTCGCCGGCCAGACCACGGCGGCGACCGCGATGATCCGCAACGTCAAGACGCTCTGCGACGAGCGGCCGCTGAAAGTGATCCTCGAAACCGGCGAATATCCGAATCTCGACAAGGTCAGGACAGCAGCCGAGCTCGCCGTCGCGGCCGGCGCCGATTTCATCAAGACCTCGACCGGCAAGACGGAGCATTCCGCCAGCATCCCGGCGGTCCGCACCATGCTCGGCGTCATCGCGGCCACAGCGCACCCGGTGGGCTTGAAGCCGTCCGGCGGCATCCGCACGCTGGCCGACGCCAAGAGCTATCTCGACCTCACCGACGCGATCATGGGGCCGGACTGGGCGACGCCGGCGACCTTCCGCTTCGGCGCGAGCGGGCTCTATGACGCGCTCGTCGCGGCGATCGCGAGCGATTGATGCGCCTGCCCCAGGAGATCATCGCCGCCAAGCGCGACGGCGCGGCGCTGCCCGAAGCCGATATCCGCCGCTTCATCGCCGGGCTGACCGACGGCACGGTCGGCGAGGGGCAGGCCGCCGCCTTCGCCATGGCGGTCTATTTCAACGGCATGAGCGAGGCTGAGCGCGTGGCGCTGACGCTCGCCATGCGCGATTCCGGCACGGTGCTGCGCTGGGACGACCTGCCCGGCCCGGCCCTCGACAAGCATTCCACCGGCGGCGTCGGCGATACGGTGAGCCTGCCGCTGGCGGCGGCGGTGGCGGCCTCAGGCGGCTATGTCCCGATGATCTCGGGCCGCGGCCTCGGCCATACCGGCGGCACGCTCGACAAGCTCGACGCGGTTCCGGGCTATGCCAGCCAGCCGGGGCTCGATCTCTTCCGCAAGGTGGTGCGCGAGGCCGGCTGCGCCATCATCGGCCAGACTGCCGACCTCGCCCCGGCCGACCGGCGCCTCTACGCCATCCGCGACGTCACCGCGACGGTGGAATCGCTGCCGCTGATCACCGCCTCGATCCTGTCGAAGAAGCTCGCTGCCGGGCTTTCCGGCCTCGCCATGGACGTGAAGTTCGGCTCCGGCGCCTTCCTGCCGGACTATGGCGCGGCGCAAGAGCTGGCGCGGGCGCTGGTCGACACCGCAGGCGGCGCCGGGCTGCCGACGACCGCGCTGCTCACCGCCATGAACGAGCCGCTCGCCTCGGCCGCGGGCAATGCGCTCGAGGTCGCCTATGCGCTCGACCACCTGACCGGGCGGCGGCGCGAGCCGCGCTTCCATCAGGTCACGGTGGCGCTCGCCGCCGAGATGCTGCTGCTCGGCGGGCTCGCCCCGGATGTCGATTCGGCCCGGCAGACGATCGAGCGGGCCTTCGAAACGGGCGCCGCGGCGGAACGTTTCGCGCGGATGATCGCTGCCCTCGGCGGCCCGGCCGACCTCCTGGAAGCGCCGGGGAAGCATCTCGCCGCCGCCCCGCTCGTGAAGCCGGTCTTCGCCGGGGCGGCCGGGGCCGTCGCGGGGATCGACACGCGCGCGGTCGGGCTTGCCGTCGTCGCGCTCGGCGGCGGCCGGGTCAGGCCGCAGGACCGGGTCGATCCCGCGGTGGGCATCGTCGCGCTGGCGGGGCTCGGCGAGGCGGTCGGACCCGACCGGCCGCTCGGCATCGTCCATGCCCGCGACGAGGCCGGATACCATGCGGCAAGCGAACGCTTGCGCGAGGCCTACCGGATCGGAGAGGCTCAGGCGCGCGGCCCGCTGGTCGCGGAACGGATCACGGAGAGGTTGTCGGGATGAGTCTGCTTCTGGCCATGACGGGCTGGCATGTCGAGGATTGGCGCCGGCGTTTCCAGGCGCTGCTGCCGGATATGCCGATCGTGGTTCCAGGCGAGCCCTTTGACCGCCGCGCCGTGCATTACGTCGCGAGCTGGAAGCACGCTCCCGGCAGCCTGACCGGCCTGCCCAACCTCGCCGCGATCTTCTCGCTGGGCGCCGGCGTCGACTTCATCTTCGCCGACGACAAGCTGCCGCCGGCGCCGATCGCGCGCATCGTCGATCCCGACCTGACGACGCGGATGAGTGAATACGTCGTGCTGCACTGCCTGATCTATCTGCGCCAGCAGCGCCGCTACGACCGCCAGCAGCGCGAGACGCTCTGGGCCGACGACCGCGACCAGCCGGCCGCGCGCGCGGTCCGCGTCGGCATCATGGGGCTCGGCGAGCTCGGGCAGGACGCCGCCCGCAAGCTTTCCGTCATCGGCTTCGACGTCGCCGGCTGGAGCCGCTCGCCCAAGGCGATCGAGGGCCTCATAACCTTCTCCGGCGAGGATGGCCTGAAGGCGTTCCTCGCCCGCACCGACATCCTCGTCAGCCTGCTGCCGCTGACGCCGGAGACGCGCGGCATCATCGATGCCGGGCTCATCGCCGGGCTGGCACAGGACGGACGCCTCGGCGGGCCGTTCCTGATCAATGCCGGGCGCGGCGGATCGCAGGTCGAGGCCGACATCCTCGCCGCGCTCGACGCCGGAACGCTCAAGGGCGCGACGCTCGACGTCTTCGAGACCGAGCCGCTGCCGCCCGATTCAACCCTCTGGAGCCACCCGGCCGTGACGGTCACGCCGCATAACGCGGCGATGTCGGAACCCGAGGCGGTGGCGACCGCGGTCGCCGCCCAGATCAGGCGGCTGGAAGCGGGCGAGCCGCTCCAGAACGTGGTCGATCCGGCGCGGGGCTACTGAAGGGCGGCGTCATGCGAGCCGCTTGTCGGGCGAATCGCAGAGATCGCTCTGGATGCAGCGGCCGCATTCGGGCTTGAGCGCCTTGCAGGTGTAGCGCCCGTGCAGGATCAGCCAGTGATGGGCGTGGCGGCCGAACTCCTCGGGAATCGCCTTCTCCAGCCCGCGCTCGACCTCGAGCACGTTCCTGCCCGGCGCCAGGCGCAGCCGGTTGGAAACGCGGAAGACATGGGTGTCGACCGCATGGGTGATCTCGCCGAAGGCGATGTTGAGCACGACGTTGGCCGTCTTGCGGCCGACGCCGGGCAGGCTCTCCAGCGCCTCGCGCGTCGCAGGCACCTCACCGCCGAACTCGGCGATCAGCTTCCGGCTGAGCGCGATCACGTTCTTCGCCTTGTTGCGGTAGAGCCCGATCGTCTTGATGTAGTCGCGCACGGTGTCCTCGCCGAGCGCCAGCATCTTCTCCGGCGTGTCGGCGATGGCGAAGAGCGGGCGTGTCGCCTTGTTGACGCCGGCATCGGTCGCCTGCGCCGAGAGCACGACCGCGACCAGGAGCGTGAAGGCGTTGATGTGCTCGAGCTCGCCCCTGGGCTCGGGGTTGGCCGCGCGGAAGCGGCTGAAGATCTCGCGGATCTCGGCTGGCCCCCGCGCGCGCGGCAACGTGATGCGTTTTGCCGGCACTGTCGCGCGAGGGGGCTTGTTCGGCTGGTCCATGACGGCGTTATAATGCGCCGATGATCCCCCGCAACAGCCCGGATAGCGAGATCGTGGACGCTTGCCAGCGGCCGGTCTTCGACGCCACGATCACGCCGCATCGCTCGCTCGGCCAGAGGGGCCTGCGCATCGTGATGACGCTGGTGTGTCTCACGAGCGTGATCTCCTCGGTTCCCTTCGTCCTGCTCGGCGCCTGGCCGGTGGCGGGCTTCTTCGGGCTCGATATCCTGGCGCTGTTCATCGCCTTCCAGCTCAATTTCCGGCATGCGCGCGCCTTCGAGCGGATCGTGGTGACGCCGCTCGAGATCCTGCTGCGCAAGGTCTCGCATCACGGCCGCGAGGCGGTCTGGCGCTTCAAC
This sequence comes from Bosea sp. (in: a-proteobacteria), assembly GCF_023953965.1. Taxonomy (NCBI): domain Bacteria; kingdom Pseudomonadati; phylum Pseudomonadota; class Alphaproteobacteria; order Hyphomicrobiales; family Alloboseaceae; genus Allobosea; species Allobosea sp. Next base: position 988,552 of record NZ_JAMLIX010000001.1, read on the forward strand.
CCGGCCTGGACCCGGCTCGAACGCCAGACCGACGAGGATTACGGTTTGCTCGGCCTCACGCTGGTCTCGCGCGGGCAGAGCGTCGCGGTCGCGGCCGCGCTCTCGCCGCAGGAGCGCTCGGGCTTCGCCGATGCGCTCGGCGCGGCGCTGTCCAGCGCTCGCCGCGGCCCCGATTACGGGCCGCCCTGAGCCGAACACAGCCCTTGCCGCCCTTGCCAGCTTTCGGGTGGGAACGGCAGGATGGGGCCCCTAGATTCGCATCATGACAAATGATGCGAGGTTCCCGATGAACGCTCATGCTCCCATGAAAACGGCGATGACCCCGACGCGCTTCTCGCAAGCGGTGCTGACGCGCGCCACCGAGGCGATGCCCGGCGCGGCCGATTTTCCGGCCGCCGCGCCGGGCTCCGATTACGATACCGTCCGGCGCATCCTCTCCTTCATCAGCCATAACTGGCGCGAGCAGCCGACGATCGAGGCGATCGCCGAGGCCGCCGGCGCGACGGGAAGCGATGTCCACCATCTCTTCCGGCGCTGGTGCGGGCTCACCCCCAAGGCTTTCCTGCAGGCGATCACGCTCGACCATGCCAAGGGGCTGCTCTGCGCCTCGGCGAGCGTGCTCGACGCCGCGCTCGAGGTCGGTCTCTCCGGCCCCGGCCGGCTGCACGATCTCTTCGTGACGCATGAGGCGATGTCGCCCGGTGAATGGAAGGCCGGCGGCGAAGGCTTGAAGCTCTCCTACGGCTTCCACCCTTCCCCCTTCGGCGAGGCGCTGATCGTGGTCACCGGGCGGGGGCTTGCCGGCCTCGGCTGGGTCTCGACCGACGCCGACGGCGGCAAGGTCGTCGGCGGCAGGCCCGAGGCGCTGGCCGACATGATGCGGCGCTGGCCCCATGCCGACTATCATTACGACCCGGCACTGACGGGCGCTTACGCCACGCGCATCTTCGAGCCGAAGGCGTGGTCGCCGGAAACGCCGCTGCGCGTCGTGCTGATCGGCACCGATTTCGAGGTCAGGGTCTGGGAAACGCTGCTGCGCATCCCGGTCGGCCGCGCCACCACCTATGGCGAGGTCGCAAGCCATATCGGCAAGCACGGCGCGGCGCGCGCCGTGGGCCTGGCGGTCGGCAAGAACCCGATCTCCTTCGTGGTGCCATGCCACCGCGTCATCGGCAAATCCGGCGCGCTGACCGGCTATCACTGGGGGCTGACGCGCAAGCGCGCCATCCTCGGCTGGGAGGCCGGGCAGACCGCCGCCGGATGATCCGGACCGGCTACTTCCTGAGATACATGTCCCAGCAGGGCGCGAGCGCGACCGGCTCGCGCCCGTTCAGCGCGGCGGCGAAATGCTCACGGATCGCCTCGCGCTGCGTCGTCACCGGGCATTTCGGCATCAGGATCGCATCCGTCCGGCGCAGCGCCTCCAGCGTGCCGGGCTCGAGCACGGGCGTGCTGCGGCCGGGATCGACGCCGACCGGCACGACGCGCGGCGGCGTGCGCTCCATGAGATAGTTCAGCGGATCGACGAAATCGAAGGTGAAGAAGCCGTTGAGCTCGCGCTTGTTGGCCGCTTCCCAGTTGCGGATCGCGGTGACGGCCTGCTGGATCTCGAGCAGCCAGGTCGCCTGGAAGTCGATCTCCGAATAAAGGATGTAGGAGGGCAGGATATCGCGCCGGACGAGGTCGCTATAGGCCTCCTGATGCGTGGCGTAGTGGTCGAGCATCGCCGCGGCGCGCGCTGCGATGTCCGGCTTCATCTCGACCCGGCCGAGCGGGCCGAGATCGGGCAGGTCGAGGCCGACATAGGTCGGCGCGCCCATCAGCGCGCGCATGCCGCGCTCGACGCAGATCACCGCGCTCGGCAGCGCGACCGCGAGCGCCAGCACCAGGACGAGCGGCCGCATCCGGTCCTCGCGGCGCCGCCACCAACCCGTCAGCAGCGGCAGCAGGATCGGCCACAGGCCGATGAATTCGAGCGAGCCGGTGTTCTGCGTCTCGAACAGGGCGAGCGCGGCGAGACCCAGGACGAACCAGCCGACCGGCTGATCGGCTAGCGCCCGCCAGCCGGAAAGCGTCGCCGGCAGCCCGTCGCGCCAGGCCGCCACGGCGAGCACGACGATGAGCAGGAGCGAGGGGCCGATCACGTTGAACTTGACCGAGGCCACGGTCAGGAAGCGCGGCAGCAGCGTGCCGGTGTTGAGGCTGAGCAGCGTCAGGATGTCGGAGAGATAGGCTGAGCTCAGCCCTGTGGCGACCTCGAGCAGGCCGAGCGCGAGGAGCACGATCGCGGCGGCGGCGAACGCGTCGCGGAAGCGCATCCGGCCGGCGAGCGCGGCATAGCCGACGAGCAGCGTGCCGGAAACCGCGCCCGTGACCTTGGTCAGGAACAGCGTGAGCATCAGCACCGCCACCAGCGCGATGCGCAAGGCCCGGCGCGGCACGAACAGCAGGGTCGCGATCAGGAGGTAGAGCAGCAGCGCGACATGGCGGTTGTAGAAGCCGTAGCCGTCGAAGCCCGGATGCGGATAGAGCCCGTGCAGATTGACCGGCAGCGCCGCGAACATGAGGAAGGGCAGCGTGAGCGCCAGCGCCTGCGGCCGGGAGCGCCGGGAGACCTCGCCGGCGAGCAGCGCGAGCACCGGCAGCATGACCGGCAGAAGCGCCCAGTTGATCAGCAGCATCGGCTGCGCGTCGGGGAAGAGCGCATCCAGGCCGGCGGCGAGATAGAAGCCGAGCGGGCCGATCGGCACGAAGAAATCGACGGTCGGGACCTGGCCCAGGCCGATGCGCTGGATGGCGTCGAGATAGACCACCGTGTCCCAGGCGTTGGGGCCGAGCGGCAGGCGCAGCGGCAGGGTCAGCGCCACGGCCGCCATCGCCGCGAAAGCCGCGATCCAGGCGAAAGGCCGGCCAGCCAGCCGCGCCACGATTCCCTTGCCGCCCAGCTGGGAGCCCCGCCTCCCGGTCTCGCTCATCGCCACGCCGAACCCTCCTGGTCCAGCCTGCGGTGTGGCAGAAAAATCTTACCAGCAGCCTGACGAAATCGGGGAGTGTCGCTCCATTCGGCGAAAGCAGCATGGTTTGCAGCTTCGGGAGCTACCTCCGTCATTCCGGGGCGCGCCTTCAGGCGCGAACCCGGAATGACGGCCGCGCGCCTGCCCCTCACAGCACGCCGCGCTTCGCCAGATGGCGCATCAGGTGCGAGGCGCCGTAGGTCCAGGGCGCGCATTCGTCGGTGCGCCGCATCCGGTTGACGAGGCTGCCGAGCTCGGGCGCGGCGATGGTGACGATGTCGCCGTATTTGTGGGTGAAGCCGCCGCCGGGCGCATCGCGGTCCTCGGTCGGCGCGAACATGGTGCCGAGATAGAGCGCCGCCCCGTCCGGATACTGGTGGTGCGGGCCGATCATCTGCCGGGCGAGATCGGCCGGATCGCGGCTGATCCTGGCGATCGAGGAAGCGCCTTCCAGCCGGAAGCCGTCCTCGCCCTCCACGGTCAAGGCCACGGTCGTCCGGCGGATATGGTCGAGGGTGAAGCCGGCGTCGAAGAAGCGGATGAAGGGACCGACTGCCGCGGCGGCGTTGTTGTCCTTGGCCTTGCCGAGCAGCAGCGCCGAGCGGCCCTCGACATCGCGCAGGTTGACGTCGTTGCCGAGCGTGGCGCCGACGATCGCGCCGGTCGAGGCGACGATCAGCACGATCTCCGGCTCGGGATTGTTCCAGTGCGAGGCCGGGTGCAGCCCGGCATCGGCCCCGGTGCCGACCGTCGACATCGGTGGCGCCTTGGTGAAGATCTCGGCATCCGGCCCGATGCCGACCTCGAGATACTGGCTCCAGGCGCCCTGCCCGATCAGCACCTGCTTGAGATGCATCGCCTCGGCGGAGCCCGGCTTCAGCTTCGAAAGGTCGTCGCCGATGAGATTTCCGATCTCGCTTCGGATCGTTGCAGCCGCCGCCGGGTTGCCGCGCGCCTTCTCCTCGATGACGCGCTCCAGCATCGAGACGGCGAAGGTGACGCCCGCCGCCTTCACCGCCTGGAGGTCGAGCGGCGAGATCAGCCAGGGCCGCTCGGAATCGCGCCCGTCGACGGGGGTGTTGGCGAGGATATCGGCAAGCGTGCCGATCGCCTCGCCCGGCGCCTGGCGCAGCGCGGCGGCCGGGTCGGCGGCCTCGCAGAGATCGCGGGCCGTGGGAAATCGCGCCGTCACGTCGACGAGCTCGCCGCCCCGCGGCGTCACCACCGCCGGGCCGCCGAGATCGGGCCGCCAGACGCGCCCGGCGAGCGCGGCGGCATCGGCGTCCACGGGCAGGGTCGCGGTCACGGAAAGGGCGAGGTTCGGCATGGCGCGGCATCCACGGGCGGTTTCGGACAAGGGCAGCACAGATCAACCCGGAATGCGCGCCCGCGCAAGCCGGCGAACCCCGACCATAGGCGCATTGCGGCAGGCTTCATTGATTTGTCATTGAATTGTCGTCTGCGCTTCGTGCTAGCTTGCGCACCAACGACAAGAACCGCGGCGGCGTCCGCGAATAGGGAGATTCGAGCCATGATCACAAGAACGCGCATCCTGTTGTCGGTCGCGGCCTTCGCGCTGGCGGGCGCCACGCCTGCCCTCGCGCAGACCGAGATCCAGTGGTGGCACGCGCTGACCGGTGCCAACAACGACGTCGTCGTCAAGCTCGCCGAGGACTTCAACGCCTCGCAGAAGGACTACAAGGTCGTGCCCGTCTACAAGGGCTCCTATCCCGATACGCTGAACGCCGGCATCGCCGCCTTCCGCGCCGGCCAGGCGCCGCACATCCTGCAGGTCTTCGAGGTCGGCACCGGCACGATGATGTCGGCCAAGGGCGCGATCAAGCCGGTCCACGAGGTGATGAACGAAGCCGGCGAGAAGTTCGATCCGAACAGCTATCTGCCCGCCATCACCGGCTATTACTCGACGGCAAAGGGCGAGATGCTCTCGATGCCGTTCAACTCCTCCTCGATGGTGATGTGGTTCAACAAGGACGCCTTCCGGAAGGCGGGCCTCGACCCGGAGAACCCGCCGAAGACCTGGCCCGAGACCTTCGAGGCCGCCAAGAAGCTGAAGGCCGCCGGCTTCGACAAATGCGGCGTCTCGAACGCCTGGGCGACCTGGGCGAACATCGAGCAGTTCGGTGCCTGGCACAACATCCCGCTCTCGACCCAGGTCAACGGCATGGCCGGCTTCGACGCGGTCATGACCTTCAACAAGAGCCCGGCCTTCCTCAAGCACTGGACCAATCTGGTCGCGCTGCAGAAGGACAAGACCTACGACTATTCCGGCCGCACCAACAATGGCGAGGGCCGCTTCACCTCGGGCGAATGCCCGATCTTCCTGACCTCCTCGGGCTTCTTCGGCAACGTCAAGGCGAACGCCAAGTTCGACTGGGGCAACGCCCCGATGCCGTATTACCCGGATGTGGAGGGCGCCCCGCAGAACTCGATCATCGGCGGCGCCTCGCTGTGGGTGATGGGCGGCAAGAAGGCCGAGGAATACAAGGGCGTCGCCAAGTTCTTCAGCTTCCTCTCCGATGTCGACCGGCAGGTGAAGCTGCACACCGAATCCGGCTATCTGCCGATCACCAAGGCGGCCTATGAGAAGGTCAAGGCCTCGGGCTTCTACAAGGACAAGCCCTATCTCGAGACCCCGATCCTCGAGCTCACCAACAAGGCCCCGACCGACAACTCCAAGGGCCTGCGCTATGGCAGCCTCGTCCAGATCCGCGACATCTGGTCGGAGGAGCTGGAGGCGGCGCTGAACGGCCAGAAGTCGCCGCAGGCGGCGCTGGACGCAGCCGTCGAGCGCGGCAACCAGATGCTGCGCCAGTTCGAGCGCACCGCGGCGAAGTGAAACGATCCGCCTACCGCGCTACGTCATCCCGGGCGTAGCGAAGCGAAGACCCGGGATCCATGCCCGAACCGCTCCGGCATGGACCCCGGGTCGCCCTCCGGTCGCCCGGGATGACCGCGCCGTACAGAGTTCCCGATGCAGAAGAACGCCTATTTCAAGGGGCTGACGATCCCCTTCCTGCTGCTCTTGCCGCAGCTGGCGATCACCATCGTGTTCTTCTACTGGCCGGCGAGCCAGGCGGTCTGGCAGAGCTTCCTGCTGGAGGACGCCTTCGGCATCTCGACGCAGTTCGTCTGGTTCGAGAACTACCAGACGCTGCTCGCCGATCCGGGCTATCTCAGGGCCGCCATCAACACGGCCGTCTTCTCCACCTTCGTCTGCGCGCTGTCCTTGTCGATCGCGCTGCTCTTTGCGGTGATGGCCGACCGGCAGCTCAGGGGAGCGGAGATCTACAAGACGCTGCTGATCTGGCCCTATGCGGTGGCGCCGGCCATCGCCGGCGTGCTCTGGCTGTTCATGTTCGACCCCTCGCTCGGCATCCTGGCGCGCGGCCTCGAATGGCTCGGCATCGCCTGGAACCCGCGGCTGAACGGCAACGACGCGATGCTGCTGATCATCATGGCCGCGACCTGGAAGCAGATCAGCTACAATTTCCTGTTCTTCCTCGCCGGGCTGCAATCGATCCCGAAAAGCGTGATCGAGGCGGCGGTGATCGACGGCGCCCGGCCGATGCGCCGGTTCTGGACGATCGTCTTCCCGCTGCTCTCGCCGACGACCTTCTTCCTGCTCGTCGTCAACATCGTCTACGTCTTCTTCGACACCTTCGGCATCATCGACGCGGTGACCGGCGGCGGCCCCTCGGGCGCGACCGAGACCCTGGTCTACAAGGTCTTCTCCGACGGCAAGGGCGGCTCCGATCTCGGCGGCTCGGCGGCGCAGTCGGTGCTGCTGCTGATCATGGTGATCGGGCTCACCGCGATCCAGTTCCGCTTCATCGAGCGCAAGGTGAGCTACTGATGGTCGAGGACCGGCGCCTGGGCGACGCGATCGCCTATCTCATCCTGACGATCGGCGTCCTGATCGTCGCCTTCCCGGTCTGGCTGACCTTCGTCGCCTCGACCTGGGACGCCGCGACCGTGATCAACGGCCAGATGCCGCTCTATCCCGGCCCGTATTTCCTGGAGAACTACAACCGCATCCTGTTCGTCGGCACCTCGAGCACGACGCGCGAGCCGGTGATCCACATGATGCTGAACTCCTTCATCATGGCGATGGCGATCGCGCTCGGAAAGATCTTCATCTCGGTGCTTTCGGCCTATGCGGTGGTCTATTACCGCTTCCCCTTCCGGATGACGGCGTTCTGGATCATCTTCGTCACGCTGATGCTTCCCGTCGAGGTGCGCATCTTCCCGACCTTCAAGATCGTCTCCGACCTCAACATGCTCGACACCTATCAGGGGCTGGCCGTGCCGCTGATCGCCTCGGCGACGGGCACGCTCTTGTTCCGGCAGTTTTTCATGACGATCCCCGACGAGTTGCTGGAAGCGTCCAAGATCGACGGCGCCGGCCCGTTCAAGTTCTTCAAGGACACGCTGATCCCGCTTTCGATGACGACGATCGCGGCGCTGTTCGTCATCCAGTTAATCTATGGCTGGAACCAGTATCTCTGGCCGCTCTTGGTGACGACGAAGGACTCGATGCAGACCATCGTCATCGCCATCAAGAAGATGATCGTCACCGCCGACGCGCTGACGGAATGGCAGCTCGCCATGGCCACCGCCATGCTGGCGATGCTGCCGCCCGTCTTCGTCGTCATCGCCATGCAGAGGCTCTTCGTGAAGGGCCTGGTCGAAACCGAGAAGTAATTCGCGAATGGCCCAGGTCACCCTCACCAACGTCAAGAAGGTCTATGCCGGCGCGGTCGAGGCCGTGAAGAGCGTCACCTTCGACATTCCCGACGGCGGCTTCTGCGTCCTCGTCGGCCCCTCCGGCTGCGGCAAGTCCACGCTGCTGCGCATGGTCGCCGGGCTCGAGACGATCACCTCCGGCGAGGTCGCGATCGGCGGGCGCGTCGTCAACGAGATCGAGCCGGCCGACCGCGATATCGCGATGGTGTTCCAGAACTATGCGCTCTATCCGCATATGAACATCTACGACAACATGGCCTATGGCCTGCGCAACCGCGGCACGCCGAAGGACGAGATCGACAAGCGCGTGCGCGAGGCCGCCCGCATCCTGGCGATCGAGCCCTTCCTGGACCGCCGGCCGCGCCAGCTCTCCGGCGGCCAGCGCCAGCGCGTCGCCATGGGCCGCGCCATCGTGCGCAAGCCGCAGGTCTTCCTGTTCGACGAGCCGCTCTCCAACCTCGACGCCAAGCTGCGCGTCCAGATGCGCGTCGAGATCAAGAAGCTGCAGCGCGCGCTCGGCGTCACCGCGATCTACGTCACCCACGACCAGGTCGAGGCGATGACGCTCTCCGACAAGCTCGTGGTGATGAATGCCGGCCAGGTCGAGCAGATCGGCATCCCCGCCGAGGTCTATCGCAAGCCGGCGAGCAAATTCGTCGCGACCTTCATCGGCTCGCCGCCGATGAACATCCTGCCCGGCACGGTCGATGGTCACGGCATCGTCGCGCTGGGCGATGCGATCATCGAGGTCCGCGACCTCAGCGAGGATCTGGCGGCGCAGGCGCCGGTCGAGGTGGGCCTGCGCCCCGAGGATGTCGAGGTCGCCTCGGAGGGGCAGGCGGGCTCGCTGCCCTTCGACGTCGAGTTCATCGAGGAACTGGGCGCAACGCAGCTCTTCCACGGCAAGCTTTCCGGCCAGCCCTTCGTGATGCAGGCGGCGACGGGCGATGTCGCGGCGCAGGAGGGGCGGCTGTGGATCACGGTCGACCCCGACAAGATCCATGTCTTCGATCCGAAGACCGGCGCGAGGCTGGGACGAGGCTGATACGGCGACCTTCAGGCCGCCAGATCCGCCACCAGCGCGTCGAGCAGCAGCGCCCCGTCCGGAGTCGCCGCGAGCCGGCCGCCGGCGCGGCGCATCAGCAGCTTCTCCTCGATCAGGCTGGCGACGCGCTTCCCATCGAGCTTTCTCCCCGCCAGGGCGGCGAACACGGCCGGGTCGATGCCCTCGACGAGGCGCAAGCCCATCAGTAGGTATTCGTCGCCCTGCGCTTCCGCGCTCAGGCGCTCGTCCTCGACCAGCGCATGGCCCTCGGCCTCCACCCGTTCCAGCCAGATTTCCGGCCGCTTCTCGGTCGAGTGCGCCATCCGGCCTTCCGCCGTCACCAGCCTGCCATGGGCGCCGGGGCCGATGCCGGCATATTCGCCATAATGCCAGTAGACCAGGTTGTGCCGGCATTCGGCGCCGGGCCGCGCGTGGTTCGAGATCTCGTAGACCGGCAGGCCGTGTTTCGCGGTGACCTCCTGCGTCGTCTCGTAGAGCGCGGCGCCCGCTTCGGGGTCGGGGATGGCGAGCTTGCCGGCGCGGAACAGCCGGTCGAAGGCGGTGCCGGGCTCGATGGTGAGCTGGTAGAGCGAGAGATGCTCGGCCGCATGCCCGATCGCCTGCTCGAGCTCGGCGCGCCAGAGCGCCGGCGTCTGCGCCGGCGAGCGGGCATAGATCAGGTCGAAGGAATAGCGCTCGAAATATTTTCGCGCGATCGCCACCGCCGCCAGCGCCTCCCCGGCGGTATGCATGCGGCCGAGCGCCTTGAGGTCGGCGTCGTTCAGCGCCTGCACGCCGAGCGAGACGCGGTTGACGCCGGCCGCCCGGAAATCGCGGAAGCGCCCGGCCTCGACGCTGGTCGGATTGGCCTCCAGCGTCACCTCGCACTGCGGATCGACGGCCCAATGCGCACCGATGGCGTCGAGGATCGCGCCGACGGTCGCCCCCTCCATCAGCGAGGGCGTGCCGCCGCCGAAGAAGATCGAGGAGACGGTGCGCCCCGGCGCCAGCGCGGCGCGGTGGGCGATCTCGCGGCGGAAGGCGGCGATATAGCGCTGCTGGTCGGGCGGTTGCAGCCGCACATGGCTGTTGAAGTCGCAATAGGGGCATTTGGCCAGGCAGAACGGCCAATGCACATAGACGGCGAAACCCGCATCCGCAGTCGGATGCGCGGCAACGGCGCTCACGCCGGCTTCCGCAGGCAGGCGGCGGCGAGGCGATGGAAGGCGCGCGCCCGGTGCGAAAGGCCGGGCGAGCCGTCGGCCGGGATGCCGTGCTTTTCCCCGGCCGTCATCTCGCCGAAAGTCCTGGCGTGGCCGTCGGGCAGGAAGACGGGGTCGTAGCCGAAGCCGCTCGTGCCGCGCGCCTGATCGGTCACGGTGCCGAAGACGCGGCCCTCGAACAGCTCCTGGTGCCCGTCCGGCCAGGCGATCACCAGCGCCGAGACGAAATGCGCCCTGCGCTTGTCGGGCGTGACGGCGCCGCGCTTGGCGAGCTCCATCTGGACGCGGCCGATCGCCGGGGCGAAGTCCTTAGCCTGCCCCGCCCAGTTGGCCGAGAACAGGCCCGGCGCCCCGTCGAGCGCATCGATGCAGATGCCGGAATCGTCGGAAAGCGCCGGCAGGCCGCTGGCGCTCGCGGCGGCGACCGCCTTGATCGCCGCGTTCTCGGAAAACATCATGCCGTCCTCGACCGGCTCGGGCAGGCCGAGTTCCCCGGCCGAGACCAGCGCGATGCCATAGGGCGCGAGCAGCTCGCGCATTTCGCGCAGCTTGCCCGGATTGTGGGTCGCGATCACGACCTTGCCGGTGAGGAGGCGGTGCGGGCTCATCGTCAGGCCACCGCCGCCTTCTGCAGCGCGACGAGCCTGGAAACCCCGCCCTTGGCGAGCTTGAGCAGCGCAAGCAATTCCTCTTCCGAGAACGGTGCGCCCTCGGCCGTGCCCTGCACCTCGACGAGGCCGCCCGTGCCGGTGATGACGAAGTTCGCGTCGGTCTGGGCGCCGGAATCCTCGACATAATCGAGATCGATCACCGGCTGCCCTGCGACGATGCCGCAGGAGACGGCCGCGACATGGTCCTTCAGCGGGTTCGTGCCCTTGAGCAAATTGCGCCCTTCCATCCATTTCAGCGCGTCGTGCAGCGCGACCCAGGCGCCGGTGATCGAGGCGGTGCGGGTTCCGCCATCGGCCTGGAGCACGTCGCAGTCGACGACGATCTGGCGCTCGCCGATCGCGGTGAGATCGACGACGGCGCGAAGCGAGCGGCCGACCAGGCGCTGGATCTCCTGCGTGCGGCCCGACGGCTTGCCGGAAGTGACCTCGCGGCGCGTCCGCTCATGGGTCGCGCGCGGCAGCATGGAATATTCGGCCGTGACCCAGCCCTTGCCGGTGCCGCGCAGCCAGGGCGGCCCCTTTTCCTCGACGGTCGCGGCGCAGAGCACCTTGGTCTCGCCGAACGTCACCATGCAGGAGCCTTCGGCATAGCGCACCACGCCGCGTTCGAGCGTGACCTTGCGCATCTCGTCGGCGGCGCGTTTGGAGGGTCGCATGGAACTGTCCTGTCGTTCGGGAAGTGGCGGCTTGTAGGCGCTCGCAGCCGACACGGCAAGGCGCCGGCCGCGCCGCCCCTTGATCCGCGGCCTCCGCATGACGACAATAGGACAAGGAACGACGGTTCGCCTGAACAGGTCCATGAGCGCCCCCACCCCCCGCCCCGAGACCCTGAGCAACCTGGTCGAGACCGACCAGCGCTCGCGCGACATCTTCCGCCAGATCGTCGACGGCTATCTGGCCACCGGCGAGCCGGTCGGCTCGCGCAACATCGCCCGGCTTCTGCCGATGGCGCTCTCGCCGGCGACGGTGCGCAACGTCATGACCGATCTGGAGCTCGCGGGGCTGATCTACGCGCCGCACACCTCGGCCGGGCGGCTGCCGACGGAGCGGGGCCTGCGCTTCTTCGTCGATGCGATGATGGAGGTCGGCGACCTCACCGCCGAGGAGCGCGCGCGCATCGAGGCCCAGATCAAGGTCGCGGCCGGCAACCGCAATCTCGACCAGACGCTGGCGGAAGCCTCCGCGCTGCTGTCGGGCCTGTCGCGCGGCGCCGGCGTCGTCGTCACCACCAAGGCCGATGTCCGGCTGAAGCACATCGAATTCGTGCGGCTCGATCCGCTGCGCGCGCTGGTCGTGCTGGTCTCGGAGGACGGCGCGGTCGAGAACCGGCTGCTGGCGCTGCCGGCCGGGCTGCCGGCCTCGGCGCTGAGCGAGGCCGCGAATTTCCTCAACGCCCGCGTCCTCGGCAAGACACTCGCCGAGCTCCGCGGCGAGATTGCCGGGCAGCGGGCCCAGATGGAGCGCGAGCTCGACGCGCTGACGGCCCGCCTCGTCGAAAGCGGCATCGCGACCCAGGCCGGGCCCGGCAGCGACCGCCATCTGATCGTGCGCGGCCAGGCCAACCTGCTCGACGATCTCAGGGCGCAGGAGGACCTGGAACGCATCCGCATGCTGTTCGGCGATCTCGAGACCCAGACCGACGTGATCGACCTCCTGACCCGCGCCGAGCAGGGCGACGGCGTGCGCATCTTCATCGGCTCGGAGAACAAGCTGTTCTCGATGTCCGGTTCCTCGATGGTGGCCGCGCCCTTCCGCGACGCCGAGCAGCGCATCGTCGGCGTGGTCGGCATCATCGGCCCGACGCGGCTGAACTATGCCCGCATCGTGCCGATGGTCGACTATACGGCGAAGGTCGTCGGCCGCCTGCTGGATACGAGCCGATGAAACACCGCCTGCGGACGATCATCCTCGGAGCCTGCCTGATGACGTTTCCCCCCGCGCAGGCCGCATCCGATCTGATCGCGGCCACCGAGGCCGGGCGCACCGAGGCGGTGAAGGCCCTGATCGCGCAGGGCGCCGATCTCGAAGCGCGCGATGCGCAAGGCCGGACGGCCCTGCTCGTCGCCGTCGCCGGCAACCATGTCGGGGCGGCGAAAGCCCTGCTCGCCGCCGGCGCGAACCTCAATGCCCAGGCCGCCAACCGCGACACGCCCTGGCTCCTCGCCGGCGCCGCCGGCCGGGCCGAGATCGTCGCGGCGATGCTGCCGCTCAAGCCCGATCTCTCCTTGCGCAACCGCTATGGCGGCAGCGCGCTGATCCCGGCCTGCGAGCGCGCCCATGTCGAGACGGTGAAGCTGCTGTTGACCAGCGGCATCGACGTGAACCACGTCAACGATCTCGGCTGGACCTGCCTCCTGGAGATCGTGATCCTCGGCGATGGCGGCCCGCGCCATCAGCAGGTGGCGAAGCTCGTGCTCGACGCCGGCGCCGATCCGAACCTCGCCGACCGCGACGGCGCAACACCTCTGGCCCATGCCCGCGCGCGCGGGCAGGGCGCCGTCGCGCGGCTGATCGAGCAGGCGGGCGGCCGGGTGCAGCGCTGAGTTGGCTTTGCCGGCGGAAGCGGCTATCGAGCGCGGAAAGCCATCGTTTCCGCCAATCCAGGTTCCGCCCATGTCCGAAGCGCTTCCCGACCGTCTCTCCGTCAACCCGGAAAGCCCCTATTACGATGCCGAGGTGCTGGCGCGCGACATCGGCATCCGCTTCAAGGGTGTCGAGAAGACCAATGTCGAGGAATATTGCGTCTCCGAGGGCTGGGTGAAGGTCGCCGCCGGCACCGCCAAGGACCGCTTCGGACGGCCGATGACGATCACGCTCAAGGGGCCGGTCGAGCCCTATGTGCGCGGCGAGGCCAACGAAGGCTGAGACGGAAGGCCGAAGCACGCCTTCTTCCGTCATTGCGAGCGTGGCGAAGCAATGACGATGGCGCCCGCTTGGCGGCGGGCGGCTTCACTGCTATGGCGCGCGCATGAGCACCCGCACCATCGACAATATCCGCAATTTCTCGATCGTCGCCCATATCGACCACGGCAAGTCGACGCTGGCCGACCGGCTGATCCAGCAGACCGGCACCGTCGCCGCGCGCGACATGAGCGACCAGATCCTCGACTCGATGGACATCGAGAAGGAACGCGGCATCACCATCAAGGCGCAGACGGTGCGGCTGGACTACCGCGCCAAGGATGGCAAGGACTACATCCTGAACCTGATGGACACGCCCGGCCATGTCGACTTCGCCTATGAGGTCTCGCGCTCTCTTGCCGCGTGCGAGGGCTCGCTGCTCGTGGTCGACGCCTCGCAGGGCGTCGAGGCGCAGACGCTCGCCAATGTCTACCAGGCGCTCGACGCCAATCACGAGATCGTCACCGTCCTCAACAAGATCGACCTGCCCGCTGCCGAGCCCGAGCGCATCAAGCAGCAGATCGAGGACGTGATCGGGCTCGATGCCTCCGACGCCGTGCCGATCTCGGCCAAGACCGGCCTCAACATCGAAGGCGTGCTCGAGGCGATCGTCGAGAAGCTGCCCGCCCCGAAAGGCGACCCCGACGCTCCCCTCAAGGCGATGCTGGTCGATAGCTGGTACGACACCTATCTCGGCGTCGTCGTGCTGGTGCGCATCATCGACGGCGTGCTGAAGAAGGGCATGACCATCCGCATGATGCGCGCCAACGCCTCCTATGGCGTCGACCGCGTCGGCGTGTTCAAGCCCAAGATGCAGGAGGTCAAGGAACTCGGCCCCGGCGAGGTCGGCTTCTTCACCGCCTCGATCAAGGAGGTGGCGGACACCGCCGTCGGCGACACCATCACCGACGAGAAGAAGCCGGTCGCCGAGCCGCTGCCGGGCTTCAAGCCGGTGCAGCCGGTGGTGTTCTGCGGCATCTTCCCGGTCGACGCCGCCGATTTCGAGGATCTGCGCGGCGCCATGGCGAAGCTGCGCCTGAACGACGCCTCGTTCTCCTACGAGATGGAGACCTCGGCCGCGCTCGGCTTCGGCTTCCGCTGCGGCTTCCTCGGGCTTCTGCATCTGGAGATCATCCAGGAGCGGCTGGAGCGCGAGTTCAACCTCAACCTGATCTCGACGGCTCCCTCGGTCGTCTATCGGCTGCGCCTGCGCGACGGGAACACGCTCGAGCTGCACAACCCGGCCGACATGCCCGACGTGATGAAGATCGAGGCGATCGAGGAGCCCTGGATCCGCGCGACGATCTTCACGCCCGACGATTATCTCGGCTCCGTGCTGAAGCTCTGCCAGGACCGGCGCGGCCTCCAGATCGACCTCGGCTATGTCGGCTCGCGCGCCAAGGTGGTCTACGACCTGCCGCTCAACGAGGTGGTGTTCGACTTCTACGACCGGCTGAAGTCGATCTCGAAGGGCTATGCCTCCTTCGACTACCAGATCACCGATTATCGCGAGGGCGACCTGGTGCGCATGTCGATCCTGGTCAATGCCGAGCCGGTCGACGCGCTCTCGATGCTGGTCCACCGCACGCGCGCCGAGGCGCGCGGGCGCGCCATGTGCGAGAAGCTCAAGGAGCTGATCCCGCCGCATATGTTCCAGATCCCGGTGCAGGCGGCGATCGGCGGCAAGATCATCGCCCGCGAGACCATCCGGGCGCTGCGCAAGGACGTCACCGCCAAATGCTATGGCGGCGATGCCACGCGCAAGCGAAAGCTTCTGGAGAAGCAGAAGGAAGGCAAGAAGAAGATGCGGCAGTTCGGCAGGGTCGAGATCCCGCAGGAAGCCTTCATCGCCGCCCTCAAGATGGACGATTGAGCCGCGCTTCCTCGTCCGCATCAGGCGGCCACGATGAACAATCGCGCCGCCGGCGCGTTGTTCCCGGGACACCCATGCGAATGAGGAGGTCCCGATGGACTGGAACCGCGTCGAAGGCAACTGGAAGCAGTTCAAGGGCAAGGTCAAGGAGCAGTGGGGCAAGCTGACCGACGACGATCTCGACGTCATCGCCGGCAGGCGCGACCAGCTCGAAGGCAAGATCCAGGAGCGCTACGGCCTCGCCAAGGACAAGGCGCGCAGCGATGTCGACGCCTGGTACGAGCGCCAGCAATGGCAGTGAGCGGCCGGCGATCGGCCGCCGTGAACGGGAAGCCCGGTGCGATGCGCCGGGCTTTTCCGATGCCGGCCTGCCGTCACCATCAGTTGTTGTCTTTGAATTCTGGCCGAACCCTAGAATAGATCTAATTTAGACCAATTCAAAACAAGAAGAATTACTTTGCCGCGCCGCGATAAGCTGTGATAGCGCGAAGGCGTCCCTCCCGGAAGGATGCCTCCTCATGCCCACTCCCTCGTGGTTTGCCCGCCTGTCCCGCGCCGTCGTCATCGGCGCATCGCTCCTCGTCGCCGGCGCGGCCCATGCCGAAACGATCGAGGTCACCGATCTCGCCGGCCGTGTCGTCAACGTCACGCGCAACCCTCAGAAGATCGTGCTGAGCGAGGGGCGCCAGCTCTATACGCTGGCGATGCTCGACCGCGAGGACACGTTCAAGCGCGTCGTCGGCTGGGGCAACGACCTGATCGACAACGATCCCGGCGCCTGGGCGAAATATCTCGCGAAATTCCCGCATGCCAAGGACGTCGCGATCATGGGCAACCCCTATGCCGCCGATGTCAGCATGGAGAAGATCGCCTCGCTCGGAACCGAGGTCTACATCCTCGACCTGTCCAACTACTTCAAGGCGCAGGAGACCGGCCTGCTCGGCAAGCTCGAGAAGGCCGGCATCGCCACGGTCTTCGTCGATTTCCGCCAGGACCCGACTCAGAACGTGCTGCCGAGCGTGCAGCTGCTCGGCCGCATCCTCGCCCGCGAGAAGGAGGCGAACGCCTTCGCCGACTACTACATCCGCCAGACGCGCGGCATCTATGCCCGCGTCGGTGCGATCCCCGACAAGCAGAAGCCGATGGTCTTCGTCGAGCGCGCCGCGGGCCTGCTGCCCTGCTGCGCCACCTTCGGCCCGTTCAATTTCGGCCGCTATATCGAGGAGGCCGGCGGGCGCAACTGGGGCAGCCAGTACTTCTCCGCCTTCCAGGCGCAGGCCGCCCAGGAAAAGGTGCTCGCCGACAACCCGGAGATCTATTTCCTCACCGGCGCCAACTGGTACGGCAGCAACCCGGGCAGCACCGCGGTCGCGCTGGGCTACGACGCGACGCCGGAGCAGGTGCAGAAGCAGCTGACGGCGCTGATGCAGCGGCCGGGCTTCCGTGAGCTCAAGGCGGTGCAGGGCAAGAAGGTGATGGCCTTCTACCATCAGTTCTACGACCTGCCCTATTACTTCATCGCCGAACTCGCCATGGCGAAGGAATTCTACCCGGACCGCTTCAAGGACATCGACCCGGAGGCGGTGTTCAAGGAGTTCCACGAGAAGTTCCTGCCGATCCCCTATTCCGGGATTTTCTGGGCGAAGCTCCAGTAGGCTCGAGGCCCTACGCCGATGATGGCCGCAACCCTGCCCGCGCCGGCGAGCGCCACCGGCGACTATCGCCGGCGCAACCGACGCCGGCTCAGGCTCGTCGTGCTCGGCTGCGTCGCGCTCATGCTGGCGCTCGCGCTCGACGTCTCGATCGGCCCCGGCAACCTGCCGCTCGGCACGGTGCTGCACACGCTGATCGACCGGCAGGCGGCCGAGCCGCGGCTTGCCGTCATCGTCTGGGAGCTGCGCCTGCCGATCGCGCTGATGGCGCTCACGGTCGGCGCGATGCTGGGCCTCTCCGGGGCGGGCATGCAGACCATCCTCGCCAATCCGCTGGCCGATCCCTTCACGCTCGGCGTCTCGGCGGCGGCGACGGTCGGCGCCTCGGTCGCGATCGTGCTCGGCTGGAGCGTCGTGCCGGGCGCGGGGCCCTATATCGTCACCGCCAACGCCTTCATCTTCGCGCTCGCCGCCTCGCTGACCCTGTTCTTCATGACCAAGCTGCGCGGCGTCAGCCCCGAGACGATGATCCTGGTCGGCATCGCGCTGCTGTTCACCTGCAACGCCGTGACCGCGCTGCTGCAATACCGCTCCAACGAGGTGCAGCTCACCCAGATCGTGTTCTGGACGATGGGCAGCCTCGCGCGGGCGAGCTGGGAGAAGGTCTATGTCGCCGGGCTGCTGATCGCGCTCGCCTTGCCGTTCTTCCTGATGCGCGGCTGGGCGCTGACGGCGCTGAGACTCGGCGACGAGCGGGCCGAAAGCCTCGGCGTCCGCGTCGATCGCCTGCGGCTGGAGATCCTGGTCGCGACCTCGCTGCTCGCCGCCGTCTCGGTCTCCTTCGTCGGCGGCATCGGCTTCATCGGCCTCGTCGGCCCGCATATCGCGCGGCTCCTGGTCGGCGAGGACCAGCGCTTCTTCCTGCCGGTCGCGACCACCGCGAGCGCGGTCCTGCTCTCGCTCGCCTCCAGCGTCTCGAAGGTGATCACGCCCGGCGTGATCTATCCGATCGGCATCATCACTGCGCTGATCGGCGTGCCCTTCTTCATCAGCCTGGTCATGTCGATCCGCGGGCGGGGAGTCTGAAGCCATGGCGCTGATGATCCGCGACCTCACCTTCCGCTATGGCGCGACGCCGGTCCTGCAGGGCCTCGACACGCAGGCGCTGCCGCGCGGCGAGCTCACGGCGCTGGTCGGGCCCAACGGCTCGGGCAAGTCGACCCTGTTCCGCTGCGCCGCCGGGCTGTTGCGGCCGGCTGCCGGCACGGTCTCGCTCGACGGCCACGATCTGTCCGGCCTGCCGCAGCGCGAGCGCTCGCGCAAGGTGTTCTACCTCGCGCAGGACACCGGGGCGCGCGTCGCGCTCTCGGTCTTCGACATCATCCTCATCGCCCGCAAGAGCCTGCATCGCGGCTATGCGCTCGCCGCCTCGCCGGAGGACACCCGCGCCGTCGAGGCGGTGATCGCGGAACTGGGCCTTGCCCCCTTCGCCTCGCGCGACATCGCCACGCTCTCGGGCGGCCAGCGCCAGCTCGCCGCGATCGGCCAGGCGCTGGTGCGCGAGCCCGACGTGCTCCTGCTCGACGAGCCGACCAGCGCGCTCGACGTGCGCCGCCAGCTCGACGTCATGGCGACGATCCGCGAGGCGACGCGCCGGCGCGACATCGTCACCATGGTCGCGATCCACGATCTCTCGCTCGCGGCGCGCTTCGCCGATCGCGTCCTGCTGATGAATGACGGGCGCATCGCGCAGGCCGGCCCCCCGGCCGAGGTACTTGCGCATCAGGCCGTCTCCGAGACATATGCCGTCGGCGTGCATCTGGAGCGTTCGGCCCGGGGCACGCTTCTGGTCGAGCCCTATATCCAGGTTCACTGATGCCAACATCCGCCTCGCACGACAACTTCACCCTGAAGGAGGAGATCCGCGCCTATTGGTCGGCGCGGGCCGAGAGCTTCGATCTCTCCTACGGCCATGCGATCAAGTCCGACCGGGAGCTCAAGGCCTTCCAGCGCCTGATCGGCACCTCCTTCGGCTCCGAGCCGCTCGACGTGCTCGACCTCGCCTGCGGCACCGGCGAGATCACCCGCGCGCTGCTTACGCTGAAGCACCGCGTCACCGCGCTCGACTTCTCGGAAGCGATGCTGGAGCGCGCCCGCGCCAAGCACGGCAAGGCCGCCCGCTTCCGGCTCGGCGATGCCGAGCGCCTGCTCGACGACGAGGCGAGCTATGACGCGGCGATCACCCGCCATCTGGTCTGGACGCTGACCGACCCGGAGGCCGCCTTCGCGGAATGGTTCCGGGTGCTGCGGCCCGGCGGCCGGCTTCTGGTGATCGATGGCGACTGGGTCAACCGCACGCGCTGGCAGGCGCTGGTCAACCGCTTCGGCACCTGGCTGCGCGACAGGCGCGGCGCGCCCGCCCACCAGATCGATGCCGACACGCACGCCTCGATCACGAAGCGCTTCTATTTCAAGGACGGCTTGAGCCGCCAGCGCCTCGAGGCGATGCTGACCGCGGCCGGCTTCACCGACATCGCCCCGGCCGATTACGGCCAGGTCGTGCGCGAGCAGCAGCGGGCCGCGCCCCTGCACGACGCGATCAGGCTCGGCTCCTCGACCCGCTTCGCCCTCCTGGCGCGCAAACCCGCCGCATGAGCGCGAAACCGGACTGGGACGCCGCGCGATATCTGCGCTTCGAGGACGAGCGGACACGGCCGTCGATCGACCTCCTCGCCCGCGTGCCGCTCAGCCGGCCGCAGCGCTGCATCGATCTCGGCTGCGGGCCCGGCAACAGCACCGAGCTCATCGCGGCACGCTTTCCCGACGCCGTCATCGACGGGCTCGATTCCTCGCCGGACATGCTGGAGAAGGCGAAGGCGCGCCTGCCCGGCCTCGGCTTCATCCTCGGCGATGTCGCGACCTGGACCGATGCGGCGGGCCATGACCTGATCTTCGCCAATGCCGTGCTGCAATGGCTGCCGGATCATGCCGCCCATTTCCCGCGGCTGGCGCGCTCGCTCAGGCCCGGCGGCTGCCTTGCCGTGCAGATGCCGAACAACCTCGACGAGCCCTCCCACGCCGCGATGCGCGCGGTCGCAGCGGCCGGTCCCTGGGCGGTGAAGCTGGCTGCCGCCGCAGGCGAGCGGGCGACGATCGGCTCCTTCGGGGATTACCGGCGCTGGCTCGGCGAGGCCGGCTGCCGGGTCGACATCTGGCAGACGACCTACGTCCATGCGCTCGCCGGCCTCGACGCCATCGCCGAATGGTTCGCGACCACGGGGCTGAAGCCCTATCTCGACCCGCTCACGGCCGAGGAGCGGACCCAGTTCCTCGCGCGCTACCGCGAGCAGATCGCACCGCATTATCCGGTCGAGAGCGACGGCAAGGTGCTGCTGCGCTTCCCGCGCCTGTTCATCGTCGCGGTGCGCGAGGGTTAGGCGGCAGGTTCCGAGCACTCCCGGTCTGCACCACCACTGTCATTCCGGGGCGTGCCTTTAGGCGCGAACCCGGAATGACAGCGGCAGGGCAAGCGTCGCCAGATCCTAGACGAGCTGGTCGAGCAGCGCCGCGACGGCCGCGCGGCTCTCCAGCTGCGGCATGTGGCCGAGGCCCTCGAACAGGTGCAGCGCGATCTGCCCCGGCAGGCCCTGGGCATGGCGGGCCGGGATGATCCGGTCGGCGGTTCCCGCGACGACCTTGACGGGGATCGTCTGCCGGCCGAGCGCGCCGCGAACCGAGAAGCGTTGCGTGCCCCCGGCGAACAGGGCGCGCGCGAGACCCGATTGCGCCCGCGCCTGGCGGCCATCGGCGCGTGCCCGCGCCGCCGCCCTGACGAAGGCGTCGGACAGGCTCTCGGGATCCTGGACGAGCTCGCGCATCCAGATGCGTAAGCCAGCCTCGTCCGTCGCCGCGGCGAAACCCTCGGTGAAGCCGGCATTGATCTCCGGGCCGAGGCCGGCCGGGGCGATGAGGAAGAGCGAGCGCGCCTCGACCGCAACCCCCGCCGCGACCGCCGCCGCCACCGCGCCGCCGAGCGAATGGCCGGCGAGATGGGCGACGCCGATGCCGAGCGCCTGCAACTGCGCCTCGGCATGGGCGACGAGGTCGTCGAACCGCGAGGCCGCAACCTCCACCGCCGCGCCATGGCCCGGCAGATCGATCGAGACGATCGGCATGGCGCGGCGGAAAGCCTGCAGGAACGGCCGCCAGCTCGCCGTCTCCGCGCCAAAGCCGTGGATCAGCACCAAGGGCGGCCCCTCGCCCTCCCGCCGCAGCCAGGTCGCCCCGGCGGGCGCGGCCGCAGTCGCGACAGAGGGCGCGCCTTGCGCCGCCTCGACATCGCGCGCCTGCACCCGCCCGCGCGGGCCGGTTCCGGTCACGCGCGTGAGGTCGATGCCACGCGCGCGCGCCAGCCGCCGCGCCAGCGGCGTGGCCGCGACGGTCCGGCCGGGCGCCGGCGCGCCGGCCGGGACCTCGGTACCAGCCGGTTGCGATGGCGCGGGCGGCTCGATCGTCGCGGCAACCGGCGCCGGGGCGGCAGGGCTTGCATCGAATCGCGGGGTCTCGCCCTCGCCATAGATCCAGGCGACGACCTCGCCGACCGGGATATCGGCATCCTCCGTGCCGGGCGCGCGGACGAGGACGCCGCTCGCCGGCGCATCGATCTCCATCGCCGCCTTGTCGGTCTCGATCTCGAAGAGGACATCGCCCTTGGCGACGGTCGCGCCCTCATCGGCGAACCAGCGCGCGATGCGCCCGCTCGCCATGTCCATATCGACCTTGGGCAGGATCACTTCGGTCGGCATGGGCTTCAGGCCCTCCCGCCGACGAGCTCGCGCGCCGCGCCGAGGATATCGGGCACCTGGGGAACGGTCGCCTTCTCGAGCTCGGGATTGTAGGGCACCGGCGTCTCGGCACCGCCGAGGCGGCGGATCGGCGCGTCGAGATAGTCGAACGCCTCGCTCTCGGCGATCATGGCGCTGACCTCCGCACCGACGCCCAAGGTCTTGACGCCCTCGTAGACGCAGAGCAGGCGCGAGGTCTTCTTCACGCTGGCGATCACCGTCTGCGTATCCATCGGCCGGATCGTGCGCAGGTCGACGACCTCGACGTCGATGCCCTCGGCGGCCAGCGTCTCGGCTGCCTCCAGCGCCTTGTGCACCATGATCGCGGTGGCGACGATGGTCAGGTCACGGCCCTCGCGCCGGACCGCCGCCTTGCCGATCGGCACGGTGTAATGGCCTTCCGGCACCTCGCCCTTCATCTTGTAGAGCAGCTTGTGCTCGAAGATCATCACGGGGTCGGGATCGGCGATGGCCGCGAGCAGCATGCCCTTGGCATCGTGCGGCGTCGCCGGCTGGATGACCTTGAGGCCGGGCACATGGCCGAACCAGGCTTCCAGGCTCTGGCTGTGCTGGGCCGCGGCACCCGTGCCGGAGCCCGCGGGAAAGCGCATGACGAGCGGGACCGAGACCTCGCCGCCGAGCATATAGCGCATCTTCGCCGCCTGGTTGACGATCTGCTCCATGGCGAGCGTCGCGAAATCGGAGAACTGGAACTCGAAGATCGGCCGCATGCCGGTGACGGCGGCACCGACCGCGACGCCCGCGCCGCCGAGCTCGGAGATCGGCGTGTCGCGCACCCGCTCGGGGCCGAAGCGCTCGATCAGGTCGCCGGTCACCTGGAAGGCGCCGCCATAGACGCCGATGTCCTCGCCCATCAGGAAGACGCGCTCATCCGCCTCCATGGCGATCGCCATGGCTTCCTGGATGGCCTGGGCGTAGGACAGTTCGCGGGGGCTCATCGGCTCACTTCCGTGTAGACGTAGCGCGCGACCTCACTGACGAGCGGAGCGGGGCTGTCCTTGGCGAAGTCGATCCCTTCGGCGATCTCGCGCTCGACCTCGGCGCCGAGCTCCGCGATCGCTTCTTTCGTCAGCACGCCGTAATCGAGGAGCTGGGCCTCGAAGCGGCCGATCGGATCGCGCTCGATCCATTCCTCGATCTCGGCCTTGGTGCGGTAGCGGTTGCGGTCGCTCCTGGAATGGCCGCGATGGCGATAGGTCTTGCACTCGATCAGCGAGGGCCCCTCGCCGGCGCGGGCCCGCGCCACCGCCGCGACGGAGGCCTCGGCCACCGCCGAGAGGTCGTTGCCGTCGACGGTGACGCCCGGCATGGCATAGGCCGCCGCGCGATCGGCGACGTTGGCGACCGCGGTCGAGCGGGCCGTCGAGGTCGACATGCCGTAGCCGTTGTTCTCGCAGACGAAGACGACCGGCAGCTTCCAGAGCGAGGCCATGTTGAGCGCCTCGTGGAAGGCGCCCTCGTTGTTGGCGCCGTCGCCGAAGAAGGAGACGACGACGTCGTCGCGCTTCTGCATCTTGAGCGAGAGCGCGGCTCCCACCGCGATCGGGATGCCGCCGCCGACGATGCCGTTGGCGCCGAGATTGCCCTTCGACACGTCGGCGATGTGCATCGAGCCGCCGCGGCCCTTGCAATAGCCGGTGGTCTTGCCGAAGAACTCGGCGAACATGCGCTTCACCTCGGCGCCCTTGGCGATGCAATGGCCGTGGCCGCGATGGGTCGAGGTGATCTGGTCGCGATCGGTCAGCGGCAGGCAGATGCCGACGGCGGAAGCCTCCTGCCCGATCGACAGATGCATGGTACCGTGGACGAGGCCGCGCATATAGCTCTCCTCGGCTCCCTCCTCGAAACGCCGGATCAGATACATCTGCCGCAGCGCGTCCCGCAGGATCTCAGCCGAAAAATGCCGGAAGGCGAAGGGGCGGTTATCGGCTTCCCGTGTCCTGGCCATGGCGTCAGGCCGCGTCGGTGAAGGCGGCGTCGGCCTGGTCGAGCCGCCGGCGGATCTGGGTGATGACGAAGCTCTCCTCCGGCGCGCAGTTCGCATAGCTCAGCCGCTCGCCAGCCTTCACAGGCCGCGTCACCCGCGCCTTCTCGGCCAGGCCGAGCGGCAGGGCGCCTTCGGAGCGCGCCTGGCTCCAGGTCATGGCGAAGCCGCGATAGTCGCGCTCGCCGATCTTGCCGAGGACGTCGCCGGGCTGAAGGTCGCGCTTGGCCACGCCGACGCATTCGGCCACCGGCCGGTCGAGCGGCTCCATGTCCGGCCGGCCGCCGACCACCGCGCGGATCGCCGAAAGCGGCACCTCGAGGCTCGTCAGATGATAGGGACGGAAAATCGTGTAGCACGGGCCCGGCCCGACCTTGAGATCGGTCATGCGCTCGAGCACGCGCGGATGGCGCGGCTTGACGATGCAGAAAACGCCGGGCGCGACGCCCTTGCCGATCGAATAATCGACGACGCCGCTGCGCGTCAGGATGCCGCCGTCGGCCTTGGGGCAGAGCACCCGGGCGAGCTCGTCGCGCGTCGCGGCCGGCCCGTGCATGCCCGGCACGTCGGGAACGAGGCCGGTGGCGTTGGCGAGCGCCACCATCTCGATCATCGTCTTGGAGCCGTCGACGAACTCGACCAGCATGCGCGCGTTCATGTTGCGGCGGCGCGCCTCCTCTTCGTATTCCTCCGGCATCGCGTCGAATTTGAGCGGGTTGTTCTTGCCCTTGCCGGCCGCGACGATCTCGAAGCCGAGCGCCTGGGCGAAGCCGACGATCTCGAGCGCGGCGGCGGGCTCGTCGCCGGCAGCCCCGGTATAGACCACGCCGGCCTTGCGCGCCTGCGCCTTGAGATGGCGGCCGATGGTGATGTCGGCCTCGACATTGAGCATCACGACATGCTTGCCGTTGCGGAAGGCTTCGAGCGCGATCAGCGTGCCGATATTGGGATTGCCGGTGGCGTCGATCACCACATCGACGCGGCCGGCCGCGCAGAGCGCCTTGAAATCCTGGGTCAGGGCGACCTTGCCGGCCTCTATCGCCGTGTCGATGCCGCCGGCGTTGCCGGCCTCGGCGATGTCGCCCTGCGCATGGCCCGCCAGCGTCAGCGCGTCGCGGGCGGCCTTGAGATCGATCTCGCAGAGGGCGCCGAGGCGGACGCCGGGCATGAGCGCCAGCTGCACCACCATGTCGGTGCCCATCTGGCCGGCGCCGGCAAGGCCGATGGTGACGGGCCCCTGTGCTTCAGCACGCGCCGCAAGCTCCGCGCCCAGACCCACCTTGGCAACCGTCATCGTCCGCCCTTCCTTCAAGCAGCACCGCTCGCCCCGCCAGGCTTCGCGATCCTTATCGAACATAGATGTGTCGTTCAATACATTTGTTCAGATCCGGGCGGGTTCGGAGCGCAAATCGCAGCCCCGGCGCCGCGATCATGCGTCGGCCAGCAGCGCCTCGGCCGCGCTTTCGTCGGTGATCAGCGCCTTCGCCGCGCTGGCGCGCAGCGCCGCGCGGATCGCATGCTCCTTGTCGGCGCCGCCGGCCGCGATCGCGACGAGGCCGATCCCGGCGAGATCGGCCGGGCTCACCGCCATGACGCGGCGGTTGACGGGATGGTCGACCAGCCGGCCCTCGGCATCGATGAAGTGGCAGAGCAGATCGCCGACGGCGTGCGCCTTGCGCAGCGAGGCGAGATCGGCCCGGGGCAGCAACCCTTCGCGGAAGAGCGTGGCATTCCCCTGGACGTCGCCGACGCTGACGAGCGCGATGTCCGCGGCCCGGGCCCTGTCGCGCAGCTCGCGCAGCGTCGGCTCGCGCCAGAGCGCCTCACGGATTTCGGGCTGCGCCACGAAGACCGGCGCGGTGAGCTGGAAGCAGTCCGCGCCGAACAGATCGGCGACGCGACGCGCCACGGCGGAGGGATTGATGCTGCGCGAATGCGTCAGCCCGCCCAGGAGCGAGACCACCGACATCCCCTCGATCGGGCGCGGCTGCATGCCACGCAGCGCCAGATGCAGGGTCTGGCCCCAGCCGACGGCGACCGACAGGCCGTCGCGCAGCCTGTCGGAGAGCCAGGTTCCCGCCGCATGGCCGACGAGCGCGGCCGTGCTGTCGGGATCGCGCGCGCGCGGCACCACCACAGCCTCCGCGAGGCCGAAACGCCCGATCAGGCCGCGCTCCAGCGCGACCTGCCGGGCCGCGCGTCCATCGATCCTGATCCTGATCAGGCCTTCGGTGCGCGCCGCGGCGAGCATGCGGATGATCTTGATGCGGTTGAGGCCCAGCGTCTCGGCGATCTGTTCCTGGGTCAGGCCCTCGACATAATAGAGCCAGGCCGCCCGGACCTTGTCGTCGGCGACGAGCGTCTCGTTCTCCGCGCCGGGCGCCCCTTCCATCGAACCGTCCACGGCCGCTCCGCCACCCGCACCGAACCGGCCCCTACTTCATCCGAGTCCAGGCATAATGCAACCGCCGCACAGGCCTGCGTCACGCCGCCCGCTTCCGCCGGAAAGCGTCCGGCGATAAGATGACGCCATGTCACAGGCAGACCCGACACCGCAGGTCGAAACCGGCGCCATGAGCCGGGCTGGCCTCGCGCTCATCGGCGCGGGCTTCCTCGGCCTGCTCATCGCCGGCCTGCTCCTGTGGTGGCGCGAGGGCGACCGGCTCTTCACCGACGGTCTGATCGCCGCCATCGTCGCCTGTTTCTAGAGCATTTCCGCGTTTCTTCGAATCGCGAAAATGCTCTAACCTTTTATTTTGTCGCATTTTCTTCACGCGAACCGGTACCCACTTCGCTCGAAAATGCTCTGGAAGCCCCTGGGGAAGCGCCTTACCGTGAACCGCCGTCTCGTCCTGCCTCTCGTCGTCTTCCTGGTGGGCGCGCTGGCGCTCGCCGCCGCCGCGATCCTGACCTTCTCGCCCGGCCGGGGCGGCGGAAACGGCACGGCGAGCGTCGGGGGGGCCTTCACGCTCGTCACGCAGGACGGCAAGCCGCTGTCGGACGGCGATCTGAAGGGCGCGCCCTTCCTGGTCTTCTTCGGCTTCACCCATTGCCCGGACATCTGCCCGACCAAGCTCTTCGAGATCTCCGAGGCGCTGAGGGCCGCGGGCGAGAGCGACAAGGCGCAGCGGCTCAGGGCGCTGTTCATCACGGTCGATCCCGAGCGCGATACGCCCGACGCGATGAAGAGCTATCTTGGCTCCTTCGATCCGCGCATCGTCGGGCTCAGCGGCGACCGGGCCGCGATCGACGCGGTGATCAAGGCCTATCGCGCCTATGCCAAGAAAGTCCCGCTGAAGGACGGCGACTACACCATGGACCACACCGCGCTCGTCTATCTGATGGGCAAGGACGGCCGCTTCATCGGCTCCTTCAACATGGAGCAGCCGCCGGCCGATGCCGCCGCCGAATGGCTGCGGCATTCGTGACGGTCAGGACGGCGGGCGCCGGCGCGCCAGCCCGTGCTCGGTCTTGTTCCAGACGAAGCGGCGGTTGAAATAGTCGTAGAGCGCCATCCAGGCCGCGACCGAGATCAGCGCGTAATACAAGGGCAGCAGCGGGACGAGCAGCAGGAGCTCCGGCGCGTCCCGGCGCAGCGCGCCCACGATCGGCGGCACGAACAGCGCGACCATGCCCAGGACCCAGGTTCCGAGCGCGAGCGTCGCGCTCAGGGTGGCGAAGACGCCGACCGGCGCGAGCAGCGCGCCGTCCCACCAGGCGCAGAGCGCGGCTGCGGCGAAGACCGGAAAGCCGAGCGCCGTCGCGACCGTGCCGAAGGCGAGCGACAGGAAGGTGAAGGCCGCCCCGAAGCCGGCCTCGCGCAGGAGGCTGAGCGGCGCGCGCGAATGCGTCACCAGCGTCTGGATATAGCCCTTGATCCAGCGCGAGCGCTGCCGGAGCCAGGCCGGGACTGAGACCGGCGCCTCCTCGCGGGTGCGCGAGGGCAGATCGCCGATGCGATAGCCGGCGCGCACCAGCCTGAGGCCGAGATCGGCGTCCTCGGTGACGTTCCAGGCGTCCCAGCCCCCGACCGCGCGCAGCGCCGCGGTGCGGAAATGGTTCGAGGTCCCGCCCAGCATGATCGGCAGCCGCCATTGCAGCAGGCCGGGATTGAGCACCTCGAACAGGCCGGCATATTCGAGCGCGAACAGGCCGGGCAGCACGCCTTCCTCGGCATGGTCGATCACCAGCCTCGCCTGCAGGCAGCCGAGATCGTCGGGACCGGCGAGGAAGCGCGCCGCCGCCATGCGCAGCTGCTGCGGGTCGGGAATATCCTCCGCGTCGAAGATCGTGAAGAGCGAGCCGCGCGCTTCGAGCAGCGCCAGGTTGAGCGCGCGCGGCTTGGTGCGCGGCAGGCCGGGCGGCACGACCGCCACCCTGAAATGCGACGGCAGCGCCATCTCATCCAGCACATCGCGCATGGCGGTGTCGTCGGCCTCGATCAGCAGCCGGATATCGAGCTTGGCCGGCGGATAATCGAGCGCGCCGAGCGCGTCGATCAGCTGCCGCAGGACCTTAAGCTCCCGGTAGAGCGGCACGGCGACGGTGTAGACGGGCAGGCGGGAATCGTCGATCCGCCAGCGATGGCCGCGCCAGAGATCGGGCGCCGCCCGCTCGATCGCCGCCGCCAGCCGCAGCAGGATCAGGCCGAGGAAGAACGGGCCGAGCAGAAGCGCGAGCACGGAGAAGGTGGGAAGCGGGGCGAAGGCGCCGCCGATCGCGGCAAGCGCCGTGCCGCAGCCGGCCGCGACGACCTGGCCGCGGCTCGCCCCGGTGCGGGCGCTGACGCGCGCGAGCCCGGCAGGATCGAGGCCGGCCGCATGCTCGGCGAGCGCGCCCGCATTGCTCTGGCGCAACACTCCGGCGAAGCGGCTCGGCGTCGTCACCGCGATGTCGCCACGGTTGCGCGGCCCGGCTTCGATGAGGCGCCGAAGCGCCGCCCCCTCGGGCGCGAGGACGAAGCGGAAGCGGGGATCGCCGGCGGTCGGCGCGATGCCCTGGCGCAGGATCGCGTCATGGCCGCCGCCGGGTCTGAGGCGCGGCGGCCGCGCGACGAAGGCAAGCCCCATCTCGGCGGCGAGCGCGCGATAGAAGCCGGCCTCGTCGATCAGGCCGAGCGCGATCGCCTCACGGGCGGGCTCGGTGCGGCCGCGGGCGGCTCTTTCGGCGGCGCGGGCGAGATGCGAGGGCGCCAGGCCGTGCCGGCCCAGGAAAGCAAGTTCGACCGGCAAGCCGACCGGGCCTGGCCCGGTTTCACCCGGCCGGCGATCGTTACCGCTGCCCCCCATGGCCCCGGCCCCGTTCTCTCAACGTCACTCCGGCACCGATGCTTGCAATTGCCGCAGCGGAAGTCAAAAGGCCGTCCGTGCAATTTCAGCGCGCCGCCAGAATCTCCGCGACCTGCGGGATGTCCTTGTCGCCGCGGCCGGAGAGATTGACCACCATCAGATGGTCTTTCGACTTTTGCGGAGCGAGCTCGGCGACGCGAGCGAGCGCATGGGCGCTTTCCAGCGCCGGGATGATGCCTTCCAGCCGGGAGATGAGCTGGAACGCATCGAGCGCCTCCTCGTCGGTCGCGGAGAGATATTTCACCCGGCCGATATCGTGCAGCCAGGAATGCTCGGGGCCGATGCCGGGATAGTCGAGCCCGGCCGAGATCGAATGGGCGTCCTTGATCTGCCCGTCCTCGTCCATCAGCAGGAAGGTGCGGTTGCCGTGCAGCACGCCGGGGCGTCCGCCGGTGAGCGAGGCGGCGTGCAGCCCGCTTTCGATGCCGTGGCCGGCCGCCTCGACGCCGTAGATCTCGACCGAAGCATCGTCGAGGAAGGGGTGGAACAGGCCCATCGCGTTCGAGCCGCCGCCGATGCAGGCGATCAGTGAATCGGGAAGGCGGCCTTCGGCCTCTTGCATCTGCTCGCGCGTCTCCCTGCCGATGATTGACTGGAAGTCGCGCACCATCGCCGGATAGGGATGGGGACCGGCGACCGTGCCGATGCAGTAGAAGGTCGTCGCGACGTTGGTCACCCAGTCGCGCAGCGCCTCGTTCATCGCGTCCTTCAGCGTCCTGGTGCCGGATTCGACGGGCACGACCTTCGCGCCGAGCATCTGCATGCGGAAGACGTTGGGCGCCTGACGGGCGACGTCGACGGCGCCCATGTAGACAATGCATTCGAGCCCGTAGCGGGCGCACAGCGTCGCGGTCGCGACGCCGTGCTGGCCGGCGCCGGTCTCGGCGATGATGCGCTTCTTGCCCATCCGCCGCGCCAGCAGAATCTGGCCGAGCACGTTGTTCACCTTGTGGGAGCCGGTGTGGTTCAGCTCCTCGCGCTTCAGGTAGATCTTCGCGCCGGCGAAATGCTCGGTCAGGCGCTCGGCGAAATAAAGCGGCGAGGGCCGCCCGACATAATGCTTCAAGCCCGCCGCCATCTCGGCGTGATAGGCAGGATCGGCCTTGGCCGCATTATAAGCCTGCTCCAGCTCCAGGATCAGCGGCATCAGCGTCTCGGCGACGAAGCGGCCGCCGAACAGGCCGAAGCGGCCGTTCTCGTCGGGGCCGTTGCGGTAGCTGTTGGGACTGGCGGGGGCGTTCATGCGCGCAAACCTTCCTGCATGGCCGCGGCGGCCTTGCGCGCCGCCGCGATGAATTCCGCGATCCGCAGCGGATCCTTGATCCCCGGCGCGCTTTCGACGCCGGAGGAGACATCGACCCCCGCCGGCCGCGCGATGCGGATCGCCTCCGCGACATTCGCCGGATCGAGGCCGCCCGATAGCATGAAGGGCTGCCGAGGGTCGAGGCCGGCGAGCAGGCTCCAGTCGAAGGGCCGGCCATGGCCGCCGGGGAAGGCGGCGTCCTTCGGCGGCTTGGCGTCGAGCAGGATGCGCTCGACCGCGCCGGCATAGCGCGCGATGGCCTCGAGATCGGCCGCGCCCGCGATGCCGAGCGCCTTCATCACCGGCCGGCCGGCCGCTGCCGCGATGGCGGCCGCGTGCTCGGGCGTTTCCGTGCCGTGCAGTTGCAGCCAGTCGGGCTTCAGGGTCTCCACCAGATCGGCCGCGCGCTTTTCGTCCCAGTCGACGATCAGCGCGACGATTTCCGCCTTGCCGCGCGCGGTTGCGGCAAGCTGCGCGGCGCGCTCTGGCGCGACGAAGCGCGGGCTTCTCGGATGGAAGACGAAGCCGACCATGTCGGCCCCGCCGGCCAACGCCGCCGCGAGCGTCTCGGGCGTGGAGAGGCCGCAGATCTTGATCGCGAGATGAGAACCGATGGGCATGGCGCGCGTTTAGCACGCTCGGTCCGCCGGCGCATGCCGTACTTGCGACATGATGGCGAAGGAAGCCATGCTGGACGGGCGAAGAGGGGGGTTGGATTGAACCGGCTGGGCATCGGCAGGCGCGGGCTGGCGGCGGTGGCGGTTCTGCTCGCGCTCACCGGGCTTGCCGCAGCGGTGTTCTACTATATCGGCCAGCCGCACAGCTTGCGACTCGCCGTCGGGCCGCTCGGCTCGGAGGATGCCCGCATGGCGGCCGCCTTCGTCCAGGGCCTCACCCGCGACAAGGCGCCGGTGCGGCTGCGCCTCGTCCTGACGGAAGGGTCGGAGGACAGCGCGAAGCGGATCGATGCGGGCCAGGCCGATCTCGCCATGCTGCGCGCCGACATCGCCATGCCCGCGACCGCCGACACGGTGCTGATCACGCGCCGGAGCTTCCCCTTCTTCATCACCCGGGCCGAGACGGCGATCGGCCGCATCGCCGATCTGCGCGGCCGCAAGGTCGGGGTCGCCCAAAAGCCCGCCGGCAACACGGCGCTGCTGAAGCGGGTGCTGACGCAATACGAGGTCCGGCCCGAGGAGGTCGAGATCGTCGCGTTGAACCAGGAGGAGATCGTCCCGGCGGCGAAGGAGAAGCGCATCGACGTCTTCTTCGCGATCAACGCCGTCGGCTCCCACACCAACAACGACGCGCTGCGCCGGCTGCGCGATGCCTGGGGCGGCGATCCCGTGCTGATCCCCATCCGCGAGGCCGACGCGCTCGCCGCGCATTACCGCGCGATCGAGACCGGCGAGATCGTCCGCGGGGCGCTGGGGGGCGACCCGCCGCGCCCCTCCGAAAGCCTGCCGACCATCTCGATCACCTCGCGCCTCGTCGCGGCGCGCAGGCTCGACGACAATCTCATCGGCGAATTGACCAAGGACATCCTCGACCTCCGGCTGACGCTGGCGGCGGAGCTGCCGGCCGTGCAGGCGCTGGAGACGCCCTCGACCGACAAGGACGCGCCGCTCCCGGTCCATACGGGCGCGGCCGCCTATATCGACGGCGAGCAGGAGAGCTTCTTCGACCGTTACGGCGACTGGTTCTATATCGGCGCCATGGCGCTCTCGGCGCTGGGCACGGGCGGGGCGGCGCTGCTCGGCCGCGAGAGCGCCAACCGGCGCCGGCGCGCCATGGCGGGGCTCGACGAACTGCTCGCGCTGCTTGCCGTCATCCGCTCCTGCGAGGACGAGGCGGAACTGATGCGGCTCGGCCATGAGGCGGACCAGATCCTGACCCGCGTGCTCGCCGACTACGCCACGGGCGACCTCGACACCGCCGCGCTCACCGCCTACCGCCTCGCCATCGACCAGGTCGGCCGGGCGGTGGCCGAGCGCCAGCGGGCGCTGGCGGAGAGCTGACCGCACTCACCTTTCAGCAGCCGCGGCGGTTGCCGAAACGCCCGCCACGGTTTATGTGCAGCGCAACGAACTCCAGTTTCAGATGAAACAGGCTGCGCCGGCGGGGCATCGCCCCAGACCGGCTCGTGGCCTTGAAAGCAAGGCCCGACCCCGCATGCCCATGCGCAACATCGCCATCATCGCGCACGTCGACCATGGCAAGACCACCCTCGTCGACAAGCTCCTGCAGCAATCCGGCGCCTTCCGGGAGAACCAGCGCGTCGCCGAGCGCGTCATGGATTCCAACGACATCGAGAAGGAGCGCGGCATCACCATCCTGGCCAAGGCGACCTCGGTCGTCTGGAAGGATACGCGCATCAACATCGTCGATACCCCCGGCCACGCCGATTTCGGCGGCGAGGTCGAGCGCATCCTGAACATGGTCGATTCCGCCATCGTGCTGGTCGACGCCGCCGAAGGCCCGATGCCGCAGACCAAGTTCGTGGTCTCCAAGGCGCTGAAGCTCGGCCTTCGCCCGATCGTCGCGATCAACAAGGTCGACAAGCCCGACGCGCGCACGCAGGAGGTCATCAACGAGGTCTTCGACCTCTTCGCCGCGCTCGACGCCAGCGACGAGCAGCTCGATTTCCCGATCCTCTACGGCTCGGGCAAGCAGGGCTGGATGGCGCCCTCGCCGGAAGGCCCGCAGGACCAGGGGCTCGCCCCGCTCTACGACCTCATCCTCAAGCACGTCCCGGCGCCCAAGGTCGAGGACGGCCCGTTCAGCATGATCGGCACGCTGCTCGAGGCCAACCCCTATCTCGGCCGCATCATCACCGGCCGCGTCACCTCCGGCACGGCGAAGCCGAACCAGGCGATCAAGGTGCTCTCCGGCGACGGCACGACCGTCGAGACCGGCCGCATCTCGAAGATCCTCGCCTTCCGCGGCATCGAGCGCCAGCCGATCGAGGAAGCGGTCGCCGGCGACATCGTCTCGATCGCGGGCCTGGTGAAGGGCACCGTCGCCGACACCTTCTGCGACCCCGCCGTCACCGAGCCGATCAAGGCCCAGCCGATCGACCCGCCGACCGTCTCGATGACCTTCTCGGTCAACGATTCCCCGCTCGCCGGCACCGAGGGCGACAAGGTGACGAGCCGGATGATCCGCGACCGCCTGTTCAAGGAAGCGGAAGGCAACGTCGCGCTCAAGGTCGAGGAATCCTCCGACAAGGATTCGTTCGTCGTCTCGGGCCGCGGCGAATTGCAGCTCGCCATCCTGATCGAGACGATGCGCCGCGAGGGCTTCGAGCTCGGCGTCTCGCGCCCGCGCGTCGTCTTCGCCCGCGACGAGGCCGGCCAGCTGCTCGAACCGATCGAGGAGGTCGTGATCGACGTCGACGAGGAGCATTCCGGCGTCGTCGTGCAGAAGATGTCCGAGCGCAAGGCCGACATGCTGGAGATGAAGCCCTCGGGCGGCAACCGCCTGCGCCTCGTCTTCCATGCGCCGACGCGGGGCCTGATCGGCTATCAGGGCGAGCTCCTGACCGATACCCGCGGCACCGCGATCATGAACCGGCTGTTCCACGCCTACATGCCCTACAAGGGCGAGATCGCCGGGCGCCGCAACGGCGTGCTGATCGCGATGGAGACCGGCGAGGCGGTCGCCTACGCGCTCTGGAATCTGGAAGACCGCGGCCCGATGATGATCGAACCGGGCTGGAAGGTCTATCAGGGCATGATCGTCGGCGAGCACACCCGCGAGAACGATCTCGAGGTGAACGTGCTCAAGGGCAAGAAGCTCACCAATATCCGAACGACCTCGAAGGACGAAGCGGTGCGCCTGACCCCGCCGATCCGGATGACGCTGGAACGCTCGCTCGCCTGGATCGACGACGACGAGCTGGTCGAGGTGACGCCGAAATCGATCCGCCTGCGCAAGGGCATCCTCGACCCGAACGAGCGCAAGCGCTCGCAGAAGCTCAGGGCCGAAGTGGCCTGAAGCGGAACGCCGGCAGCCCGCGCGGCCGCCGGCGGCTTTATCCTCAACGGCTCATCAGGAGCGGCAGCGGCGTCGCCTTCAAGAGCGACTGCGTGACGCCGCCGAGCAGCCATTCGCGCAGCCGCGAATGCTTGTAGGCGCCGCAGACGATCAGATCGGCGCGGAATTCCGTCGCCGCCTGCCGGATCGCCTCGGCCACGTCGCTGCCGCCCGGAAGAGCGAGGTTGCGCACGCCGACCTTGGCGCCGTGCCGCGCCAGATGCGGCGCGAGCTCCGCCCCCGCGACGATCCGCGACAGGTCCTTCTCGCCGATGACGGAGAGGATCTCCACCTCCGCGCCCGGCAGGAACGGCCGGGCCTCGGCCACCGTGCGGGCGGCGCCGGCGCTGCCGTCCCAGGCGATCAGGATGCGCCCGGCGGCGAAGGTCTCGCAGCCCGGCGGCACGATGATCACCGGCCGGCCGCTCTCGAACAGCGCCGCCTCGATCAGGCCGCGGTCGCGCTCGGCGGCGTCCTTCTCCAGGTCGAGCACGCTCAGATCGTGGACGCGGGCATGGTTCACCAGCCGCTCGCCGAGCTCGGCATAGACCAGCCGCGGCGTTTCGATCGTGCTGGTCACGCCGGCGAGGTCGGCGCTGGTGCGCGCGAGCTCCGCGAAACGCTCCGCCAGCACGCCGATGCGGCGGTTCTCGGCATGGACGAAGGCGACGCCGAAATCCCCGACGAAGGAAGCCGGTATGGCATAGCGCATCGCCGCGGCCTGGATCGTCAGATGCGCGGCCGCCTGCTGCGCGAGCGACAGAGCGTAGCCGAGCGCCGACTCCTGCTCGCCCTGGCCTTCCTCGGTATAGGCGGTGAAGATGCTCTTGATCGATGAGGCCATCGCGGTCTCCGGTGGTTGAGTTGTTCGGAACATCGTGGCCGAAACACCGGCCTCGCGCCTTGCGCAAAGTCAAATACGGCTGTCGCGGCCGGCGGCTTTGCCCTGCGCCCGATGCAGTGCGCGGATGACGGTGGCCGCGCTTGTCGAGCCGGGCCGGCTCTGGTCCTGTAAGCGGATTCCGGAGGAGGACCACCGCCATGCAATTCCGCAATCTCGGCCGCTCGGGCCTGCGCGTCTCGCTCGTCGGGCTCGGCTGCAACAATTTCGGCGGCCGCATCGATCTCGAGGCGACCCGCAAGGTCGTCGACGCCGCCATCGCGCACGGCATCACGCTCTTCGACACCGCCGACGTCTATGGCGAGCGCGGCGGCTCCGAGGCGGCGCTGGGCGAGGTTTTGGGCGCGCGGCGCAAGGAGATCGTGCTCGCCAGCAAGTTCGGCATGGACATGGATGCCGAGGGCATGAAGAAGGGCGGCTCGCGCCGCTACATCATGAGCGCCGTCGAGGCATCGCTCCAGCGACTCAGGACCGACTGGATCGACCTCTACCAGTTCCACCGGCCGGACCCGCTGACCCCGATCGAGGAGACGCTGCGCGCGATGGACGACCTCGTGACCCAGGGCAAGGTCCGCTATATCGGCTGCTCGAACCTGGTCGCCTGGCAGGTTGCCGACGCGCGATGGACGGCGCGCGACCTCGGCATCCCGGGCTTCGCCTCGGCCCAGGACGAGTACAGCCTGCTGAAGCGCGGCGCCGAGAAGCATCTGATCCCGGCCATCGCCCATTACGGCATGGGGCTTCTGCCTTATTTCCCGCTCGCCAACGGCGCGCTCACCGGCAAGTACAAGCGCGGCGCGGCGATGCCGGAAGGCGCGCGCCTCACCAAGCAGCCGGAGCGCGCCGGCCAGATCCTCAGCGAGGACAACTGGCGCCGGATCGAGGGGCTCGGCGCCTTCGCCGAGGCGCGCGGCAGGACGCTGGTCGAGCTCGCCTTCTCGTGGCTCGCGGCGCAGCCGGTGGTGTCGAGCGTCATCGCCGGCGCGACCAAGCCCGAGCAGATCGCGGTGAACGTCAAGGCGGCCGACTGGGCGCTGACGGCCGAGGAGCTCGCCGAGATCGATACCATCGTGAAGTAGGCGCGCCGTTCCTGACAGCTTCTTGCGCGCCGCCGGGGCATCGCGATGGACCGGCCGCGCCGGCCCGCTTATGGTCCGCGCCATGAGCGAGACAACCAAGACCGCGCCCGCCCTGAAGCCCGGCGACCATCTCTTCCTGGTCGACGGCTCGAACTTCATCTTCCGGGCCTATTTCCAGTCGATCAACCAGGATCGGAAATATCTGTCGCGCTCGGACGGGCTGCCCTCCGGCGCGGTCCGTCTCTTCGCGACGAAGCTGTTCCAGTTCGTGCGCGAGGGCGTGCTCGGCGTGAAGCCGACCCATCTCGCCATCGTCTTCGACAAGTCGGAGAACTCGTTCCGCAAGGCGATCTACCCGGCCTACAAGGGCAACCGCTCCGATCCGCCGGCCGATCTCATCCCGCAATTCCCGCTGATGCGCGAGGCGGTGCGCGCCTTCGGCCTGATCCCGGTCGAGCAGGACGTCTACGAGGCCGACGACCTGATCGCGACCTATGCCAGGCAGGCGCGCGAGGCCGGCGCCGACGTGCTGATCGTCTCGGCCGACAAGGACCTGATGCAGCTCGTGCGGCTGGGCGTCGCCATGTACGACCCCGCCTCCGGCGACCAGAAGAAGGGCTCAGGCTTCCGGGCCGAGCGCCGCATCGGCGAGCCGGAGGTGGTCGAGTATTTCGGCGTGACGCCCGACAGGGTCACCGATGTCCAGGCGCTGGCGGGCGACGCCACCGACAACGTGCCGGGCGCGCCCGGCATCGGCATCAAGACGGCCGCCCAGCTCATCGGCGAATACGGCGACCTCGAAACCCTGCTGGCGCGGGCCGGCGAGATCAAGCAGCCGAAGCGCCGCGAGACGCTGACCAACCCGGAGGTGGTCGAGAAGGTGCGCCTCTCGCACAAGCTCGTCAGCCTCGTCGACGACGTTAAGGTCGAGACGCCGCTCGAAGAGCTGACGCTGGTCGAGCCCGACCCGGTGAAGCTCGTCGCCTTCCTCAAGGCGATGGAGTTCACCACCATCACCAGGCGCGTCGGCGAGGCCTACGAGGCCGATGTCGGCGCGATCGAGGCCGATCCGGCGCTGGCGCCGGGCGGTTCGCGCACGGCCGAGCTGAAGGCGCTTCATGCCGGTGCCGACACGATCGAGGACGCCGTCTCCGACACGACCCCGGCCGCCCCCGCTGCCGCCGCGACCCTGGCCGAGGCGACGGGCGGGGAAGCCGGCTGGCTGAAGCCCGCCGATCTCGCAGCCTCCCGCAGGAACGAGGCGCTCGCGGCCAAGATCGACCGCTCGACCTATGAATGCGTGCGCACGCTCACCGATCTCGAACGCTGGATCGCCTGGTCCTATGAGACCGGCCATGTCGCGCTCGACACCGAGACCACCTCGCTCGACGCGATGCAGGCCGATCTCTGCGGCATCTCGCTTGCGGTCGCGCCCGGCCGCGCCTGCTATGTCCCGCTGCAGCATCGCGGCGGCGACGGCGGGCTGTTCGACGAGGGGCTGCTCGCCGGCCAGATCCCGCTGGCAGAGGCCGTGGCGGCGCTGAAGCCGCTGCTCGCCGACGCCAGCGTGCTCAAGATCGGCCAGAACCTGAAATACGACCTCATCGTGCTGGAGCGCCACGGGCTCACGATATCCCCGATCGAGGACACGATGCTGATCTCCTATGCGCTCGATGCCGGCTCCAACAGCCACGGCATGGACCGGCTCGCCGCGCTGCATCTCGGCCATGAGACGATCCCCTACGGGCAGGTCGCCGGCACCGGCAAGGCGCAGGTCACCTTCGACAAGGTGCCGCTCGACCGGGCGACCGACTATGCCGCCGAGGACGCCGACGTCACGCTGAGGCTCTGGCTTACGCTGAAGCCGCGCCTGCCCGCCGAGAAGAAGACCACCGTCTACGAGGTGCTGGAACGGCCGATGGTCGCCGTGCTCGCCCAGATGGAGAAGCGCGGCATCGCCATCGACCGCCAGATCCTGTCGCGCCTCTCCGGCGATTTCGCGCAGGGGCTGGCACGGCTGGAGGACGAGATCTACGCGCTCGCCGGCGAGAAATTCACCATCGGCAGCCCCAAGCAGCTCGGCGACATCCTGTTCGGCAAGATGGGGCTGGAAGGCGCCAGGAAGACCGCGACCGGGCAATGGGCGACCGGCGCCGGCGTGCTGGAGGAGCTGGCCGAGCAGGGCCATGCGCTGCCGGCGAAGATCCTCGACTGGCGCCAGCTCGCCAAGCTGAAATCGACCTATACGGATTCGCTGCCGGGCCATGTGAACCCTCAGACCAACCGGGTCCACACCTCCTATGCGCTGGCGGCGACGACGACGGGCCGGCTCTCCTCCTCGGAGCCGAACCTGCAGAACATCCCGATCCGCACCGAGGCCGGCCGCAAGATCCGCACCGCCTTCGTGCCGGAAAAGGGCTACAAGCTGGTCTCGGCCGACTACAGCCAGATCGAATTGCGCATCCTCGCCCATATCGCCGAGATTCCGCAGCTCAGGCAGGCTTTCGCCGACGGCATCGACATCCATGCGATGACGGCCTCCGAGATCTTCGGCGTGCCGGTCCAGGGCATGCCGAGCGAGGTGCGCCGCCGCGCCAAGGCGATCAATTTCGGCATCATCTACGGCATTTCGGCCTTCGGCCTCGCCAACCAGCTCGGCATCGGCCGCGAGGAGGCGAGCGCCTATATCCGCAAATATTTCGAGCGCTTCCCCGGCATCCGCGACTATATGGACCAGACCAAGACGCAGGTGCGCGCCCATGGCCTGGTCACCACGATCTTCGGCCGGGTCTGCCATTTTCCGGCGGTCGCCTCGAAGAACCCCTCCGAGCGCGCCTTCGTCGAGCGCCAGGCGATCAACGCGCCGATCCAGGGCTCGGCCGCCGACATCATCCGCCGCGCCATGATCCGGATGGATTCAGCGCTCGCCGCCGAGCGGCTCAATGCCCGCATGCTGCTGCAGGTCCATGACGAGCTCGTCTTCGAGGTGCCGGAGGAGGAGGTGGAAAAGACCCTGCCGGTGATCGAGCGGGTGATGGTCGACGCCCCGCTCCCGGCCGTCGAGCTGCGGGTTCCGCTCGCGGTCGAGGCGAGGGCCGCCGGCAATTGGGACGAGGCGCATTGAGGACCGCTAACCCAGCGGAACCCGGCCGACCCTTCCGGCGTTGACGCTTTCGGTGCGCCCGACGGGGCGCTGCGGGACGCCTGGACCCATGAACATGCTCGATTCGTCGGCCTGGCGGCCGTTTCCGCGCTACAGGGCGGAGCCGGAGCCGGAGCCGGTGGAAGACACCGAAGAGGTCACGCCCTATGAGCACGACCTCATCCTCCGCTACGCCATCGTCGGCATCTTCGTCATCCTGGCGACGGCGTCGCTCGCCTTGACCAAGGTCGTCGCCATGCCGGTGGTGGCGGGCGTCATCTTCGGGCTCGTGCTCGGCCCCTTCGTCGACTGGCTGGTGCGCCAGGGCGTGCCGCAACATGCGGCGGCGGCGCTCGTCGTGCTCATGTTCATCGGCCTCATCGCAGGTGCGGTCGCCATCCTCGCCGTGCCGGTCGCCGGCTGGAGCGACCAGGCGCCGGCCATGATGGCGGCGCTGCAGAGCAAGCTTTCCGGCGTCTTCGCCCTGATGGACGAGTTCAAGCGCGGCCTCGCCTCGATCACCGGCAAGAGCGCCGCGCTCAACGTCTCGCAGGGCAATCCGCTGTTCGACATCGCGCTGACCTCGTCGGCGGCGGCGGGCGGCCTGCTCGTCTTCGTCGCGACGATCTATTTCTGGCTGGCGACGCGCCGCCACCTCAAGGCGCGGGTGCTGAGGCTGTGCCTCGGCCGCGGGGCGCGCCGTTCAGCCGGCTCCTTCTTCGAGGAGATCGAGGCACGGGTCGCGCGCTATTTCGGCCTGGTGACGGTGATCAATCTCGGCATGGGCGCGCTGGCCATGGCGATCGCCTGGCTCGCCGGCCTGCCCTTCCCGGTGTTCTGGGGCGCGCTCGCCTTCCTGCTCAACTATCTCGCCTTCATCGGCCCGATCATCGTCGCGGTCCTGCTCTTCGCGGGCGCGCTGATCGACGCCCCCTCCCTGCCCGCGGCGCTGTGGCCGGCGGCGGCCTATTACGTCCTGCATCTGATCGAGGGCAACGCGGTCACGCCCGTCTTCGTCGGCAACCGGCTGACGATCTCGCCCTTCCTCGTCTTCATCGCCTTCATCTTCTGGCTCTGGCTGTGGGGGCCGGTGGGCGCAGTGCTCTCGACGCCGATCCTGATCGTCGCCATGGTGGCGCAGGAGGAATTCGCGCGCTATCGCCGCCAGAAGGCCAGGGAGGAGGCCGAGGAGGCCAGCGCCAGCCCCGCCGCCTGAGCCGGAACAGATAAGCGGCAGGCGCGTTGCCGGGAAAGGCGCCCTTGCGCCCGCCGCTTCTCCCCGCCACCATCGAAACCTCTTCAGGACAGGACGACACCGCCATGGCCAACACGACATCCGCGAAACGTCAGGCAGCGGCCGCCGCCAGGGCCGCGAAGGCCGAAGCCGAAGCCGGCGCCGAGGATGTGGCCGCAGGGGTGCGCCAGGCCGGAGCCCGCGCCAAGCGCCAGGCGAGCGCGCTCGAGGACACGCTGACGCGCAGCGCCGAGGATATCGCCGCCAATGTCAGCGAGCGGCTTCGCGCCGTCGGCGTCGATACCGACCGCATGGTCGACGTCGCCAAGGAACAGGCGAGCGAGCTCCAGCAGCTGATCGAGGCCGAGATCCGCGAACGGCCGCTGCGCGCGCTCGGGCTGGCGGCGGCGATCGGCCTGTTCGTCGGCTTTCTCACGGCGCGCTGACCATGCTCGGGGGGCTCGGGTCCTTCATTTCCTCGGAGGTGTCCGGGGTGGTGAAGCGCAATGTCACCGTCTACGGCCTGTTCGGCCTCGCCGCGCTGCTCCTGCTCTGCGCCGGCGGCTATGCGCTCAGCGCGCTCCATACCGTGCTGGAGCTTCGCCACGGCGCCGTCGCCGCCAGCCTGTGGATCGCCGGCGGCCTGCTCGGCGCCTCCGTGCTGGCCTTCGCCACCGCGCTCATCGTCAAGGGCCGGCGCAGGCCACCGCGCCCGGCGGCGACGGCCGCGCTCGCGGCGGCGCCGCTGGCGGCGAAGCTGATCGGCTCGCGGCTGAGCTGGCGCATGGCGGCGGCCGGTGGCATCGTCGTGCTCGGCGCGATTCTCGGCCGCCAGATCGTCGCCGGCGGCGAGCGCGACGACGCGGAAAGCTGAGGCCTTGCCAGGCCACACCCACGGGCGAGACATCAAAGTGAATTTCACTTTCCGGTCCGATGCTCTACGGATGTCGCGATGCATCCCTTGATACGAGCGACATGTCTGCTCAGGTGAGGCCCCGCAGCCGCTTTCAGATCCCGGCCCTTCCCGTCGTCGGCCAGCGCTTCCGCTCCGCGACGACGACGATCGTCGCGATCGGCGTGGTCGCGGTCGCCATCCTTCTGGCCGCCTGGGTCAACCGGCAGGCGCGGCAGACGGCCGACCGCGTCTCCCATGCGATCGAGATCCGCGAGCGCGCCGAGCGCTTCCTCGGCCGGATGCGCGATGCCGAGACCGGCCAGCGCGGCTATCTGCTCACCGGCGAGGCGGATTATCTCGAACCGTTCACGGAAGGCCGGGCTGCGGCCGGGCCGGAGCTCGACATCCTGGCGGCACTGGTCGATGCCGATCCCATCCAGAAGGAGCGGATCGTATCCTTGCGCACGGACATGGCCGCCAAACTCGCCGAGCTCGACCGGACGATCACGCTCGAACAGGCGGGACGGCGCCAGGAGGCGCTGGCGCTGATCCGCGGCGAGGCCGGCGTCGCCGCGATGGACCGGCTGCGCGACACGGTCCAGGCGATCCAGCAGGGCGAGAACATCCGCCTGATGTCGCTCTACCGCCGGGAGGAGCGGCGGCGCCTGTGGGGCAGCTCCGGCGTCGTCATCGCCCTTGCCGGGCTCGCCTTCGCCGCCTGGCTGCAATTGCGCAGCCGCCAGCGCCGCAGCGCCGCGCTCGCGATCAGCAACGCGGAGCTCGAGCGGATCGTCGGCGAGCGCACCCGGCAGCTCGAAAGCGAGCGCCTGCGCATCGAGGCGCTGCTGCGCGACGTCAACCACCGCGTCGGCAACAACCTCGCCATGGTCTCGGCCCTGCTCAACGTCCAGAGCCGGCAGACACGGGAGCCGGCGGTGAAGGCTGCGCTGGCGCAGGCGCAGGCGCGCATCCAGGCGATCGCGGCCGGGCAGCGGCGGCTGCGCCTGGACATAGAGACCGACGAGATCGATGCCCGCCCCTATATGGAGGATCTGCTCGCCGAGATCGGCAAGGCGGCGGAGGGCCGGCCGATCCGGATCGAGCTCGAGATGGAATCGATCCGCCTGCCGGGCCGCGATGCGGTGTCCTTCGTCGTCATCGTCAACGAGCTGGTGACCAACGCGATCAAGCACGCCTTCCCCGACGGCATCCCGGGACGGATCGTCATCCGCTTCGCGCGGACCGGAAACCAGGGGGAGCCGGCGCTCTCCCTGTCGATCGAGGATGACGGCGTCGGCATGCCGGCGGAAGCCGCGAGCCAGGGCCTCGGCCAGACCGTGATCGCGAGCCTGCTGCGCAGCATGCGGGCGACGATGTCCTCCGGGCCGCTCGATCCGCAACGGAGCGATCGCCCCGGCACGCGGGTGACGATCGTGTTTCCGAAACGGACGAGCCCTGCCGCGCAGGATTAGGGCAATCTCGAGCTAACGGAAGCGCAGATCGCCTCAAACGGACCGGAAGCGGCTCTGACAGCTCAGCCCGGCGCCGCCTTGGGCGCGGCGAGGCCGACCGCGCTCGTGACGAAGGCGGCCACCTCGCGCGTCGAGAAGGGCTTGCGCAGGAAGCGGGCCCCACGCAGCGGGGCCGGCACGTCATGCGGAGCCGAACCGGAAACGAAGGCGAAAGGCGTGCCGGTGTCCTGAAGGACGCGCGCCACCTCGAAGGTCTCGCCATCGACCACATTGATGTCGAGCAGGGCGCAGTCGAGCCGCTGCCCGGTCATCCGCCGCGCCTCCGCCACGGATTCGACGACGATCAGTTCGACACCGTCGCCGAGCTCATCGGCGACCGCCGTCTCGATGTCCATCGCAATGAAGGGATCGTCCTCGACGATGAGTACGCGGATGTCGACCATCGACCGGCTTTCTCACTCACTGCGACCTGTCACGCGATCTCAACGTGACAGGATCGGCGATGTTCCTGTA
Source organism: Bosea sp. (in: a-proteobacteria) (assembly GCF_023953965.1). NCBI lineage: Bacteria > Pseudomonadati > Pseudomonadota > Alphaproteobacteria > Hyphomicrobiales > Alloboseaceae > Allobosea > Allobosea sp. Next base: position 1,032,466 of record NZ_JAMLIX010000001.1, read on the forward strand.
CCGGCGCCGCCGGCTGCCCGAAAGCGCGGGATTTGAATCGATCTTGTCCGGTCGAGGTTAGCAAATGGTAATCTTGGCGCCCTCGCGCGCTTCAGCGCCGGCGCCCGGGCGGAACGAGGTCGAGATCGAGGGCGGTGACGCCGAAGGCGACGTTGATGTTGCCGCTGCCCTGGAGCGGCAGCGGCAGCAGGGTCACCTTGTTGCCCCGGACGCCGGAGAGCGCGTTGCCGGCGGTCGAGGGGGCGTTGGCGTTGCCGCTCCTGTACTGGCCGCTCAGCGCACCCAGGGGCGCGCGCGCATAGGGGCCGTAGACGCGCCAGACCATGCTTGCGGTCCGGACGGCGCCGAGATCGAGGCTGAAGCCGCGGACGACCCCGGTATAGTGCTGCAGCGGGCCGCGGCGCGGCCGGAAGCGGCACTCGGTCGGGCGCTGCGCGCGGGTGATCGCGGCGAAGCCCGTGCCCACCGTGCATGACAGGCGCCCAGCCGGCGGGCCGGCGGCCTGCGCCGCGGCGGGCTCGTGCATTCCGATGAGGCCGGCGAGGGCAAGGACGGCTAGGCAGAACCGGGACGCCTTGCGGCTCATCGCGAATGCTCCTGGTGGGCTTGCGGCACGAACACCCCGGCTTCGCGGCATCGATATCTCATCCTGGCATGGGAAGGGCGAGCCCCGCGAGTCGGCCCCGCGGGAAACCCCCAACAATCGTCGCGCCGCCGCCGTTCCGGAGCCTGAGGATCCGCCTTGGCCGGGACGAGCTCCGTGCTTTTGAATTCTAGCTGTCCAGCGCCGAGGCGCCCGCGATCGTGATGCCGGTCAGGCCGGCGAGCACGAGGGACAGGATCTCCGCGCTCGGCGCCCCCGGTGGCACGATCCCGGAAAAAAGCGCCGTCGCGATCGATAGCGCCGCTATCGCGGCCGAGAAGCAGGTCGTCGCCATGGTCCACGCCCTCCTCAACTGCAAACGAAACCGTCATACCCACGACATCATTCCCGCTGCCGCTTGCGGACGCCAGCGAAAAAGCCACGCAGGCCGCGCGGGACGGGTCCGCGTCAGGCCGCCTTGCGTCCGGCGCGGCGGTCGAAGAACAGCGCCTGGCTGATCGCAGCCTTCACCGCCTCGGGCTGGAAGGGCTTGGTGATCAGGAAGGCCGGCTCCGGCCGGTCGCCGGTGAGAAGCCGCTCCGGATAGGCGGTGATGAAGATCACCGGCACGTCGATCGACGACAGGATCTCGTTGACGGCGTCGAGCCCGGAGCTGCCATCGGCGAGCTGGATATCGGCGAGCACGAGGCCCGGCCGCTTCTGGGCGACGAGGGCGAGCGCCTCGCGTTGGGTGCGGGCGATGCCGGTGACGCTGTGGCCAAGCTCCTCCACCATCGTCTCGATGTCGAGCGCGATGATCGGCTCGTCCTCGATGATCAGCACCTCGGTCGCGACCTGCTCCGCGATCTCCTGCCCGGCGACCTGGATCAGCGCCGCGGCATCCGCCGCCGGGATGTCCATGACCCTGGCGACGTCGTCGATCGCGAAGCCTTCCACCGCCCTGAGCAGGAACGCCTGGCGCGGGCGCGGGGTCAGCGCGCCGAGATTGCGCTCAGCCGGCGCGCGCGCAAGCTCCATCACCGGGGCGGGCGGCTCGACGCTGGCAGAGGACCACAGCTTCAGGAAGGTCCTGTAAAGGCCGATGCGGGGATCGAGGTCGCGCGGGAATCCGGAAGGGTCCGCGACGAGGGCTTCCAGCATGGCGACGACATAAGCGTCACCGCTGGGCTGGCTGCCGCAGAGCGCGCGCGCGAAGCGGCGCAGATAGGGCAGATGAGGCGCAATTTCCTTCGCAATCGTCATGAACGCGTCCCTTTTACTACGCGATGATAATGGCTTAGGCTCCGCGCGAGACAAGAAATTTATTTTTTCGGCAGCCGGGAACCTTTCAGCGCAATTGCCGTTATTGAGGCGTATTGGTGTCGCCATCGCGATGTGGCTTACGGCACCACAGGCCAGGACGACGAGCAGGACGTGACGGTGCGGGATCGGCTGGAAAAGCAGGCCCGGCGGGTGCGAGGGCTGAGATGAACAGGCTGGATGCAGCGATGAGCGAACCGGACGAGCCCGACGACGAACCGGTTCTCGATCCCAAGGTGCAGGAATCCATCGGCCGCTCGCTCAAGGCCCATTACGACGACATCGCGAATGCGCCCGTGCCGGACAAGTTCCTGGTTCTGCTGGCGCAGCTCGAGGCGACCGAGCTCAGAGCATCTGGAGTGTCGCGCGATGAGTGTCAGTAAGACCGCTCCCGCCGACCCAACCGGACAGCTGGCGCAGGAACGCAGGACAGAGGCGTTCAAGGACGGGCTGATCCGCGAGATTCCCAATCTGCGGGCCTTCGCCGCCTCGCTCTCGGGCTCGATGCAGCTCGCCGACGACCTGGTCCAGGACACGCTCCTGAAAGCCTGGGGCAATTCCGACAAGTTCGAGCCCGGCACCAGCCTGCGCGCCTGGCTCTTCACCATCCTGCGCAACACCTATTACTCGCTCTACCGCAAGCGCGGCCGCGAGGTGCAGGACAGCGAGGGGACCTATGCCGAGCGCATGGCGACCCATGGCAACCAGGAAAGCCATCTCGATCTCGCCGATTTCCGCAAGGCTCTGGCGAAGCTGCCGGAGGAGCAGCGCGAGGTCCTGATCATGGTCGGCGCCACGGGTTTGTCCTACGAGGAGGCTGCGGATATCTGCGGCGTGGCGATCGGCACGATCAAGAGCCGGGTCAACCGCGCCCGCACGAAACTGGCCGAGCTTCTGTCCATCGGCAGCGTCGACGATCTCGGGCCGGGCCGCACCAACGCGGCCGCGATGCAGAGAGCCGGTTCCGAACCCGTTGGCTCCTGATGCCCTTGCAGCGCTTCAGCACCGTCAGGGCAAGGCTGTTGGCTCTGCTGGTCGCGATCGTCGTGCCGATCGCCTGCGCTTCGGCCTTCGCGGCCTATGCGACCTATCGGGCGGCGACCGCCGCGATCGCGGCGGCGCAGGTCAGGGCGGTCGATGATTTCGCGGTGCGCACCCGCGTCTGGTACCGGGGCGCCGCGCGCGCGCTCCTCACCTTCGGCGCCATGGCGAGCGAGCGCGGGCTCGACGGGGCAGACTGCACGGATGCCGGCCTCCAGGCGATGGAGCGGTCCGACGGTTTCCGCGCCTTCCTGCTGCGCGATGCCGAGGGGCGCATCTGCGCCGGATCGCTCGATGCCGGCGTCACCGCCGAGATGCTCGCCGCCGTCGCCGGACAGCTTTCCACCCGGCTCGCGGTCCCGACCTGGAACGGGGCCGATCTCGGCACGATGCATTACGATCAGGTGACGCTGGGCGCCCAGCGCTATCTCACCGTGCTGGTCTCGCCGCCGCCTTCGGCGCGCGGCAGCCTCAGGCAGGCGCTGCTGCTCACCGCGCCGCAACTGCTCGAGAACGTCTTCGATCTCGGCGACGACGGCCAGGTCCTGAACGTCGCGCTGGTGGGGCGGGACGCCGCCGTCATCGCCAGCCGCGGCAACGAGGGCAACGTCACATGGCTGCCGCGGGCGCCTCGCATCCCGCAGGTCCACGCGCGCTGGACCGCGCCGAGCCGCGCCGGGGACGAGAGCGTCTACGCCGCCCGCACCGTCGCCGGGCCGGACTTCTACATCGTCGCGAGCTTCGACGATCGGCCGGCCCGGGCGGCCAGGCTGCAATTCGTCGTGCTGTTCCTCGCGCCGCTGCTGACGCTCGCCCTTCTATGCCTCGTCTGGCTCCGGGCGATCGACAAGCACTGCCTGCGCTGGCTGCGCGGCATCGAGACGGCGGCGCGGACGAGAACCGCGGCCAACCGGGCTCGCGCCTCGGTGGCGGAGGGCATGCCCAGCGACATCCGCAGCGTCGCGGAAGCGTTCAACGCCATGGTCGAGGAGCAGGAGGTCCGGCAACGCCGACTCCAGACCGCGCTCGACGACAACCGCTTCCTCGTCCGCGAACTGCACCACCGGGTCAAGAACAGCCTGCAGGTGGTGCAGAGCTATATCGGCCTGAGCAAGCGCGATCATCGCGACGAGGCGAGGCTCGCGCTCGCCGACGCCGAATGCCGGGTGCATGTGCTGTCGGCGGCCTATCGCTTCACGCTCGCCGACGGCGAGATGCAGCCGGTGCGCGTCGACCTGTTCCTCGACGACGTCGTCACGATGATTTCCAACCTCATCCGCAGCCGCGACCAGCGCGTGACGAGCCGGATCGAGACGGCCGCGACGCTTTCGGTCGACCGGATCATTCCGCTCGGCTTCCTGGTGGCGGACGTCGCCTCACGCGCGCTCAGGGGAACGCCCGGCGTGCGGATCGTGCTGGAGGTCGTGGATGTCGCCGACGGCGCGATCGAGGTCAGCCTCGAGGTCGACCGCGAGATCCGGCACAGCGAGCCGCCGCGGCTTTTCGTCGGGCTATTGGCCCAGATCGAGGCCGTGCAGACGCAGCAGCCTCACGGCCGGGTCCTCGGCCGCTGGCGCATCGACCACGCTTGAATCAGGGCCGGGTCAGCCGGCATGCTTGCGACCCGGCGGGCTTTCGCCCACCGGCTGCGGCGCGACGGTGGGCTCGCCCCTGGCGAGGGCGACGCTCGTCGAGCTTGTATCGGTCGGCATCTGAAGCCCGGCTCCGAGCGTCAGGCACGATACGGCAGCGCCCATCAGGCCGAAGAAGACGATGGCGCGCAGGGCCGGCGCAAGGCTGGACTTCGGCATGAATGTCTCCCGGGGCTCACCGGCTGAATTCGGCCGGCTTTCGGATGAAAAACGCCGCGATCGTCGCTTCGGTTCCCGGACCGCTGCGGATAGGGGCTTGGCGCGGACACGCTCTTGACCCCATATGGCGCGCGAGTAACGTGGATTCGCGCCAGATGCGCCGTCCGCGTGGCGTTCAAGGGGTTTTATGTCTTCGACGGTTCGTCATCGCCCACCGCGCGCCCCCTCGCTGGCGAGCCGTCTCGGGCAATCCCGCGTCGCGACGCGGATCGAGGGCGAGGTGCGCGTCACCGCCGCCGATCTCGTCGACCGCGTGGCCGAGGCGAAGCTGAAGGTGGCGGCCGCCCGCTACAAGGTCGAGGACGAGGTCCGCAGCACGGCGGAGAAATTCAAGAGCCGGGTCAGCGAAGCCAAGGCGAAGCTCGGCGACGAGGCGCGCTTCATCAAATCCTGGATCGACGATCCGCGCCGGACCGGCTCGGTCACGCCGTCCGGCCCGGCGCTGGCGCGGCGGATGGCCTCGTTCGTCGATCCCGCGCAAGCCGGCCCGGTGATCGAGATCGGCCCCGGCACCGGCCCCGTCACCGAAGCGCTGATCGAGCGCGGCATCGACGAAAGCCGGCTCATCCTGGTCGAATACAGCCCCGAATTCTGCGAATTGCTGCGCAAGCGCTTTCCCCGGGCGAGGGTGGTGCAGGGCGATGCCTATGCGCTGCCGGTGACGCTGGCGGGCCATCTCGACGAGAAGGCGATCGCGCTGGTCTCGAGCCTGCCGCTGTTCAACCGCCCGCCCGCCACCCGCGCGGCGCTGGCGCGGGCGGCGTTCCCGCTCCTGATCGACGGCGCGCCCTTCATCCAGTTCACCTATTCGGTGATCTCGCCGATTCCGCGCAAGGGCTCGGGGCTCAAGGCCTTCGTATCGGACTGGGTGCTGCGCAACATCCCGCCGGCCCGGGTCTGGGTCTACCGGCAGATGCGGTGATCCGCCGCCGCGGAAGACGGCAACCAGCCGCCATAGCGCGGATGCGCCCCGTCGATGGGCAGCGTCACCGGGCGACCATGCTCGGCGGAATCATACAGGGCGGTGATCAGCTCCAGGGAACGGCGCGCATCCTCGAGCGTGACCGGCAGGTCGGTCCCGTTGATCAGGGCTTCGTGGAATAGCTCGTACTGCCTGACGAAGCCGCTGCTCGTCGCCGGCATCCCGGCCACGAGCGCGTCGATCTCGCGCCCGATCCTGTCGTTTGCCGGGATAAAGTGCCAGGGCTCGTCGCCCGGCCTGGCGGAAGAGGCGTCGTAGGCGGTCCGTTCGATGACGACGTGCTCGAAGCACAATCTGAAACGGGCGAGCTCGCGAACCGAGCCTTGCGTCGCGGCCAGGGTCGCAAGCGATCCGTTCCGCATGACGAGGCTCGCCGCCGCGCAATCCTCCGTCTCGACCGGGTTGACCAGCGTGGTCGTATAGGCGCTCACCGCGGCGACGGGTCCCAGCAGCCAGACCAGGAGGTCATGGTTGTGAATGGCCTGCGTGAGCAGGACGCCGCCCAGCTCGGTGGCGAATTTCCCGCGCCAGGGGACGGCGTAGTAATCGCTGCCGCGCAGCTTGGCGGTTTCGACGGTCGCAAGATAAGGGCGCCCCGCCAGCCCCGACTGGATGATGTGCCGCGCCCTGGCGACGCCGCTGCCGAACCGGTTCTGGAAGATGGGCATGACGCGCCCCGGCGAGCGGGCCTGCGCCTCGATGATCCGGTCCACGAGTTCGAGCGAGCTCGTCAGCGGCTTTTCACAGACGACCGATTTCCCGGCGGCCAGGGCCTGGACGATCAGGCCATAATGACTGGATGGCGGCGTGCAGATCGTGACGACATCGACGTCCTCAATGGCGAGAACCTCGCCGATCTCGCCGACGGCGCGCGGCACGCCATATCTGCGGGCGAAATCCTGCCGCTTGCCGGGATCGGGGTCGCAGCAGGCGAGAACCGCGAACTGCTCCGGCAAATGCGCGAGGCCGTCGCGGAGATGCCAGTCGGACACCCATCCACAGCCTATGATCGCAACGTTGAGCTTCCGCGACGTGCTCATAGCGGCCTTGATCCATTCCAGGAGGCATATTCCAGCGCTTGCATCACACCGCGCAGTTCGGCCAGGCCGCGCAACCGTCCGATACAGGAGTAGCCTGGATTCGTCGGCTTGTGCTGGTCGTCGATCAGCAGATGACCGTGGTCCGGACGCATCGGGATCTGCGGCAGGGCGTGGCCATTCGCCCTTCGGGCCGCCTCCTCCTTCAGGAGAGCGTCGACGACGGCGATCATGTCGACGCTGCCGTCGAGATGATCGGATTCATGGAACGAGCCGGAGGAACCCTCGCGCTGGACATTCCTCAGATGCGCGAAATGAACCCGGGGGCCGAACTCCTCGACCATGGCGACGATGTCGTTGTCCTCGCGAACGCCATAGGAGCCGGTACAGATGACCATGCCGTTCGCCGGGTTCGGAACCGCGTCGAACAACGCACGCACATCCGAGGCGCAGGAGACGACGCGCGGCAGGCCCAGCAACGAGAAGGGCGGGTCGTCCGGGTGAATCGAGAGCTTGACGCCGACATCTTCCGCGACAGGCGCAATCTCAGCCAGAAACGCGATCAGATTGGCGCGCAGCGCCGCCGCGTCCACATCGGCATATTTGCCGATCTCGGCGAGCAGGCCGGCGCGATCGTGCTTGCCCTCGCCGCCCGGCAGGCCGCTGATGATGTTGAACTCCAGCTCCTCCGCGAAGCCCGGCCGAAACGACGCGAAGCGCCGTTTTGCGGCCTGCAGGATATCCGCCGGGTAATCCCCCTCCGCCAGCGGACGCTTCAGGACGAAAACGTCATAGGCGGCGAAATCGACCATATCGAAGCGAAGGGCGAGGCCGGTGCTGGCCACTTCAAAGCGCAGGTCGGTCCGCGTCCAATCCAGCACCGGCATGAAGTTGAAGCAGACGACCGGAATGCCGGCGCGCCCCAGGCTGACGAGGCTCGCCTTCCAGGCGTCGATCGCGGCGCGGGAGGCCCCGTCCCGGATCTTGATCGCGGTCGAGACGGGAATGCTCTCGCAAACGGTCCATGTCAGGCCCTCCTTCTCGACCAGGGCCTTATGGGCGAGGACATCGTCGAGCGACCAGGCCCGGCCGTCATAGATGTGGTGAAGCGCGGTGACGATGCCCGCCGCCCCGGCTTGTCGCACATGCCTGAGGGTGACCGGATCCTCGGGACCGTACCAGCGCCAGCTTTGCAGCATAACCAACTCCTGTTGGGCAAATTTGACAGATCGCAGGCGACAGCCCGACATCTGCCGCAATAATTCGACGATGTAACCGGCTTCGTCAATTTATTTGTTGGACAATTAGAGGACCTTGTTGCTAACCTCACGCCCGGCTCGGCAAGGCGGCGCGTGACCGCCCGGCAGCCGCGCGAGCTGGGATCGGGAGAAAAACGGCATGTCAGAACGCAAATGGGCAAAGACGGGCCAGCTCATGGGCGCGTGGCTCAGCATCCCCGATCCGTTCCTGGCGGAGATATTGGCGCATCAGGGCTTCGACTATCTCTGCGTCGATACCCAGCATGGCCTGATCGGCCCCGATCGGATGCCGGACCTGGTGCGCGCCATCGGGCTGCGGGGCGTCATCCCCTTCGTGCGGGTGCCGTCGAACAATCCCGCCGATATCATGAAGGCGCTCGACGCCGGCGCCCGCGCGGTGGTCGTGCCGCTGGTCAACAACCAGGCCGAGGCCCAGCGCGCCGCCGAGGCGTGCCGCTACCCGCCGACCGGCACGAGGTCGTTCGGCCCGATCCGCGCGCGCTACAGCCAGGGCCCGTCGCTCGATGAGCTGAACAACGTCGCGTGCATCGTCCAGGTCGAAACGGCCGCCGGCATGGACAATGTCGAGGCGATCGCCGCAACCCCGGGCGTCGACGGGATCTATATCGGGCCGAGCGATCTCGCTTTGGCCTATGGCGAATCGCCAAGCCATCCCGATTGCCACAAGAGCATGGCGACAAGAATTGAACGGATCCGCAAGGTTTGCGCGGACAACAACATCGCATCCGGCATTCACTGCATCGAAGGCAATATGTCGGCGCGCTATCGACGCGCCGGTTTCGAGCTCATCACCGTCCTTGTCGACTCCGTTCACGCCGCACGCACGGCATCGGCCGAACTGCGGCTCGCCCGCGAAGCTTGAGCCGGATCGCCGCACGCCCGGCGATCCGGCATCGGATTTGTCCGACAAGTGTGAGAAACACTTGTCGGTCCGATGCCTTAGGCGGTGTGGACACTTGCCATAGGATCGTCATTCCGGGGCTTCGCGTCAGCGAAGAACCCGGAATGACAGCGGCGGCGCCGACCGAGAGCCATCCGTCAACGCTCCACCCCGCTAGCTCTTGACGAACTGGTTCGTGTAGAAGGCCGTCGCCGGAAGATCGGTCTTGACCCCGCCATACTGCTTCAACACAGCGAGCGTCGATTCCATCGAAGCGGGGTTGATGAAGCCGGTCGGGGTCTCCCCGGTCCGCAGCCCCTGAAAGACCGCAAGACCATTCTTGATGATGTTTCCGTTGAGCGGGGTCTCGGCGAATCCCGTCAGCGCGTCGACAGCGGCCTGGGGCTCCTTCAGCCCGGCTTCCCAGGATTTTTGCACGGCCCTGACCATTCTGGCGCAAAGATCGGGCTTGTCCTTGACAGTGTCGGGATGCGCCATCACGCCGGAACCGAGCGTCTTCACGCCCATATCCGCAAACGACATCGATTTGGCATTGACGCCGGCATTGCGAAGCGTGACCGGCTGATCGGAGACGCCGCCGAGCGCCACGTCGACGCGGCCTTCGCGCAGCGCCGCGATCGCGGCCGATCCGTCCAGAAAAACCATCTCGACCTGATCCGGCTTGATGTTGTTGGCCGCCAGAACCGCGGGCCACATCTGCGTGTTGCCATCTCCGGGTGTCGCGGAGATCTTTTTCCCGATGATATCCTTGGGGCTGTCGATCCTGGTCTTGCCATCGACCCACAGAATTCCGAGATTGCTGTATGCGATGACCATGATCCCGGTGACGGGAATGCCCTGTGCCGCACCGACCAGCAAGGCCGAGGTATCGGCCCAGACGAATTGATCGTTCTTGGTGCCGACCTGGCGCACCGTCGCGCCCGAGCCCTTGCCCTGGCCGATCTTGAGGTCGATTCCCTGCTCCTTGAAATAACCTCGCGTGAAGCCCAGAACCACGGGCGCATAATTGCCGACCCAGGACCAGTTGAACCGGAACGTGACGGGTTCGAGCGACTGGGCGTTGGCCGTAATCGAGCGCAGGACCGCCGGCATGGCCAACGCCCCTGCCCCGCTGACAAAAATACGACGATTGATCATCTATTTCCTCCCTTAGTATTTTAGAACACCACTCGATATAAAGCGATCGGTTATCATCTCGACATACTCATCGTACGCCGCGCTTTGCAGAACATCCTTTGTTCTTGGTCTTGGAAGATCGATATTGATGATCGTATCGACCTTTCCCGGTCTCGCCGTCATGATCACGATCCGGTCGGACAGGGCGACCGCCTCGCCGATGCCGTGCGTGATGAACAGCACGGTGGGCCTGCGCTCGAGCCAGAGCTTCTCGAGATCGATCCGCATCTGCTCGCGCGTCAGCGCATCGAGAGCACCAAACGGCTCGTCGAAGAACAGGAACGACGGATCGTGCACGAGCGCCCGGCAAATCGACGCGCGCTGCCGCATTCCCCCCGAAAGCTCATGAGGGAGCTTCGTCGCAAAGTCGGACAATCCGGTGCGCTCGAGCAGCTCGAGCGCGCGGGCGCGCATGGACGCGGCCGGCAAGCGACGCAGCTCGGCCTGCAGCATGATGTTGTCGAGAATTGTTCGCCAGTCGTAGAGCGCGTGATCCTGGAATACGATCCCGATGTCGGTCAGCGGCCGATCGACGACCTTGCCGCCGACCTTCAGCGTCCCGCCGGTGATCGGATCGAGACCGGCGGCCAGCAGCATCAGGGTGCTCTTGCCGCAGCCGCTCGGCCCCAGGACCGCGACGAACTCTCCCTTTCCGACATCGAAGGAGACGTCGTCCAGCGCGACGAGCTCGCCATCGGCCGTTTCATATACTTTTCGGATCGATGAGAAGGAAATTTCTGACGAGCGTTTATTGGTTTCTGGCATCTGTCACACATTTCCATAGCGGGCGGTCAATTGAAGGCGCCTAGAGAACAGATTTTGCGCAATCTTCGGCAGCTATAGCGGCTTCGTCCGACAGACGGACTTCGCATCATGCATTTCCAAGTCTTTGTGAAACATGCCATCCGGTAAAAAACCGCTCAGCTGTTTCGACGATGAAATATAATCCAACACCCATCAAGCTAAGCAGCAGCATCCCGGCGAAGGATAGTGGCGTATTCAGCTCGGCGTTCGCGATCAGAACCAGATAGCCGAGACCCTGCTGCGAAGCGATGAACTCTCCGACGATCGCGCCGATCGAAGCAGAGGCGATCGCCAGCTTGAGGCCGGCGAAAATATTCGGAAGAGCATGCGGCAGCCGGACCTTCCGAAACAGATCGAACGTGTTGGCACCCATCGACTGCGCGACGCGAACCGCTTCGGGCCGGAGCGATGTGAAGCCGACAATCGACTGGATCACCACGCCGAAGAACGAAACGAGGAATGCGATCAGCACCTTCGGCAGGAAACCGAATCCGAACCAGATGACGAAGATTGGAGCGAGCGCGATCTTCGGTATCAGCTGCGAGAACACGATCATGGGATAAACCGTGCGTCGAAAGAATCCGGAGAAAGAAATAGCGAAGGCCAGGGGAATGCCGATCACGGCGGAGCAGAGAAAACCAGTCAGAATAACGCTTAACGTCGCTTGAGCATGGATGAGCAATATGCGGTGATTCTTCACGATCTCCGCGAATATCAAGGTCGGCGGCGGCAGCAGGAATGCCGGTATCGAAAACACCCGAACCGCCCCCTCCCAAATCACCATCAGGATCGCCAGGGAAATCAGAACACTGACTGATGATGACTCTGATCGACGGCGTTTCATCTGACACCCTTATCCTGCAGCACGATCGTTCGTTCGAGACCACGGGCAGATAAGCGAGCCGGAAACGCACCTGGGCACCTCCGGATCGACGCCATCGGCGCCTGCTACCCTGGACCTTTTGCATTACATTCCCATGGGCCCGAGAACGATGCCGTCATCCGCTTACATGGCTCTCGAGCACGGGCAATGATTCCCGCCGGAGAACGGGATGTCAACTCATTTGTTGGACAATTAGGCTTGACACAAGCCGGCGGCGGCGATTGTCTAGCTTCCACATCGCTTCAGCTGCCCGTATCGATTGCCATACGCCCTACAATTAGGAGAAAATCCGATGCGTCCCTTCGAGGACCTCAGAGGCAAGGTAACCCTGATTACCGGCGCGGCAAGCGGAATTGGAGCAGCGGTTACATCAGCCTATGCCGCTGCCGGCGCGCGTTGCGCCATCCACTACCGGTCAAGCTCCACCCGGGCGGAGCAGCTTTCGAAAGAGGCGCGCGAACACGGCACGGAAGCGCGCATCTATCGGGCCGACCTGGTAAGGGAGGGCGCTGCGGCGGCGCTGGTTGAAGATGTCGTGAGGGATTTCGGCCGGCTCGACGTGCTGATCTGCAATGCCGGCGGCCTCGTTGCCCGCACGCCGCTCGAGCAGACGACCGACGCCTTTTTCGACGACGTCATCAACCTGAATTTCCGCTCGGTCGTGGCGACCTGCGCCGCGGCCATGCCTCACCTCGTGCAGTCCAGGGGCAATGTGATCCTCACCGGCTCGATCGCGGCACGCAACGGCGGATCGGCGGGCGTGAGCCTCTACGCCGCCGCGAAGGCCGCCGTGCAGAGCCTGGTCAGGACGGGCGCCAAGGAGTTCTCGGATCGCGGCGTGCGCTTCAACGCCGTGGCGCCGGGCGTCATCCTCACGGATTTCCACAAATCGACACCACCGGAGACGCTGGAAACGTTTCGGAACGCGATTCCGCTGAAGCGTCTCGGCCGGGCCGAGGACTGCGTCGGAGCTTACCTGTTTCTCGGAAGCGACGTGATGAGCGGATACATCACCGGGCAAGTCATCGAGATTAACGGCGGCCAACTGACGCCCTGATCGGCGCAGGCCAAGGCAGATACTCCGGAGACATTGATGAACAAGATTCGCGCCATAGATGTCTATGAATTCAAATTCGACGTGAACGATCTCGGATACGATCACAATCGCGCGGCGATATACAAGCCCGGACAGACGGGCAAGATTTCAAAGCTCGCCATTTCGATCGAAACCGAGTCCGGCAGCCGTGGCGAATACGTGTCGACCTGGGCGTCGCCGGTGCTGGCGATCCGGCAGACCCATGCGCTGGCCGCCCTGCTGATCGGCGAGGACGCCGACGCGCGCGAGCTGATCTACGACCGCTGCAAGCGCACGCTGCGCAAGTTCGATCATATCGGCTATGGCGTGATCGATATCTGCCTTTGGGACCTTGCCGGAAAGGAATGCAACGCATCCATCAGCAAGATGCTCGGCCGCTACCGGTCCGACCTGCCCGCCTATGCGAGCACCACGCAAGGCGACCCCAATGGCGGCCTCGGAAGCCCCGAGCAATATGCGGATTTCGCCGAGGAATGCCTCGGATACGGCTATCGCGGCTACAAGATCCACCAGCACAGCGCCGATCCCCGCGAGGAGGCGGCGACCATCACGGCGGTGGCGCAACGCGTCGGGGGCAGGATGGCCCTGATGTCGGATCCCTCGTCGGAGTTCATGACGCTGGCCGACGCGATCTATGTCGGCAAGGCCTGCGACGAGGCCGAATTCCTTTGGTACGAGGACCCCTATGCCGACTGCGGAACATCGGCATTCGGCAACAGGAAGCTGAAAGAATTCGTCAAGACCCCCCTGCTGATCACCGAGCACCTGCGGGGCGTCGAGCCCAAGGCCGACTTCGTGCTGGCCGGCGGAACCGACATCGTCCGCGCGGACCCTGAAATCGACATGGGGATCACGGGCACCATGAAGATCGCCCATATGGCGGAGGCGCTCGGCCTGGATGTCGAGGTCCATGGGGCGGGTCCCGCCCATCGTCAGGCCGTTGCCTCGATCCGCAATACGAATTTCTACGAGCTCGGGCTGGTTCACCCGAAAGCCGGAAATCCGATGACGCCACCGGTCTATAGCTGCGGCTACTCCGATGCCCTGACGGCCGTGCGATCCGACGGAACCTTCCCCGTTCCCGAAGGGCCGGGATTGGGCGTAAGCTATGACTGGGCGTTCATCGAGGCCAATACGCTCGAGCACCGGAGGTTCGATGCATCGACGATCTGACCGCCGGCTGCCCGATGCCCGCGGCCCATTCGGAATGGCGCCGCGTGCCGCAACCCGTTCCGGTCAAGCCTTCGGGGTCACGTTGAATATCGTTCCGGAGATCGGCTAGAAGCAACTCCCCTTGGAGGGTCACGGCTCTATCATGAGTGAATCGGCGGTTGATCGCGTTCTGGTCGAAATCGAGCGCATCATAAGGGAGGAAGGTCTGCGCGTGGGCGACGGGCTGCCCACCGAGAACGATATTGCCAGGCAGCTCGGGACCAGCCGCAACACGGTTCGCGAGGCGATGCGCACGCTGAAGGCGTACGGCATCATCGATGCCCGCCCGCGTCTGGGAGCCGTGCTCGCGGACAACCGGCAGATGATCCTGATGAAGCTCTTTGCCTTCGGGCTGGAGATTTCAGAGGAGGTCTTCAGGGATATTCAGGGCTTCCGGCGGCTCGTCGAACAGGGCATCGTCGACCAGATCATTGATCGCACGACAATTGAAGATATTGAATTGCTTAATGACATCAACGACAGAATGGCAAAAGCCACTGATATCAATGACGCCGCCCTGCTCGATTTCGAATTCCATTTTCAGATCGTATCGCAATCCGGAATCAGAACAGCCGCGGATATATACAGCGTCCTTAAACCGATCATCGTCCGATTGCTTGAATCGGGAAAAAAGAAACGCGAGGACCGTCGGGATATTGCCGCGGAGCATCGGAACATCATCCATGCACTCGAGCAACGTGACGCGATCGGCTACATCTATCACGTCAGGGAGCACCTCGTTTCCGGGCTGAAATATGTCCGCCGCCGGCCATTGGCATAGCGCGCCGCAGGAAACCGCATCGGCAAGAAAAGCCTGATCGTTCCGAGCGGCGCGCGTCGCTTGTTTCGATCCTCCAGAACGCGCGTCCAGGACCGGCTTACCGGGCTTTCAGGAGCTGCTCCTGCTCGCCCAGGCCGGTGATGCCCAGCTTCATCACATCGCCGTCCTTCATGAAGCGATTGGGTTTCATGCCCAGCCCCACGCCGGGCGGCGTCCCGGTCGTGACGATGTCGCCGGGAACGAGGCGCATGAAGCGGCTCAAATAGGCGACCAGCGTCCTGATGCTGAAGATCATGCGGATCGTGGTGCCCGTCTGCACCCGCTCACCATTCAGATCGAGCCACAGGTCGAGCTTCTGCGGGTCCGCGACCTCGTCGCTCGTCACGAGCCACGGCCCGCAAGGGGCAAAGGTCGGGTAGCTTTTCCCCTTTGTCCACTGGCCTTCCCACTCGATTTGATATTCGCGCTCGGAAATATCGTTCAGTATCGTATAACCAGCAACGTAATCCAGGGCCTCTTCTTCGGAAACGTGCCAGCATGTCTTGCCGATGACAAAGGCAAGCTCGACCTCCCAATCCAGTTTTCTTGACCCGGGCGGCAAGATCACCTGATCGTTGGGACCGCAGAGAGCACCGGTATGCTTGTTGAAGATGATCGGCTGCTTGGGGATCGGCGCGTTCGTTTCCTCGGCATGATCGGTATAATTCAAGCCGATGCAAACCAGGTTGGGGACATTTCCGACCGGAACGCCGAACCGCACCTTGCCGTGGACGACAGGAAGGGACTTCAGATCGACGCTGCGGAGCTTGGCCAGCCCCTCGGGGCTCACGGCCGTCGCGTCGATATCCGCAACGATCTGCGACAGGTCCCTCAGCTGCCCGTCCGCATCGATCGCACCAGGCCGTTCCTGGCCCAAGGGTCCAAATCGGACAAGTTTCATGGCTCGGTCTCCATTGGTTCAAGCGAATTCCGCGGCGCCTGCCGCTAGAGCAATTCCGCAATTCCCCGAATCGGGAATTGCTCCAAGTCTTTGTTTCATCGCATTTTCTTCACGCGAACCGGTGTCCGCTTCGCTCGAAAATGCTCCAAGTCTCGGGAATCCTAGGCGGCAGAGGAGGTCGGCTGACGGACGAAGCGCTGCCGACGCCGGATGGGCCAGATAGCCGAGAGGTCCTGTGCGCATCGGATCACGAGGCGTGAAAGCTCGGCGACGCGCATCTCACCCATGCGAATGGTCGGCCCGGCCACGCTGATCGTGCCGACCGGGGGGCCGCTCGTACCTGACCTGAAGGCCGCGGCAACCGCCGTGACGCCGGGCTCGGCCTCGCTGAAAGCGGTTCCGAAGCCCCTTTCGCGCGTTCGCTCGAGCTCTTCGAACAACGCATCGAATGAATGGACCGCGTTCGGTCCGAATTGTCCCGGCTCGCCGAAACCCCCGTTCTGCGCGATGAGCTCGTGAACCTGGGTACGCGGCAGTTTCGCCAGCCAGGACTTGCCGCTCGCCGTCGCATGCAGCGGCACGGTGTTGGTGGTGAGACGCGGTTGGTACATCAGGCCGCCGCGCGCACCCTGCGCATCGGCGACCCAGACGAGCGCATGCGCATCGATCACGGCAAGCCGCACGAATTCCTGGGTCTCCCGGGCCAATGAATCCAGCAGAGGCTGGCATATATCGGGAATGCCGGTCGAATTATACAGGCTCTGGCCAAGGATCGTGAGCCGCATCGTGAGCCGGTATGCGCTCGTCTGCGCATCTTGCTCGACCCAGCCCTGGGCGATCAGCGCACCCAGCAGCCGGTGCACGCCACTCTTGGGAAGATTGAGCTTGGTCGCCAGCTCGCCAAGCTGCATCTCGCCTTCCTCCTTCACGAGGAGCTCGATGATCGACAAGCAACGTTCTGCGGGAATCTGGGCCATTGTTCTAAAGGCTCAAAGAGTTAGCGGCCAACGAAGGTGGGAGCCCGCTTGCCGAAGAAAGCGGCCGCGCCTTCCTGAAGGTCATCCGAATCAAAGATGCGCTGCTGCGAAACGGTCGAATGCAACAGACCGGCGTCGAGGGGAAGATCCCCGGCCATATCGGCCAATTCCTTGGCCAGCCGGTTCGAGATCGGGCCTCGCTTGCAGATCGTCGCCGCCATCAGGCGGGCCGCCGCGAGCGCGCTGCCGTCCCGCGCGATCTCGTTGACGACGCCCCAGGCGAGGGCCTGATCACTGGAGATCGGTTCGCCCGTGAACAGCATCTGCTTGGCGCGGGAGGGGCCGATCAGGCGCGACAACCTGACCGAGCCGCTGCCGGCCAGCCCACCGAGCTGGCATTCCGGCAGGCCGATCCTGACGCCGTCCCTGAGGATCCGGATGTCGCAGGACAAGGCGATCTCGAGCCCGCCGCCCAGCGCCGGGCCATCGATCGCCGCGATCGTCGGCATCGGCAGACGCGCGAGATTGCGCAGGACCATGTCCTCGAACAGGATTTTCTGCTCGCTCGCGTCGTGGCGGACCGGGCCGAACTCCTTGATGTCGCTGCCGGCACAGAAAGCCTTCGCCGCGCCGCCATGGACGATCACGCAGCGCACATCCTGACGCCTGGCGAGATCGGCGAGGATGCGATTGAACGCGCGCAAAAGCGGCCGCGTCACCAGGTTGAGCGGCCCATTCTCCAAGACGAGCTCCGCGACGAAGCCGTCTTCCACGACCCTGGCCGAGCCGCTCGGCCGACCACCATCCGCTACGGTCGCGTTCATCGGCTCAGGCTGCCGCCGGGGGTTGAAGCGAAATCCCATGCAGCACGCCCATGCGCTCGAACTGGCGATGGATTCGATCGACATAAGCGGCGAATTCGGGCGCATCGCCCAGGACGATCGGGCGCGGGCGCGGCAACTCGACCGTGATATCGTCGATCACCTCGCCGGGGCTGGGGCTCATCACCAGGATGCGATCCGAAAGGCCGACCGCCTCCTCGACGCTGTGGGTGATGAAGATCACCGTGGGGCGCTTGCGAAGCCAGAGGTTTTCGAGATCGGTCCGCACCTGGAGCCTGGTGAGAGCGTCCAGCGCGCCGAACGGCTCGTCCATCAGGATGACCGGGGGCTCGTGCACCAGCGTCCTGATCAGCGAGACACGCTGGCGCATGCCGCCGGAAAGCTGGCGCGGATACTTGTCCATGGCATGCGTCAGCCGCAGCTGCGTGAAGAGATCCTTCGCGCGGCTCGCCAGCATCTCGCGATCGAGCCCGCGGATGTCGGCATGCAACATCACGTTCTCGAAGGCGGTGCGGAACTCGAGCAGAAGATGATCCTGGAAGGCGATGCCGACATCGGTGATCGGCTTGGTGACCGAGCGCCCATCGACCGTGATCTCGCCGGTCGTGCGCTTCAGCAGGCCCGCCACCATCAGCATCAGCGTGCTCTTGCCACAGCCTGAAGCGCCCACGACCGAGATGAACTGGCCGGCGGGGATTTCGACGTCGACACGCTTGAGCGCCCGGAAGGGCTTGTCGCTGTCCTCTCCGAAGACCTTCGAAACGTTGCGAATGACGATCGGGACGCCGGACTTCTGATCGGTGCTGTTCATGTGCTGATCCATCAGACAGTGGCGGTCGAGGCCGCCACGGCTTCCAAAGGAACCTTGGAGACGAGCAGGGCCTTGCGGCCCTGCTGGACGACCGAGCCATCCTGCTTGACGACCTTGACCTCGAAGGTCGCGATCGCCTGCGTCGGCCGGGAGCGGCTGTCGCGCAGCTCGGCGAGCTCATAATCGACGAAGATCGTGTCGCCGACGAAGACGGGACCGACGAACTTCCAGCCATCGATGCCGAGGAAGGCGATGGCGGTTTCCCGCAATTCACCCGTCCGCGCCCACATCAGCCCATGGGCATAAGCGAGGCCGAGCATGCCGTGCGCGACTTTGCGGCCGAACTGGCTGCTCTGCGCATAGACATCGCTGGTGTGGAGCTCGGAGAAGTCGCCGGTCAGCCCGGCGAACCCAACAAGGTCCGCATCGGTGATCGTGCGCCCCGGGCTGCGAAAGCGCATCCCAACGAACAGATCCTCAAAACGGTAGCCCAGTCGCGGCTTGTCTTTCATCGCGGCGCCCGCCCTCGCATTCGGCATGTTTCGATCAACGCGACTTGCGACGCTTACTTGCAGGCGCGCATTTCGCCATCCGCCGGAAGAAACTCGTTGGTGTAGTAGCTCTTCGGGTCCTGTCCCGCCGGCAAGAGCTTCACCTCGGAAAGAAGCTTCTGGGTGCGCGCCCAGTGCGCGTCCTCGGCCTTCCCGATGAACTTCGCACCGCCGCTGCAGAACAGCGGCGTGATGGCCGCGAGCTCGGCGGTCGCCAGCTTGACGTTCATATCCGGGAACAGGGCTTTGGTATGCTCGATCGCCTTGGCGGGGTTGTCGAGCGCGAACGACCATCCCTTCAGGCTCGCCGCGATGAACTTCTTGATGACGTCCGGGTTCTTCTTGGCGTATTCGTTGGACGCGAAGATCGAGGTCGCGACCGTCGGCACGCCGTGATCGGCGAAGGGGAAGTTCGTGAGCTCGGCGCCCTGCTGCTCCAGCTGGATCTGGTAGGAGTCCGTCGATCCGAGGATGGCATCGACCTGCCCCTGCAGCAGCGAGGGAACCATGGCCGCCACGGGCATGTTCAGAAGGGTCATGTCGGATTCCTTCAGCCCGTTGGCCTCCAGCAGCAAGGGCAGCATCGGACCCTGGGAGCCGCCGGCGGGAACACCGATCTTCTTGCCCTTCAGATCCGCGATCGACTTGATGCCGGTCTTCTTGAGGGCATTCACCGCGTTCGGGTTCGACTGATAGATCGTCGAGACCATCTTCATCGGGGCGCCCTTGGCGATCAGCTGGGCGACCGCGACCGCGTCCGCATAAGCGAGCTCCGACCGGCCGCTGGCGACGAGCTGGGCCGTATTGCCGGAGCCGTTGCCCTGGACGATCGTGACATCGAGCCCCGCCGCCTTGTAGTAGCCCTCGCCGACCGCCGCCGCGAAGCCGGCGTTCGGGCCGCCCGCGGTCCAGTTCAGCTGGAAAGTGACGGGCGTCTGCGCCGTTGCGCCAACCGCAAAGCCCAGGCCCGCGGCAAGTGCGGTGATAGCCAGAGACTGCTTAATCCAAGCTTTCATGAGACCTCTCCCTGAAGTGTTCATAGTCCGAGTTGTTACCGGCCGCCGGCACGCTGCCAGGGCGTCATCAGCCACTCGCTGAACTCGACGACATAGTTGATGAGGATGCCGATGATCGTCAGAACCACCAGCACCGCAAAGGTCAGCTCGATATCGAGCGTGCTCGTGCCCCTGAGGAGAACATAGCCCAGGCCCTGATTGGCGCCGACGAATTCAGCCACGATGGCGGCGGTCGCGGCGATGGTCGCCGAAGACTTGATCCCGGAGAAGATCACCGGCAGCGCGGCGGGAAAGCGCAGATACCAGAATGTCTGCCAGGTGCCGGCGCCCATCGACTGGGTCAGGTACAACAGGCGCGTATCGAGGATCTGGAAGCCGCTGATGCTCGCCAGCAGGAGCGGAAAGAACGTCATCAGCACGGTCAGCAGGACCTTCGACTCCATGCCGAACCCGAGCCAGACGAGGAAAAGCGGCGCGACGGCGATTTTCGGGACGAGCTGCAGCAGCATGATCGGCGGATAGAGCGTCTGCCGCGCCAGCGGCGACAGGGCGATCAGCAATCCAAGCGGTATCGCCGTCACCACGGTCAATCCAAAGCCCAGGATGATTTCGCTCAAGGTGACCTTGGCGTTGAGCCAGAGCATCGGCGCGTCACTGACGAGCCGCTCGAACACCGCGCCGGGCCCCGGCAGGAGGTAGCCCGGAATCTTGAAGGCGATGATCGAAATCGACCAGAGCGCCACGATCGCGACGAAGGTCAGCGGGGGGATCAGGTTCCAGCCGACGCGCTTCAGGCGCCGCACGGTCGGCGAGCGGCGCAGCGGCGCTTCCCACGTATCCTCCTGGGAACCGGACACGGCGAAGTTGGGCGCCGCCTGCGACGTCAGCTGCGAAGCCATCCCTTGGCTCTCCCCGAGTGCTGGAGGTGCATACCCCCGAGGGGCGGCACTCTTTCTTGGCCCGATGGCGCGCCTCGCGAGCCCGCCACGTCGTAGGTTGAACGCTATTCCAGCTCGAAGCCGATGACAAGCAAAATGTAGCCGTTTACATTGGCAAATCGCGGACACCCGAGTCGCGCCAATCCGGGAGGCAGAGTTGAAGAACCCGCACGTCGTCATCGCAGGAGCGGGCGCCATGGGCAGCCTGTTCGGCGGCCTGTTGGCGGAAGCAGGACTGGCGGTTTCGCTGTATGCGCGCCGGTCCGATCACATCGCGGCGATCAGGGAGCGCGGCTTGCTGCTCGTCGGCGTCGGCGGCGAGCGCAGGGTCGCCGTCCATGCGGCGGCGAGCGTGGCGGAGATCGCCCCGGCCGACTTCGTGCTCTTCCAGTGCAAGGCCGATGCGACGCATGAGGTCGCGCAGGCGATCGCGCCGCTGATGCATCGTGGCTCGGTCGCGGTGAGCTTTCAGAACGGCCTCGGCAATGAAGAGATCATCGCCGCGGCGCTGGGCCCGGACGTCGTGCTCGGCGGCCTGACCTCATTGGGCGCGACCCGCGAGGCGCCCGGCGTCGTGCGCAACTACGCCAGCCTGCCGACGATCGTCGGCGAGCTCACCGGCGGCCTCTCGGCCCGCGCCACGGCGTTCGCGTCCCTGATGTCGGCTCATGGCATCCCGACCACGGCGACGGCGGAGATCATGACCGAGAAGTGGCGAAAGCTGATGCTCAATGTCGCGATGTCCGCGACGAGCGGCCTGACCGGGCTGACCATCGGCGAGGTCGCGGGCCTGCCGGCGCTGGCGGCGGTCGCCCGGCGCGCCATCGACGAAGCCGCGGCCGTGGCCGAAGCTTGCGGCGTCGCGCTGCCCCCCGCCACGCGTTACGCGGTCTTCGACACGATCGTCACCAGCGGAGCCGCGCGCAACAAGACGAGCATGCGGCGCGACATCGAGGCGGCGCGACCGACCGAGGTCGAAGCGATCTACATGAGCATCGTCGCGCGCGGACGTGCGACGGGCATTGCGACGCCGACGCTCGAGGCGTTCGCCGCGCTTATTCTCGGCGTCGAGGCCGCGCAGGCGGCGGCCTCGGCCTGACAAGCCGGCTCAGGCGGGCTCGGCGATCCGCTTGAGCCCGGATCTGGCGAGCTGACGGCGCGGCCGGCGGGCCTGCGAGCCGCGCGCATTGATGTCGTGCTTCAGCCCCATCGGTTCCGACAGGAACAGCCGCGCGTCCATCGTCTTCAGATCGGCGGCGACCATCGGCCGGAAATCCATATGTGCGGCGATATCACGCTCGAAGTCGATACCCGGCGCGATCTCGCAGAGCTCGAGGCCGGCCGCGCCGACGCGGAAAACCGCGCGCTCGGTGACGAAGACGGCCTGGCGACCCTGCTGGCGCGCGAAACTGCCATTGTAGCAGATCTGCTCGACGGCCTTGACGAACTTGCGGCTGCGCCCCTCCTGCAGGATCCGCAGCTGGCCGTCGGTTACCGCAATCTGCAGGCCGCCCGCCGTGAAGGTTCCGCTGAACACGACCTTGCGCGCGTTCTGGCTGATGTTCACGAAGCCGCCGATGCCGACGATCGTGTTGCCGAAGCGGCTGACATTGACGTGCCCTGCGGAATCGACCTCGGCGAAGGACAGAAAGGCGATGTCGAGGCCGCCGCCGTCGTAGAAGTCGAACTGGTAGGGTTGATCGACCATCGCGTCGTAATTCTGCGCGGCGCCTGAATCCGGGCCGGTGAGCGGGGCGCCGCCGATGAAGCCCTGCTCGTTGGAGAGCACGATCTCACCGAGGAAACCTTCCTCCGCGGCGACGGCCGAAACGCCCGTCGAGATGCCGGAGCCGAGATTGCAGATCGCGCCCGGCTGAATTTCCATCGCGGCGCGACGCGCGACGATCTTGCGCTCGGTGAAGGGCAGCTTGCGCATGCCTTCGAGCGGAATCCGCATCTCGCCGGAATAGCTGGGGTTGTAGTCGCTCCAGTAGGTCTGCCGCTGGTTCTCGTCGACGACCACGTAATCCACGAGAACGCCGGGGATCTTCACGCTGCGCTGCGGAAGCGTGCCGCGCTTGGCCAGGCGCTTGACCTGGACGACGACCGCGGCGCCCAGGCGCCGCCCGGCCTGGGCCGAGGACAGCATCTCGCCGGGGATCGCCTCCTGCTCCATGCTGATGTTGCCATCCTCGTCGGCGGTCGTTCCGCGCAGCAGAACGACATCGATGGGGAACGGCTTGAAGCGCAGCCACTCCTCGCCGTCGACCTCGAGCAGCTCGACGAGATCCTCGCGGGCGCTGGGGCTCTGGCGGGCGCCGAGCTGGCGGGGATCGACGAAGGTATGCAGGCCCGTCTTGGTGACGAGGCCGGGCCGCCCGGCCGCCATCTCGCGCGCGAGCTGCGCGATGACGCCCTGCGGCAGGGTGTAGGATTCGATCAGGTCCTTCTGGACGAGCTCGATCAGCGGCGGGGAATCGACGAGGGCACCCGTGATGCTGCGCTTGAGCATGCCCGGATGACGGAAGCGCGCCGCGCCCTTCAGCTTGCGATCGCCGATGCCGACGGCATGGATCAGGCACAGGTCGCGCGGGGTGCCGGCTTCGAGGAAACGCGCCTCGACCGCTTCGAGAATGGCCTCGGGCACGCAGTGCCCGCCCCCGGAGCCACTGACCAGCACGCTATCCCCGGATTCGATGAGCGAAGCTGCCTCGGCAGCGCTGATCACCTGCATCGTTTCACTCCTGGTTCCTCAAGACGGCGGGCCTGACAGGCAGGTGCAGCCGCATAATTGTAACCGATTTCATACGTCCCGATGAAAGCCGCCGTCAAGAAGCCATGCCGGCCGCTTCAGACGCGCGGGCGCCGGGCATGTCGTCCCGACGGTAGATCTCGATGATCTCGGCGAAGCTGGCATCGCCGCGGAAGCCGAGATCGCGGGCCCGCCCGGCTTCGAACGCCTCCGGCCAGCCGCCGACGATGGCCGCGATGGCCGGATCGGGTTGGGTTTCGATCAGCGCCACCGCCTCGTTGCCGGCGACGTCGCGCAGCGCTTCGATCTGTTCTTCGACCGTCGCCGACAGCCCGGGCATCGTCAGGTTCCGTTTGGCGCCGAGGCGCGAAGCATCGAGGCCGGCGGCCTGGATGAGAAATCCGATCGCGGCACGCGGCGAGGCAAACCAGTGCCGGACCGTCGGCGGCACCGGCAGGACGGCCTTCTGGCCATTGAGGGGCTCACGGATGATGCCCGAGAAGAAGCCCGAAGCGGCCCGATTGGGCTTGCCCGGCCGCACGCAGATCGTCGGCAGGCGGATGCCGACGCCATCGAGGAAACCCCGGCGGGAATAGTCCGACAGGATGAGCTCGCCCATCGCCTTCTGCGTGCCGTAGCTCGTCAGCGGCGTGAGATGGAAATCATCGGGAATGACGCCGGGGAACGGAGCGCCATAGACCGCCAGAGACGAGGTGAAGACCACCCTGGGAACGTAGTCATCCACCCGCCGGATCGCCTCGAACAGGTCGCGCGTGCCGTCGAAATTGATGCGATAGCCCTTCTCCAGATCGGCTTCGGCCTCGCCCGAGACGATCGCCGCCAGATGAAAGATCAGCTCGGGGCGATCCGCGATCAGTTCTTCGGCGGTTCCCCGCCGGGAGAGATCGAAAACGCCGCTCGCGATCGGGAACGAAGCCGGCGGAGCCGGAGCCTGCACGATGTCGGCGAGCGCGAGATGCGCGATTTTCTTACCCCCGACCTCACCATCCCGAACGAGCCTCTCCGTCAACTTGCAGCCGATCATGCCGGCCGCGCCGAGAACCAGAACCTTCACGTCACACTCCCCAATCCCATTGGCCGGCCTAGCCCTTCAGAACAGCCAGCGCATTCTCGAAAAAATCCGGCTCGCCGAAGTTTCCCGACTTCAGGGCCATCGCGAGCGGCGGCGCTGCGACGGTCGAGACGGCCGGCACTCCGGGCGCGATCTCGGGCCCGATCGCGAAGGCATCGATGTCCAGGGCGGACACCACCGCCCCCGAGGTTTCGCCGCCGGCGACGACGCAGCGCGTCACCCCCTCGGCGACGAGGCGAGCCGCCAGCAACCCGAAGAATCGATCCAGCGCGTGCGAAGCCGCCTCGGCGCCGAATCGGGCTTGAACCGCCTTGACGCGATCGGGCGTATCGGACGAGGCGATCAGCGGCGCCTGGCCTTCGTGCTCGCGAACGAAGGCGGCCAGCTCCCCGATCAGCGCCTCGACGTCACCTTCCAGGATCTGATCGACACCGATATGGCGCAGCGGGTGGCGCCTCGCATGCCGCGCGATCTGTTCCAGCGTCGCCGCGGAGCAGCTTCCGGCGAGGACGGCTTCCGGGCCGGGCTGCGGCTTGAATGTCGCGCTCCCCCCGACCGGGAGGCCCGCCCGGCGAAAGTTCAGCGGCAACGCCAGGGCGACGCCCGAGCCGCCGGTAACCAGGAGGTCCCCGGCGCAAGCGCCGCCGATCGCGACGAGATCCGCCTCGGACAGCGCATCGACGATCGTCAGAACCTGCCCCTGATCGCGGGCTCTCGCCAACGCCTCACGCACGCGATCGCTTCCCTGCGAGACGTCGCGCCAGGGGATGTGGCCGACAGGCGCGGCGCATTGCCTTGCGAGCCAGCGGCGCAGATCCGCGTCGGTCATCGGATTCAGCGGGTGCGTCGCCAGGCTGGATTCGCTGAGGAGGCGGTCTCCCACGAACAGATGGCCCTGATAGAGCGTCCGGCCCGCCGCCGGAAATGCGGGACAAGCCACGACGCCCTTCACACCCAACGCCGCGGCAAGCGCCTCGCCGACCGGGCCGATATTGCCTTCCGGAGTCGAATCGAACGTCGAGCAATACTTGAAAACGAACTGCCGGCATCCCTGCCGTTTCAGCCAGCTCAAGGCCGCCAGCGACTGGGCGATGGCCTCGTCGGCCGGAATCGAGCGGGTCTTGAGCGCGACGACTCCCGCTTCGCATTCAGGGGCCGCGTCACGCTTCGGCACGCCCAGATATTGCGTCGTCGCGAGACTGGCCCCGCCATAACCCTTGGCCAGGGTGTTGGCGATGTCGGAGGCGCCGGTGTAATCATCGGCAATCACCCCGAGAAGCATTCGAAACTCCTGGCTGTCTTCCACTTCACGGCGGGCTTGCCGGCGGGGATACCGTCCAAGTCGATGGAGCCCGGAATGGCGTCCACCCGCCCCTGCAAAAGAGCAGGGACCGTCGACGCGGGCGGCCTCGTGACGATGGCCATAGCGGCCGTCTGCCTTCGGAAGGAGCGGAAATCCATGCAAGCGAGCTCGAACGCGGGGTTTGTTGAACGCTATTCCGACTCCAGGGCGATGACAAGATGAATGTAGCCGTTTACATTCGATTCCTGCGCGTTGCGATCCCGAATCGAATCTGCGATCGCAACGGCCGCGGCGCCGATGCGGAATATGGCACGGCTGACATGCGTATTTCGCGGATCGCCGATGGGAGTTCGGCTATAATCCGATTGACAACGAGGCCGTCGGCTGTAACCGTTTGCAACGCAATGGATTGCGTCGAGATGAACCCTGGATTTGCCCCGTCCGCCAGCGAGCCGGGCCCGTGACCCGCGTCGCGATCGTCACCGGCGCCGGCCGCGGCATCGGCGCGGCGATAGCCGATGCCTTGACGCAAGCGGGCTTCATCGTCGCGCGCGTCAGCCTGGAAGCGGCGCCCGAGGCCCCGCCCGGTTCCCCTGCGGGCGGAGCCTATTATCGCTGCGATCTTACGGACATCGCCCAGCACGAAGACCTGCTCGAACGGATCGCGCAGGATTTGGGCGAGCCCGAATGCCTGGTGAACAATGCGGGGGTCAGCTCGATGCACCGCGGCGATCTGCTCGCGCTTTCGCCTGAAAGCTTTGACCGGACCCTGGCCATCAATCTCAGGGCGGGCTTTTTCCTCACGCAAGCTTTCGCGCGCCGGCGCCTGGCGCTGGCGCCCGGGCGAGACGGAACGATCATCTTCATCGGCTCCGCCAATGCCGAGATCATCGGCGAGAACCGTGGCGACTATTGCATGAGCAAGGCAGCCGTCGCCATGATGTCGAAATTGTTCGCGGCGCGCTTGGCCTCGGCCGGAATCTGCGTCTTCGAGATTCGGCCGGGAATCATCCGGACGCCGATGACGGAGCCGGCCACCGCAAAATACGACGCGCTGATCGCCGGCGGCGGGGTTCCGATGGAGCGCTGGGGCGAGCCGGCCGATATCGGCCGGACCGTCGCCACCCTCGCAAGCGGCGCGATCCCCTACGCGACCGGCATCCACATCGATGTCGGCGGGGGGCTGCAACTCCATAGAGTCTAGAAGGAAGGGCTGACGATGGCACTGGCAGGCGATGGCGTGCTGGCGATCTGGAACGGTATCGAGGCGGCGGCCGAGGCCGACTTTCTCGCCTGGCATATCCGAGAGCACATCCCCGAGCGCGTCGCGGTCGCCGGATTCAACCGGGGCCGCCGGTACATTGCCGAGCGCGGGCGACCGAAGTACTTCAACTTCTACGAGGTCGATTCCACGCAAACGCTGGTTTCCCCGGACTATGTGGCGCGGCTCAATGCCCCCTCGGCATGGACGAAGCGCGTCGTCAGGCATTTCCTGGATACCTCACGCACCATCTGTCACGTCGTATCGAGCCGGGGCGTCGGGGACGGCGGCTATGTCGGCACGTTGAAGTTCGATCTGCGCGGGCCGCGCGCGGAATTTCTCCACCGTGTCGAACCCGTCCTTTCCGCCTTGCACGACGCCCCCTCGGTCGTGGCCGTCCACCTGCTGGAAGGGCAGGGAGGGGGAAGCAACGGACAGACCGCGGAGAAGGACCTCAGAAAGCAGCCTGACGCGACCGTGGACTGGCTGCTCATCATCGAGGCCGTCGATCGCGCGGCCCTCGAGGCAGCGGTCGCCGAGCACTTGCCGCCCGACGTCGCGGCACGCCTCGGAGCCGGCTTCGAACCTGACGCGGATTATGGCATCTATCGTCTCCAGTACGGCCTGTCGAAGGCTCAGCTCGCATGAGCCTTCGACCGATCCGTGGAGCGGACGGAAAGCAGCATGCGGCAAAGCAGATCAGGGCCGAAAACTGACACATCGCAGGGCAGGGCTGCAGCCTCTGATCGCCGCAGTGTCGGACTGAGGGAGGTGGCCCGCGTTGCCGGCGTTTCGACGGCGACGGTTTCGCGCGCCATGAACAATCCCGAAATCGTCTCGGCCGATCTGCGCGCGCGCATCGATGCGGCGGTCCAGCAGCTGGGCTGGGTTCCGGACGGGGCGGCACGCGCCTTGAGCACGCGCCGTTCCCAGACGATCGGCGCGGTCTTCCCGGCGCTTTCGATCGGCGAATTCGCCCGGGCGACCCACGCCATTCAGTCGGAACTCGCACGGCTCGGCTACACGCTCCTTCTCGCCTGTTCCGAATACGACCCGGCTCAGGAGCTCAGCCAGGTCCGGAAGTTCGTCGAACGAGGGGTCGATGGGCTGATCCTCGTCGGGCAGGCTCACCACCCGGACACCGAGCGCCTGCTCCATCAGCGCAAAATCCCCTATGTGAACACCTTCGTCTACGATCGCAGCCAGCCAGGCACCTGCGTCGGCCCCGACAACCATCGAGCGCTGCAGATGATGACCGATCATCTCGCTGATCTGGGTCATGTGCGGTTTGCCGCCATTGCCCAGTCGACGCTCAACAACGACCGGGCCGGCGCGCGCCTCGAAGGCATGCGCCACGCCCTGGCCTTGCGCGGCCTCGCGGCCAGGCCGCAGCATGTCCTGATCGGCAAATGGACGATCGGCGAAGGCCGAGCCCTGTTCCGCAAGCTGATGCAGACCGATCCCCGGCCGACAGCGATCATCTGTGGCAATGCACACCTCACCGTCGGCGCGGTCCTGGAAGCCTTGGCGATGGGGCTGCGGCTTCCGGACGACGTCTCGATCGTCGGCTACGACGACATCGAGGTCATGAGCCATCTGCCCGTACCCGTCACCACCGTCCGGGTTCCGGGCGACAGGATCGGTGCGACGGCTGCCCGGCTGCTGGTTTCGAGGCTCGAGAACAAGCCCTTCTCCGAGCCCCTGGAGGCTGAAGCCGAAATTGTTATTCGGAGTTCATCCGGCCCGCCTCCGAAAGACAGCTAGAGACATACTCACGCGACGATGAGCTTATAATGTCAACAACTCAACCTCATACCACGATCACAGGATCAACGAGACTTATTGGATTCATCGGAGACCCGGTGATTTATGCAAAATCACCACAAAACATCAATCCACTGATCAGCAAAGCAGGCCATGACGCGATTGTCGTCCCGGTCCATATTCTCCAGGAGAACTTCGACGACGCGATCGGGGGCGTTTTGTCCATCGCCAATCTCGACGGGATCATCGTGACGATGCCGTTCAAGGAGAAGCTTCTGGCACGCATGCATGAGGCGAGCGGACGGGCGCGCGCCGTCGGTGCCATCAACGCGGCCAGGCGGAAAGCCGACGGAAGCTGGGAGGGCGACATTTTCGATGGCGCCGGTCTCGTGGCCGCGGCTGAAACGATCGGCGTCGATCCGCGCGGTTTGAGCGTGGGCCTCATCGGGGCGGGCGGAGCCGGATCGGCCATAGCCTTCGCCCTGGCCGACGCGGGCGCCGCCACGCTCGTGATCAATGACCGGGATCAGGCGCGCGCGGAACAGCTCTGCACGCGCGTGGCCCGCTATGGCCCGCTGAACCCGACCGCTCAGCCGATCGATGTTGGGCAGATCGACCTGCTGGTCCACGCAACGCCGCTCGGCATGAATGCGAGCGACGGGATCGCCATCGATATCGAGGGGTTAACGGCACGCACCGCGGTCATCGACATCGTCACAAAGCCGCAGACGGCCTTGCTCAGAGAGGCGGCGCTGCGCGGCTGCCCGCATGTCGGCGGCGCCACGATGGTCCAGGGTCAGGCAAACGCGATACTGGGCTTCCTCGGCTTGGACTGACTCGCGACGCTGCGTCACGCCGGCTGGCCGCGCGAGGAAGGGGGCCGCATGTCGAAGCCGCCATCGCGGGCGTGGAGGTCGATTTCCGCGAGCTCGGCGCTGTCGAACCGGCGATTGGCCAGGGCTCCGGCGCAATCGATGATCTGCTCCGGACGGCTTGCCCCGATCAGCGCCGAGGTGACGCGCCGGTCGCGGAGCACCCAGGCCAGCGCCATCTGCGCCAGCGACTGACCGCGCCGCCGCGCGATCGCATCGAGCGCCCGGATCCGCGGGAGATTGTCCTGCCTGGCCAAGGCCCGGTTGAGACGCGGCGAATCGCCGACCCCGCCCCGGCTGTCCGCGGGAACTCCGTCGAGGTACTTCGTGGTCAGCATGCCCTGCGCCAGCGGCGAAAACACGATCGCGCCGATGCCCTCGTCATCCAGGGTGCCGAGCAGCCCGTCCTCCTCGATCCAGCGATTGAGCAGCGAGTAGCTGGGCTGGTGGATCAGGCAGGGCGTGCCGAGATCGCGCAGGATCCTGGCCGCCGCGCGGGTCTGTCGGGAATCATAGGAGGAGATGCCGACATAGAGCGCCTTCCCCTGCCTCACGGCCGCATCGAGTGCGCCCATGGTTTCCTCGAGCGGCGTGTCCGGGTCGAAGCGATGCGAGTAGAAGATGTCGACATAGTCGAGCTTCATCCGCCTGAGGCTCTGGTCGAGGCTGGAGAGCAGGTATTTCCGGCTGCCCCACTCGCCATAGGGACCCGGCCACATCCGATAGCCCGCCTTGGTGGCGATCAGCAGCTCGTCGCGGTGGGCGCGGAAGTCCTGGGCCAGGATCTCGCCGAACGTCACCTCGGCGCTGCCGCCGGGCGGGCCGTAGTTATTGGCGAGATCGAAATGCGTGATGCCGAGATCGAAGGCGGTGCGGCACATCGCCCTCGCCCGCTCGAACGGGGCCTGCTCGCCGAAATTGTGCCAGAGCCCGAGCGACAGCGCCGGCAGCTTCAAGCCGCTGCGGCCGCAGCGGCCATAGGGCATATGATCATAGCGATCGGCCATGAATTCACTCATTATCGGTCACACGCGGCTGCTGGTCAGAATCGAACCACACGGCCTCGACCGTAGCGGAGACGAGCGCCACGGTCACCCGGTGCCGCCGTCGAGCGAAAGGGTCGTGCCAGTGGTGAACCCGCTTTCGTCGGCGGCGAGATAGGCGACCGCGGCCGCGACCTCGTCCGCCGTCCCCAGCCGGCCGACGGGATGGCGCGACATGAACAGCGCCCGCGCCGCGCCCGGGTCCGGCATCGCGGCGATGCGCTCTTCCAGCGAAGGGCTCTCGATCATGGCCGGGCAGATCGCGTTGCAGCGGATGCCTCTGGGCGCGAAATCGGCCGATACCGATCGGGTCAGCCCGATCACCGCGGCCTTCGTCGCGGAATAGGCGGCACGCTGCGCGACACAGCGCAGGCCCGCCACGGAGGCGATGTTGACGATGCTGCCGCGGCCCGCCGCCAGCATGGCCGGCAGCGCCGCGCGCGTCGCGGTGAAGACCGTGTCGACATTGATGCGAAAGGCGCGCTGCCAGTCCTCGGCCTCGCCGTCCAGGATCGACCCGACGGGAACCCAGCCGACGCAGTTCACCAGGATATCCAGGCGCGGCAAAGCGCCGATCGCGCCCGTCAGCCGCGCGGGATCGCCGGCATCGAAGGCACTGACCGAAATCCGCGGGCCGGCCAGGGTTTCAAGCCCCGCCGGATTGAGATCCACCGCCATCACGTCGGCGCCTTCGGAGGCGAGGCGCAGCGCCGTGGCGCGACCGATGCCCTGCCCCGCGCCCGTCACGAAGGCGACCTTGCCGATAAACCTACTCATGGCGTCGTCCCCGAGACCTGCTGTCGCCGGCTGCCTGGGCGTCTCCAGCACGCGTCGATCGCTCATACGCAATGGATTTCGCAGCAGCAACAGCTGTATTTGCCTGACAAATCTTTGCTCAAGCCGGAGAGGACGAGCCGTTACCTTCCCTGGCGCATCAATCCGGCGATCTTCAACGCCGCGCAGGCGGCGCCGAAGCCGTTGTCGATGTTGACGGTCACCAGTCCGGCCGCGCAGCTCGACAGCGCGGAGCCGAGAGCGATCCGGCCGCCGGCCCCCACCCCGTATCCGACCGAGGTCGGCACGGCGATGACGGGAGCCCGGACGAGACCGGCGAGCACGCTGAACAGGGCGCCCTCCATGCCGGCGACGGCGATGACGACGTCATGGCGCCTGATCTCGGGCAGGGCCTCCATCAGCCGCCAGAGCCCGGCCACCCCGACATCGTGGATGCCGGTCGGCTCGACGCCATGGAACTGCAAGGTGCGCGCCGCCTCCCGCGCGACGGGCAGGTCGGACGAGCCCGCCGCCACGATCGCGACGGAGATCGTCAACCGCTCGCCGGATTCCGGCGCCGGCAGGATGGCCGTGCGCGAGACCGGATCGTAATCGATGCGTGCGCGGGTCGAAGGCGACAGGACGCCGAAGCGATCCTCCTCGAGGCGCGTCAGCAGCAGGCCCCGGCCCGCTTCCATCGCCTCGGACAGGATCGCCTCGATCTGCGCGCCAGACTTGCCGGCGCAGAGCACGGCCTCCGCGACGCCGGTCCGGGAGGCCCTGTCCCAATCCATCCTGATCTCACCGCTCATCACAGTCTCCCGCGGCCCTGAAACGCCACGAAAGCGCTTTCATTGCGTTTGCCGAGCTCTTATAGCGTAGACACGGTCCAAGGAAGGGCAAGGCGATGGCGGAAGAGCGTAGCGGGATGCGCAAGGGCTTGGCCAATTACGGGGATGCCGGCTTTTCCCTGTTCCTGCGCAAGGCCTTCATCAAGGCGATGGGCTATTCCGACGACGCGCTCGACCGCACGATCATCGGCATCACCAACACCTTCTCGGGCTACAACGCCTGCCACAAGAACGTTCCCGACATGATCGAGGCGATCAAGCGCGGCGTCATGCTGGCCGGGGGGCTGCCGATCGAGTTTCCCGTCGTCTCGATCGCCGAGTCCTTCTCGCATCCGACCTCGATGTTCCTGCGCAACCTGATGGCGATGGATGCCGAGGAGCTGGTGCGGGCGCAGCCGATGGACGCCGTCGTGCTGATCGGCGGTTGCGACAAGACCGTGCCGGCCCTGCTGATGGGCGCGGTCAGCGCCGATGTGCCGGCGATCCTGACCGTGACCGGCCCGATGATCACCGGCCACCACAAGGGCGAGCGTCTCGGCGCCTGCACGGATTGCCGGCGGCTCTGGGCCCAGCACCGGGCCGGGGCGATCGACGAGACCGAGATCGAGGCGATCAGCGGCCGTCTCGCCCCGGGGCCGGGCACCTGCATGGTGATGGGGACCGCCAGCACCATGGCGCTGATGTCGGAGGCGATGGGCATGATGCTGCCGGGCGGGGCGGCCATCCCCGCCGTCGCGGCCGACCGCCTTCGCCATGCGGAGGCGACCGGCGCGCGCGCCGTGGCGATGGCCCGCGAGAAGCTCCGCCCGAGCCAGATCATCACGGAGCGTTCCCTGAAGAACGCGCTTCGCATCCTGCAGGCGACGGGCGGATCGACCAATGGCCTCGTCCATCTGGCGGCGATCGCCGGGCGGATCGGCGTCGATCTCGATATGGAGGCGTTCGACCGGATGGGCGCGGAAACCCCGGTCCTGGTCGACCTCAAGCCGTCCGGCCAGCACTATATGGAAGACCTGCACAAGGCCGGCGGCCTGATCACGATCATGCGCGAGATCGTCGAGGTGCTCGACACCGGCTGCCTGACCGTGACCGGCAAGACCCTTGGCGAGAACATCGCGGACGCCGAGCCCGGCTGGCCGCAGACCGTGGTGCGCAGCCTCGGCGACCCGATCCACCGGGGCGGCGGCCTCAGGGTGCTCCGCGGCAACCTCGCTCCCAATGGCGCGATCATCAAGCAGTCGGCGGCGACGCCTGCGCTGCTCTCGCATACCGGCCGGGCAGTCGTGTTCACCTCGCTCCAGGACCTGGCCGAGCGGGTCGACAGCCCCGATCTCGACGTCACCGCCGACGATGTCCTGGTGCTGCAGAATGCCGGCCCCAAGGGCGCGCCCGGCATGCCGGAAGCCGGCTATCTGCCGATCCCCAGGAAGCTCGCGGCGCAGGGCGTCAAGGACATGGTGCGGATTTCCGACGCGCGCATGAGCGGAACGGCCTTCGGCACGATCGTGCTGCATGCCAGCCCCGAAGCCGCCATCGGCGGGCCGATCGGCCTGATCCGCGACGGCGACAGAATCCGGCTCGACGTGGCGAAGGGGGAATTGCAGCTCCTCGTCGACGATGCGGAGCTGGCGCGGCGCAAGGCTTCCTGGACCGCTCCGGTGATGGCGGGCTCCGAGCGCGGCTACTACAAGCTCTATGCCGAGCAGGTCACGCAGGCCGAGCATGGCTGCGACTTCGCCTTCCTGCGCAAGTCCCCGCCGCCCGGACCGATTTTCTAGCGGAGGAAGCCCATGGCCAGCGCCTCTTTCCCCGCCATCGACTTTCCCTTTCTGGCGAAGGTCGACATCCCTCGGGTCCGCAGGGTCGGGCTCGATCATCCGCGCGGCACGCCGGTGAGCGATATCGCGGGCAGCGTCCGGCGGGCCGTGCGCGCAAGCCGGCGCCTGGCGGCTCTGAAGCCCGGCGCCAGCGTCGCGGTCGGGCTCGGCAGCCGCGGCATATCGCATATCGCGCTGATCGGGCGCGAGGCGATCGCCGAGCTGAAGGCGATGGGGCTGTTTCCCTTCGTGGTCCCCGCCATGGGCAGCCATGGCGGCGGCACCGCCGAGGGGCAGGTCAAGGTTCTCGCCAGCCTCGGCATGACCGAGGATTACCTCGGCGCGCCGATCCGCGCGACGATGGAGGTCGTCGACTATGGCGTGACGGCCGATGGCGCGCGCTGCAAGTTCGACCGCCACGCCGCCGCGGCGGATGCCGTGCTCGTCATCAACCGGGTCAAGTCGCACACCACCTTCGACCGGCCGGTCGAAAGCGGCCTGTGCAAGATGGTCGCCGTCGGCTTGGGCAAAGCCGAGGGCGCCCAGCAGGTCCACCGCATCGGCCCTCCGGGGCTGAGCGACACGCTGCCGGCGCTCGCCCGGCTGGCGCTGCAGAAGTCGCCGGTCGCCTACGGCATCGCGCTGGTCGAGAACGCCGCGAAGGAGATGGTCCGGATCGAGGGCGTCGAGCCTGAGGATTTCTTCGCCTCCGACGAGCGGCTCCTGGTCGCGGCCAAGGCGCTGACCGCGCGCCTGCCCTTCGATCCGATCGACGCGCTCGTCGTCGAGCAGATCGGCAAGAACATCAGCGGCGCCGGAATGGACCATGCCGTGATGGGGCGGGCGGATCTGCGCTCGATCCCCAACCC
Organism: Bosea sp. (in: a-proteobacteria); assembly: GCF_023953965.1. Taxonomy (NCBI): domain Bacteria; kingdom Pseudomonadati; phylum Pseudomonadota; class Alphaproteobacteria; order Hyphomicrobiales; family Alloboseaceae; genus Allobosea; species Allobosea sp. The sequence goes on from NZ_JAMLIX010000001.1 coordinate 1,067,907, forward strand.
CCCGCCCTTCGTCTCGCGGATCGCGGTGCTCGGCCTTAGCAAGGCGACCGGCGGCAACGGGCTCGGCATCGGGCTCGCCGATTTCACCACCGTCGGCGTCGTCGGCCAGATCGACCTGCAGATGATCTACATGAACTCGCTGACCTCGACGCTGGTCGAGAAGTCGCGCCTGCCGATCGTCCTGCCGCATGATCTCGACGCCTTGCGGGCGACGGTCTCGACCTCATGGTCCGCGACCGACGCGGCGACGCGGCTTTGCCTGATCCGCTCCACCCTCCATCTCGACGAGATCCTGATCTCCGAGGCGCTGCTGCCGGATCTGAAGGCCAGCGGCCGGGCGGGCTTCATCGGCGACCCCTTCGCGCTGCGCTTCGACGAAACCGGAGCGCTGCTGACGCGCGCCTACGCCGCCGACGAGACCCGCTGAGCAACCGGGAAGGACGTGCCATGCGGCGGTTGAGGGTCGCGATCGTCGGTTGCGGATGGGTCGGCGGCTTGCATGTCGCGGCCGGCTTCGGGCTGCTGCCGGAGCTGTTCGAGGTCGCGGCCTGCTGCGACGTCGACGCCGCCCGCGCCGTGGGTTTCGCGGCCGAATTCGGGATAGCGCGGCGCTTCACCGACTATGCCGCGCTTCTGGAAAGCCCGGATATCGACGTCGTCTCGATCTGCACGCCGCCGTCCCTGCACTACGCGATGGTGATGGCCGCGCTTAAAGCCGGCAAGCATGCGATTTGCGAGAAGCCCTTCACCAGCTCGCTTCGCCTGATGGACGCGGTCATCGCGGCTGAAGCCGAGGCGAGCGCGCGGGTGATGCCGATCTTCCAGTACCGCTTCGGCGCCGGCATCGCCCGCATCAAACATATGATCGATTCAGGCCTCGCCGGGCGCCCCTTCATCTCCTCGGTCGAGACCGCCTGGAAGCGCGGGGCGGACTACTACAAGGTGCCGTGGCGCGGGAAATTCGCAACCGAGCTCGGCGGCGTGCTGCTGACGCAGTCGATCCATATCCATGACCTGTTCATGTGGCTGATGGGGCCCGTGGCGCGCGCCGCCGCGTTCAAGGCGACGCGGGTCAACCCCATCGAGGTCGAGGATTGCGCCGTCGCCGCGCTCGTCATGGAAAACGGCTCGCTCGCCTCGCTGACCGCGACGCTGGGCTCGGCCCGGCCGGTCACGCGGATCAGGCTGTGCTTCGAGCACGCCACCTTCGAGAGGCTCGGCCATGACGCCGACGCTATCCGCCCCGGCGACGACCCCTGGCAGATCATTCCGCAGCGCCCCGAGCTCGCCCAGGCGCTCGCGGCGAAGGCCGCCGAGGTCACGGCGCCGGCTGAGCTCGGTTTCGCACGCCAGTTCGCGCTGTTCCACGCGGCGATCGCCCGGGATCTGCCCTTCCCGGTGACGTTGGCGGATGCCCGCCGCTCGCTGGAGCTGATCACGGCCCTGTTCCATGCCGATGAAACGCGCAGCGTCGTCGAGCTGCCGATCGGCCTCGGGCATCCCCTTTACGAAGGCTGGACGCCGGCCTAGCTAACGCGCAACTTGCTTGCGGCGTGCCTGCAACGCACTCGGTCCGCACCTCATCCGGTAAAATCAGTTCCATGGCGAAGAAACCCGTTGAAGCCGCTTCAGCCATTCCGGACGCACCGGATGCGAAACAACGCAGGATGCGCAAGCCGTTTCACCAGGGCACCAAGCTTTCCGACGTGGCGCGCCATGCCGGGGTCTCGACCGCCACCGCATCGCGCGCGATCAACACGCCGCGCCTCGTCTCGCCCGAAGCCCGCGAGAAGGTCGAGGCCGCGATCCGGGCGCTCAACTGGATTCCCCATGGCGCCGCCAAGGCCCTGGCCTCGCTGCGGACGCGCACGATCGGGGTGCTGATCCCCACTTTCGGGCACCAGACGATCGCGGCCATGATCGAATCGCTCCAGCGCGAGCTGGCCCTGGCCGATTACACCCTGCTGATGGGCTGGCCCGATCCGGTCGTGCAGACGACGCTGAAGCAGGCCTTCAACATGATCGAGCGCGGCGTCGAATGCCTGATCCTGATGGGCGAGGACCAGCCGCCCGAGCTCATGGAGCTGCTGCAGCGGCGCAACATCTTCTACGTCATCGCCTATACCAGCGGACGTTACGGCACCCAAAACTGCATCGGCTTCGACAATTTCATCGAGATGTCGAAGCTGGCGCGCCATCTGCTCGATCTCGGCCATACCCGCTTCGGCATCATCACCCGCGGCTTCAGGAACAACGACCGCATCCGCCAGCGGATCGAGGGGGTCAACGCGACGCTCGCCCAGGAAGGGCTGGCGGTCCGCCCGCAGCATTTCATCGAGGTTTCGCACTTCCTGATCGGCTCCGGCCGCGAGGGGATGCAGCGGATGCTGGCCACCGACAGGCCTCCCACGGCCGTGGTCTGCGCGAACGACTATCTCGCCGCCGGCGCCCTGATCGAAGCGCGCGCCGCGGGTCTTTCAGTGCCCGACGACGTCAGCATCGTCGGGTTCGACGATGTCGAGCTCGCGGCCCAGATCGAGCCCCCGCTGACGACGATCCGGATTCCGGCCCGGCATATCGGCCATACCATCGCGCATTACATCCTCGACCGGCTCGAGCATGGCGAGGCGAAGCTGCCCGATCGGATCGAGGCCGAGCTGATCATCCGCGGCAGCACGGCTCGACCGCGCTCATGAGGCGGGGCCCGCCTCGCCGGCCTGCTTCAGCAAGCGTCGTTCCGCCAGGGTCGCCACCGGCGCCAGATCGTCGCTCTCGACCTTGACGGTCGCGACGTCGCCCGGCCGGCGCACGATCTTGCGCCGCAGGGCGGGCTCGGTCGCGCTGACATCGTGTGTCCGGGGCAGGATCTCCCTCTGCTCCAGGCGCCAGCGCAGGCCGATCGTCGCCGTCTCGCGGAAGCACTCGGCATGGACGGAGGTCATCGTCGCGCTGTTGTCGGACAGGATCCGGAAGCCGTGCAGGGTGCGCCCCTTCTTGCCGATCCGGGTTTCGAGCGAGACGTCGAGGACGCCCGGATGCGCGCGCAGGCGATCGCAGGCCACGGCGATCTCCTCGCCGGTCATGTCGTCGACCTCGAATTCGGTGACGACGACATTGTCCGGCGTCGCCGCCTGCTCCGCGCTGTCGAACAGGCTCGCCCTCAGGATGTTGGGCATGGCCGTGAGCGTGCGCGTGCCCGCGCCATAGCCGCAGGCCGCCAGCCGGCCGCCGATCGCGGCGGGCGCGGCCGGATCCCCGATCAGATGGCGCAGGATCGCGGCGCCCGTCGGCGTGACGCGTTCGCCCCCGACGCCGTCGTCGCGCCAGGAGAAGCCGCGCAGGATCGCCGCCGTCGCCGGCGCCGGCACGGGCAGGAGCCCGTGCTGCGTCCTGACCAGCCCGGCCCCGCGCGGAAGGTCCCCGACCCGCCAGACCGCGCCCGCGAGCGCCGCCGCTATGCTGCCGGCCGCCACGACATCGAGCAGCGAATCCCAGTCGGCGATCTCGTGGAAATGCACCTCCGCGAGCGGGACGCCGTGAATATGCGCCTCGGCCTCGGCCAGGATCGTCAGGATCGCGATCGCATGGCGCGCCGTCCCGGCACCAAGCCGCGCGCCCTCGATCCGCGCGACGAGGTCGCGATAGCGGGTCAATCGGGGCTCCCCATGACCGGCCTCGGTCGCCCCGTCGGCCGCGTGGTGGTGGTGATGGCCATCGCCGCCATGGTCATGGCTGTGCGGCGTCTGCCGGACCTCCTGCAGACGGCCGAGCTTCAGACGCAGCACCCTGATGCCGTTGCTCTGGCCGGGCTCGAGCCATGCCTCGCCGATACCGTCCGGCAGCACGGCGTTGGCGTCGGCGAGAACCTGGGCGCTGAGATCGGGACAGGCGTCGAGCATGGCCGCGACGAACATGTCGCCGGCGATGCCGCCGACGGCCTCGAGCAGGATGGTCCTCGGCATCGTTCGGCTCGTCCTTTTTCGTCCGCGACGCGGCGCGCGGGCGCCATGCTAAAGCGGAGCGGAGCCGAATTGCAGCTGGATCGTCTTCAGCTCGGTGAATTCCTCGATGGCATAGCGGCCCTTCTCGTGGCCGACGCCGCTTTGGCCATGGCCGGTCAGCGGCAGTTCCGGCGCGCCCGCCAGGAAGGTGTTCACCTCGATCGTGCCCGCCTTCAGGCTGCGCCCGAACAGGAAGGCCTTGTCGAGATCCCGTGTCCAGATGCCCGCCGCCAATCCGTAGATCGTGCCGTTGGCGATGCCGACCGCCTCGGCCACACTGTCGAACGGCATGACGCAGAGCACCGGGCCGAAAATCTCCTCCTGCGCGATCGACATCGACGGCGCCACCTCAGTGAACACGGTCGGCTGCACGAAATGCCCCGGCAGGGCCGCTTCGGGGCCGGCTTCGCGCGACCAGCCTTTGGCGCCGGCATCCGACCCGGCGGTGATATAGCCGGTGACGCGATCGCGCTGGGCCTCGCTGACGAGGGGACCCATCTGGGTCTGCGGATCGAGGGGATCGCCGACCTTCAGCGCCTTGGCATGGGCGATCACCGCCTCGGTGAAGCGCGTCGCGACGCTGCGCTCGACCAGCAGGCGCGATCCGCTGACGCAGGCCTGCCCGGCATTGCGGGTGAAGCCGAGCACCACCTTCTCCGCCGCCGCGTCGAGATCGGCATCGGCGCAGACGATATGGGCGGATTTGCCGCCGAGCTCCAGCGAGACCTTCTTCAACGCCTCGCCCCCCAGGCGGCCGATCTCGCGGCCGACCCGGGTCGAGCCGGTGAAGGAGATCATGTCGAGGGCGGGGTGCTCGGTGATCGCCCGCCCGGTGTCGTTACCGTATCCGGCGACGATATTGACGACGCCGGGCGGCACGCCCGCCTCGATCAGGATGTCCGCGAGCCGCAGCGCCGTTCCCGAGGTCAGCTCGCTCGGCTTGACCACGGCGCAGCATCCCACCGCCAGCGCGAAGGGCAGTTTCTGGCTGACGATCAGCAGCGGATAGTTCCACGGCGTGATCATGCCGACCACGCCGACGGGCTGGCGCAGGACGAGCGCCATCGTCTGCGCGCCGAGCTGGTCATAGCTGTCGCCATAGGTGTGGCGCGCCAGCGTCGCGGCGTATTCCCACAGCGCGACCGAGCCGCCGATCTCGCGGTCGATCAGGCCGATCGGCTTGCCGACCTCCAGGCTTTCGATCAGGCCAAGCCCGGCCCGGTCCCGGTCGATCAGCTGCGCGACCCGCGCGATGATCCGCGCCCGCTCGGCCCCCGGCATGCCGCTCCAGACGCGGCTGTCGGCCGCCTTGCGCGCCGCCTCCACCGCCGCCGCGACATCCCGGGCCGTCGCTTGCGGGTAGCGGCTGACGACCACGCCGTGAGCGGGATTGCGCCGCTCGATCGAAACGTGCCCGGCGGCGCCCACGCGGTTTCCGCCGATCAGGCTTGCATAGTCGGTCGGAGTCGAGGGCAGGCTGGCGCGCGGTGCTGCGGGGGCGATGGACATGGCGCTTCCGGAGTTGAAAGGGGCTAGAGCAATTCCGCGTTTCTCCGAATCGCGGAATTGCTCCAGGCCTTTGTTTTATCGCATTTTCTTCACGCGAACCGGTACCCGCTTCGCTTGAAAATGCTCTAGGCAGCGGATGCCGCCGCCTCGGCGAGGATGTCGTCGGCGATCTTTTCCGCGACCATGATGGTGGGCAGGTTCGTGTTCGAGCACGGGATCGCCGGGAAGATCGAGGCGTCGACGACGCGCAGGCCCTCGACGCCGCGGACGCGGCCCGCCTCGTCCGTCACGGCCTGGGGATCGTCCGGCGCGCCCATCCGGCAGGAGCAGGAGGCATGCCAGACGCCGATGGCCGAACGCCGGATATAGGCCTCGAGAGCCGCGTCGTCCCTGAGCAGCACCGTGAGCGGATCGCCTTCGAGGATCAGCGACGACATCAGCCGCCGGCGCAGCCAGTCCGGCCCGTCGAGAAGCCGGGCGAGGAAAGCCGTGAGCAGCCTGTTCTTCGCGTTGATCTCGCCGACCTGGCGCACCTTCTCGCTGAAGCTCGCCGGGAAGGGATCGGCCGTGACGGCCTGCATCACCGGCATCGCGAAAACCGCCGCCATCCGCCTGAACGCGCTCATCAGGCGCTGCAGATCGCGGTAGTCCGCCATCAGGTTGAAATCGACGCTCGGCTGGACGGACGGGTCGGCGCTGCGCAGCTTCACCTCGCCGGCGCAGGAATAGGTCTTGTTGACCCACATCGAGATCGAGCAGATGCGGTCCCCGACGGCGTGCCAGGCCGTCTTCGTCGCGATCGTCGCGCCCATGTCGCCCTGCGGGGCTCCATCGAGCCCCGAGGAGAACCGCATGCCCAGCATCAGATGGCGCCGGGTGCGGCCGTTGATGCGCGCATGCGGCTTGACGAAGGCCGCGACCGAGATCGACGGATGGTCCATCAGGTTCTGGCCGACGCCGGGGACATGCGCCCGCACCGCGATGCCGAGATCCTTCAGCGCCGCCGCATGGCCGATGCCGGCGCGCAGGAGCTGCGTCGGAGAATGGATCGCGCCGCAGGAAAGGATCACCTCATGCGCTGAAAAGCGCAGCTCCCGCCCGTCCGGCCCGCGCGCCCTGACGCCGGTGCAGCGCTCTTCCTCGAACAGCAGCCCGACGACCTCCGTCTCGCAAAGGATCGTCAGATTGGGCCGCGCCCGCGTCATCGCATCGAGATAGCCGATCGCCGTCGGCACGCGCCGGTCGTAGAGATTGGTGATGGCCGAGGGGTAGTAGCCGTCGCGGAAATCGCCGTTCTGGTCGGCGATATAGTCGAAGCCGAGCTCGGCGAAAGCCTGCGCCGTGGCCTTGGCGTGTTCGGGCCAGAGATCCTGGAAGATGCGGCGCACGGGAATCGGCCCGTCGCGGCCATGGAGCGGACCGTCAAAGTCGATATCGCGCTCGAGCTTGCGGAAATAGGGAAGGACGGCATCCCAATTCCAGCCCCTGGCGCCGAGCGCGCCCCAGGCGTCGTAGTCGGCCGGCAGGCCGCGGCTGGCGAGCTGCCCGTTGATCGAGGAACCGCCGCCGAGGACCCTGCCCTGCTCGTATTTTCGCAGGCGCGGCGCCGGCGCGCCGGGATCGTTGCGCGAGCGGACCTCGGTGGTGACCTTGAGATCGTTCCAGAGGAAGCGCTTGTCGAGATAGGCGGTGCCGGCATAGCTGTCGAGGATCGCCTCGGGCGTCGCGCCGTCGCGGATATCCATGCCCGCCTCGATCAGAAGCACATGGCTGGCGCTGGCGGATGACAGGCGATTGGCGAGCACGGCCCCGGCGGAGCCGCCGCCGACGATGAGATAGTCGAAGATCATGCGGTCATCGGGCGGGATCATGCGACCCGATAGCGCTTCCACGCCTCCTCGGTGAAAGCGACGCCGTGGCCGGGCCGGTCCGGCACGAGCAGTTCGCCCTTCTCGACCGTCAGGCCCTCGACCAGGAGATCGTCCATGAACGGGTAGAACTCGACATAGGTCGAGCGCGGCAGCGCGGCGGCGACATGGATATGGAGCACCGTCATGAAATGCGGGGCGAGCGCCAGGCCGAAACTGTCGGCGATCCGGCCGATGCGCATCGCTTCGGTGACGCCGCCGACGAAGCACATGTCAGGCTGGACGACGTCGATCGCGCCGCCCTGGATATAGGGGATGAAATCGCGCCGCGAATGGACATGCTCTCCCATCGCGATCGCCATCGGCAAGGCCTGGCGCAAGCGCTTGTAGCCTTCGATATCCTGCGAGAGGATCGGCTCCTCGAACCAGTAGACGTCCTGATCGCAGAGCTGCTTGCCGAGCCAGAGCGCGGTCGGCAGGCTCAGGCGCTCATTGGCGTCGCACAGGATGCGCGGCCCGGAACCGATGGCCTCGCGCACCGCCCTGACGCGCTCCATGTCGCGATCGGGCTCGCGCCCGACCCGAAGCTTCACCGCATCGAAGCCATCCGCGATGTAGCCGGCCGAGAGCTCGACGAGATCGTCGATGGGCAGCGACGGGCTGGCCTTGCCGCTGCCATAGCAGGGCACGCGGTCGCGAACCCGGCCGAGCGCGCGCGCCAGCGACACGCCCATCATGCGCGCCTTCAGGTCCCACAGCGCGGTGTCGATCGCGGCGATCGCCATCGAGGCGATGCCGTGGCCGAGACGATGGGTGAAATGGAACAGCTCATCGGTGATGGTCTCGACCTCGATCGCCTCGCGGCCGGCGATGCGCGGCAGCAGCACGACGTCGAGGAGCGCCTTGACCGCTTCGCCGCCGCCATAGTCGGAGGTGAAGGTCCAGCCCGTCCCGCGCTCGCCGGCGCTGTCCTCGACGGTGACGCCGATCAGCTCGAACATCTCGTCGGCGCGTTCGGCCCTGACGCGATCGGAAGGAAAGCGCAGCATCCAGCTCGTGGCGGTCTTGATGGTCATCCAGGCTGCTTTCCGTCAATCTTCGAGGATGGCGATGCGCTCGGGCGGAACGGTCAGCACGACCTTCGTCCCCGCCTGCGCGATGATGGGGGGCGTCGCCTGGACGCGGATATCGTGGCCGCCCGCCGTGGCGACGAAATAATCGACCAGCCCGCCGGTGAACGACATCGAGCGGACCTCGCCGGCGATCACGTTGGCGGCGCCGGAGGGCGCAGCGGTGCCCGGCTCCAGGCGGATATCGACCGGGCGGATGCAGATGCGCGCGTCGCCGCGTCCCTTGAGGCTCTCGCCCCCGGTCGCGCTCAGCAGCGCATCGCCGCCGGCCAGCCGCCCGCCGACGCCATCGCCCCGGGCCGCCGCATCCGCGAGCGTCAGGATGTTGGCGAGCCCGATGAAGCCCGCCACGAAGGCGTTGCGCGGCTTCTCGTAGATCGCGAGCGGCGGCCCGCGCTGGACGATGACGCCGTCTTGCATCACCGCGATCTCGTCCGACAGCGCCAGCGCCTCGTCCTGACTGTGCGTGACGTAGACGCTGGTGATGCCGAGCCGCTGTTGCAGCGCACGGATCTCGAAGCGCATCTGCTCGCGCAGCACGGCATCGAGATTGCTCAAGGGCTCGTCGAACAGAAGGATGCTCGGTTCGGTGGCGATCGCGCGCGCGAGCGCGACGCGCTGCTGCTGGCCCCCCGAGAGCTGGCCCGGGTAGCGTTGCGCGTATTGCGCCATGCCGGTGATCGCCAGGACCTCGGCAACCTTGCCGGCGATCTCGGCGCTGGGACGTTTCCGCTGCTTCAGGCCATAGGCGACGTTCTGCGTCACCGTCATATGCGGCCACAGGGCGTAGGTCTGAAACACCATGCCGAGGTCGCGCTGCTCGGGCGGCGCGCCCTTCGGCCCGTCGGTCAGCAGGCGGCCGCCGGCGACGATCTGCCCCTCATTGGGCTTTTCGAGGCCGGCGATCATGCGCAGCGTCGTGGTCTTGCCGCAGCCCGACGGGCCGATCAGGGACATGATCGTGCCCGCCGCCACGTCCAGGCTGATGCCGCGGACCGCCGGCGCCGTGCCATAGGACTTCTTCAGCCCGATCAGCCGCAGCTCCGTCCCCGCATCGCCGGACGCTTTCATGACCTATCGCCCGATCGCGTCATGGAACTTCTTCGCCTGCGCCTTGCGATTGGCGGAGATGAAGGCGGAATCGACGGGAACGATCCTCACCTGATCGAGCGGCGTGCCATCCGGGTATTTATAGGCCACGTCGGTGCGGACCGGGGCGCCCCCGAGCGATTTCGGCATCAGCGCCTGTCCTTCCGGCGACAGCAGGAAATCGAGCCAGAGCTTGGCGCCGGCCGCGTTCTTGGCGCCCTTGACGACGGCGAAGGCCGAAAGCTCGCCGGGCGCTCCCTCCGTCGGCCAGACATTGCTCGTCGGCTCGCCGCGATTGGCGGCGGTCTGGGCGTTGGCGAGGAGCTGGACGGCGACCGGCCGCTCGCCGCTCACGGTCAGGTCGCGAATCGTGCCGTGCGAGGATTCGAGCCGCGGCTCGTTCGCCGCGAGGCGCTTGAAATAGTCCCAGCCGAATTTCGCCGGATCGGTCTTGCCGAGGTGGTCGGCGATGAACCAGATGAAGGACTGGACGGATTGCGAGCTGGCCGGATCGGCCAGCGCGATCTGCCCCTTCCATTTCGGATCGGTCAGGTCGGCCCAGCTTTTCGGCGCGTCGGCGGCGGTGATCTTCTTGGTGTTGTAGTGGATCAGGTAGAGGTTGACGAAGGCCGGCGTGAAGATGTGCGCCTTGTTCTGGAGCTCGGCCTTGACCTTCTCGACGCCCTTGGCGGCGTAGGGCTCGAAGGCGGAATGCCGCGTCTGGAGATAGTTCAGCGACGCATCGTTGAGGCCGACCGCATCGGCCTTGGGGCTGCCGGCCCGCAATTCCAGCTCGAGCGTCGCGACGAGCTCCTCGCCGGGCTGGTGGAAGTGGCTGATCTTGAGGCCGGGGTTCTGCTTCTCGAACGCGTCGATGAGCGGCTTCATCTGGCCGTTCTCATAGGCGGTGTAGAGCACCAGCGGCGTCTGCGCCCCGGCGCCCGCCGGCGCCAGGGCAGCCAGCGCGAGGCAAAATCCGCCGGCCATGAGCCCCCGGCGCATCGTCGATAGTCCAGCCATGTGCCTATCCTCCCTGTTATGCGGGCCTCAGCCGGTGAAGCCGAAGCCCGCCCGTTTGCCGATTGCTGCGGCGATGAACAAAAGTGAGCTGACGCAGACGAACATCGTGATGCCGAAGGCGCTGGCGGAGGCCAGGCCGCCATTGCCGTTCCAGATGTCGAGCAGCACGATCGACAGCGTCTGCGTCTGCAAGCCCTTCAGGATGACCGAGGCGCTCAGTTCCGGAAGCGCCAGGATGAAGACGAGGATCCAGGCGTAGATCAGCCCGTGCCGCATCAACGGCGCGGTGATCAGGAAGACGGTGCGCAGGGGGCCGGCCCCCGAGACGCGCGAGGCTTCCTCGAGCTCGGGCGGCAACTGCACGAGCGTGCTCTGGTTGGTCCTCACGCCGAAGGTGATGAAGCGGGTGAGATAGGCGACCAGCAGGATGCCGAAGGAGCCGTAGAACCCGAGCACGTTGAAGGGCGGGTTGAGGTAGACGACGATCAGCGCGATTCCGAGCGCGGTGCCCGGCACCGCGAGTGGCAGGATCGAGAGATAGTCCAGCACCGCGCGCCCCGGCGCCCTCGAGCGAACGAGCAGATAGGCGACGAGGAAACCCATGACGACGACCGCCGTCGCGCTCACCGCCGCCAGGGTGACGCTCAGCCGCGCGGCCGAGCGCACCGCGGGATTGGCGAAGACGACCGCATAGTTCTGGAGCGTCCAGTTTCCGGCGGAAAAGCCCTCGCCGACCGACTTCATCAGCGAGACCGCCAGCATCGCGCCATAAGGCACGATCAGGGCCAGCAGGCAGTAGACCGCGCCGAACACCGTCAGCACGACGGTGCCGGCTCCGAGATCGAACGGGCGATGGTTGAAGGATTTTCCGCCCATCGTGCGGAAGCGCTCCGCCTGCTGCGTGCTGCGGCGATAGAAGGCCAGCGCGACCAGGGACATCAGGATCAGGATCAGCGAGGCGACCGATGCCGCCTTGAAATCGAGCCGCAGCAGCGCCTCGCGGATCGAGATCGTCAGCACGTTCAGGCGCAGCATGTGCGGCGGGCCGTACATGGCTAGGCTTCCGGCGAAGGCGAGCAGCGCGCCCGACAGCAGCGCCGGACGCATCAGCGGCAGCGTGATGTCGAAGATGGTGCTGCGGATGCTGGCGCCCTGGACGCGCGCCGCCTCGTCGAGCGCCGGATCGAGATTGCGCAGAGCCGGCACCATGGTGAGGAAGACGAAGGACACGCCATGCGGCAGGGCCGTGAAGACGAGCCCCCAGAGCGAGAAGATGTTGAGCGGACCCGCCTCCCGGATGCCGAAGGAGGCGCGCAGGAGGACGTTAAGATAGCCCGCATTCGGGCCGGCCAGCGCGATATAGGCCATCGCCAGCAGGAAATCGGGGCTGACGAGGGAAATGATGATCGTCGCCTGAACGAGCCGCTTGCCCTTCATCGTCGTCCGGGCGACGCCGTAAGCCAGCGGGACGCCGATCAGGACGCTGAGGACGGCGACCCCGGCCGCGACGCCGAGGCTGTTGAGCGCTGCCAGCACGAGGCGCCGCTCCGACCAGAACGCGGCGACATTGGCCAGCGTCAGCGCGCCGTCCTCGTCGGTCAGCCCGTCGATGACCATGTAACCGATCGGCAAAGCGACGAGATAGAGCAGCCAGATCAGCGCCGCGGCCCAGGCGAGCCAGCCCAGGCTCCAGCCTGAATATCGGCCGGCGCCTGCCGTGCTGGTCGAGTCTGCGGATGCGATCGCGGTCATCGATGCTTCCCGGCGCGATGCTAATGCCTGGAGGAGGCAGGGCCGCGATCCTGCGAGAGCGCGAAGGCGATGTCGTAGAAATGCGTCTCCATGTGATACTGCGCCTTGCGCATGTCCCCGCAGGCGATGGCATCGAAGATCCGCCGGTGATGTCCGGCGGTCTCCTCCAGCCGTTCGTGATGGGGCAGCACTTCGGGATCGATCGCGCAGAACATCTGCCAGAACAGGTCCAGCAGGCCGCTGAGGGCTTCGTTGCCGTGGTCCTGATAGAGCAGCGCATGGAAGCGGCGGTCTTCCTCGTAGAAGTGCTCGCCGGCGGCCGCACGCTCCTCCATCCGCGTCACCGTGTCCTCGAGCGCGAGCATGGTCTGCGGCCCGATCTTGTGCATCGCGATCGGGAGAATAGAGACCTCAAGCGCCTGGCGGACCGCGAGCAGGTCGAGAATCCGGCTGTCGGACAAAGCGAAAATGCCGCCGAGGCTGCCGATCAGCGAGCTGAAGTTCAGCGGCATCAGGACCCGGCCGCTGCCCTGGCGCGTGACGACGGCGCCCAGCATCTCCAGCACGCTGAGAGCCTCGCGCACGACCGGACGGCTGATGCCGAGAATCGAACAGAATTCCGCCTCGGTCGGAAGCCTCTGCCCCGGCAGAATCTGCTTCTCGTGAATGACACGCATGACTCGACTGGTCAGCGTCTCCCGCAAGTTGCCAGACATCTCTTCCCTACCGTTTCTTGTTGCTCCGATTTTGCCGTCTATTTTAATGTCGTCAACTGAAGAAGTCAGATTCCTGGGCGAATATTTGTCAGACAACTTTCTGATCGTGTTTCTGGCTCAGTTCTGCTTTCTGAAGCCAGTCGACGACTTCGCGCCCCAGGGCCACGCCGCAGGGCAAGTCACGCCGGCCCGACCGGATCGCCTCGCTCAGCGCGCCCACGGCATGGCCGAAGACGCGGCTGCGCGAAAATTCCGGCTCCGGCAGGCTGATCGACCGCGTCGGCGAGACGAATCGATAGGAATTCGCGATGTCCTCCGGCTTGCTCTGCAGCGAGACCGAGATATCGGCGGTGCCCCCGCGACGGTGCCAGGTCTTCAGGCGGGTGACCCCACCCGTTTCCGCCTCGGCCTCGACGGCCTCGACCTCGCCCAGCATCGGAATCAGGACGGACAGGACATGGGGCGCGATATCCCAGAGCGCCGCGCCCGGCTCCCGGCGCCATTGCGAATTCGCATAGGGGCCGGCCCCGGCCATGGCGCCCGAATGCACCCTGACGAGGGCTTTCGTCCAGGCGTGCCCGCTCTCCCGTTCGATCATGGCGGCGATCTCGGGGATGAAGCGGCGCATGAAGAACACCAGCGCCACGAGCCGGTTTTCAGTCACTTCCTTTTCGATCAGCCGGGCGCTCGTGAGGTCGCGCGACAGTGGCTTCTCCACGATCATGTGCCTGCCCGCCCGCGCCGCCTGCAAGGCGAGACCCGCCTGAACGTCCGGCGGCACGGCCATGGTCAGCGCGTCGCATGAAGCGAGCAGATCCTCGAAGCTCGCGAAAGCCCGGACCCCCTTCTCGGCCGCGATCTCCCGGGCGACGGCGGCATTGCGCCCCCAGATGCCGACGACATCCGCCCCGGCATCCAGCAGCCCGGGGAGATGCACATGCCGCGCCCAATGGGCCGTGCCGACGACGCCGAAGCGGGGTGCCATGCTGCAAGGTTCCTAGAGCGATGCCGCGGCCGGGCGCGATCCGCGCCAAGACTTGACAGGGAATGATGTAAGCGCTCTCATGTTAGAGACCGGCAATGCCGGGCGTCAATCGCTTGTTCGCCTGCGTCCTGTCGAAGAGCAGCCCTTTGCAGACCAACCGCCGAGGCGAGAGGCAGCATCGCGCCGCGAGAGCGGCCGGCAGGCAGCGATGGAGAGACGGCGATGACGACGACAGAGCTTGCGAATCGGTATGGCCCGCGCGTCGCCGATCATGCGGCGACCGCGATGAGCCGGCCCCTGCCCGAGGAGGTCCGGGAAAAAGCCCGGCTTCATCTGCTCGATACGCTCGCCGCGATCGTCTCGGGCGCCCGGCTCGAGGCGGGCATGGCCGGGCAGCGCTATGCGCAGGGGCTGCAGGGTCCGCCGGTCGCGGCCATCCTCGGCACGGCGTTGCGCGCGCCGCTCGCCGAGGCCGTCCTGGCCAACGGCATGGCCGCCCATGCCGACGAATCCGACGATTCCCACGAGGACAGCCAGACGCATCCGGGATGCGGCGTGGTTCCGGCCGCCATCAGCGTCGCCGACGAGTTGGCGAGCTCCGGCGAAGCCCTGCTGCGGTCGGTCGTGCTGGGGTATGAGATGACGATCCGCTTCGCGCGCGCCTTCGGCAGCGGCATGACGTTCAAGAGCTCGTCGATGTCGAGCCATGCCTATGGCCCGCTGTTCGGCGCGGGCTATGCCGCCGGCGCGCTGATGGGCTTCGAGGAGCAGGATTTCGCGGCGCTGCTGAACTATCTCGCCCAGGAAGCCTCCGGCCTGACGACCTGGCGGCTCGACAAGGCCCATACCCTGAAGAGCTATGTCTTCGCCGGCATGCCGGCGATGAACGGGGCGAAGGCCGCAGCCCTGGTGCGCGCCGGCTTCACCGGCGGCGGCGACGCGCTCGATATGAGCGACCGCAACATGCTCGACGCGATCTGCCCGTCGCCGCGCCCCGAGGCCCTGACCGAGGGCCTCGGCACGCTCTTCACCATTCTGGAAACCGACATCAAGAAATACCCGATCGGCTATCCGATCGCGGCGCCCGTGGCGGCGCTCGAGACGATCATCGCCGAGCATGCGCCCCGCCCGGCCGACGTCACCGCGATCCGGACTTATTACAACGAGGACTGGTACAAGGTCGTCGGCGACAAGACCCTGATGCCCGACGTCAACATGCGCTATTGCCTGGCGATCACCATGCTGGACGGGCGCCTGACCTTCGACGCCTCGCATGACGCGGCCCGGATGCACGATGACGATGTCGTCGCGATGGGGCGCCGGATCCAGTTCCTCGGCCCGACGCCGGGGCTCGAACGCTTCGCCGTCGAGGTCGAGGTCGATGCCGGCGGCAGGACCTATCGCGCCTTCCAGGACCGCAACGTCCTGGGCCGCTTCGAAAACCCGATGACGCGCGCTCAGGTCGAGGCAAAGGCGCTGGAGCTCTTGGTGACGGCGCTTCCGGCCGCGCAGGCGCGCGAGGTCGTCGCGCTGACCGCGCGGATCGAGGAGCTCCGCGACGTGCGCGAGCTGATACGCGCGATGACGATCCGCTGACGGCGGGAGGCGCCGCTCAGGCCGCGGCCCAGCCGAACAGCTCCGGGGGCATGATCTTCAGCTCGGGCGCGATCGTGATCGGGAACAGGATCTGGGCGCGGATGTCCTCGTCGAGGCGAATGCCCGGCGCGATCCGGACCAGGCGGAAACCGTCGCCGTCGACGACGAAGATGCCGCGCTCGGTCACCAGCGTGATCGAGCGACCCTGCGCGAAGGCGCGCGGACCGTTGAAGGTCACCTGCTCGACCTTCGGAACGAAACGCTTGATCCGCCCTTCCGCCTGGATCGAGACGCCGTCGCGCGAAAAGCTTTCGGCGAGGCCCCCGGTCGTCAGGGTTCCGCAGAAGATCAGGTTGCGGATGCCGTGGGTGATGTTGATGAAGCCGCCGCTGCCGGGAAGCATGCCTGCGAAACGGCTGACATTGACGTTGCCGTGCCGGTCGACCTCGCCGAAGGACAAAACCGAGACATCGGCGGCGCCGCCCTCGTAGATCTGGAAGACCTCGTGCTGCTCGAGGATCATCTCGACATTGCGCGAGACGCCGCCGACCTGCGGCCAGCCGCCCATCGGCCCCTGCTCGACGCTGAAATAGATGTCGTCGCGCCCCATCAGCCGCGCCGCTTCGGGCACGTCGTACATCGGTATCCCGGCGCCGAGATTGACCATCGCGCCCTGGGGCAGATCGGCGACCACCGCGCGCGCGATGACGTCGCGCGCCAGACCGCGATCGACCGGCGCGGGCAAGGCCTCGCGCCGGGCGCCGGTCAGGATCGGGTCCTGCTCGTCCTCCCAGGCCTCGGGCTGGACGACGACGGCGTCGACGAAGGCGCCCGGAATCCGGCCCATCCGGGGATGGATCTCGCCGACGGGCACGATGCGGTTGACCTCGGCGATCACCTTGCCGCCGCAGCCGCGCGCCGCCAGCGCGATCTCGAAGACGCCATGGTCGAAGGCTTCCCGGTCGAAGAAGAGATTGCCGCGCGCGTCGGCCGCGCTCGCCTTGATCAAGGCGACGTCGACCGGAAGGCGCGGATAGAAGATCATCTCGTGGCCGGCGACCTCGACGATCCGGCTCAAGGGCTCGGCGGCGGCGGCATTGACCCGCCCGGCTTCGTCGCGGGGGTCGACATAGGTGCCGAGCCCGACCTCGGTCAAAAGCCCCGGCCGGCCGGCGCCGATCGCGCGCAGCCACTGCACGATCGTCCCCATCGGGAAGTTGTAGGCCGCCACCTCATTGCCGACGATCGCCTGATTGAGCTCGCGCGTGGCGGAACGGCTGAAACTCGACACGATGATGCGCTTCATCAGCCCGGCTCTCGCGATGCGGTTGAGGCCGGTGCCCTCGCCGCCCTTGCCGCTGCGGCCGCGCTCGAGCATCGCAACCGCGATGATGGTCAGATCGCGCGGCGATCCGCTTCGCGCGAATTCCTCCGCCAGCGCCGCGATCAGCGTTTCCGGAACGACGCGGTAGCCCCCGCCGGAAATGGCGACGGTCATGCCGGGCCTGATGACGGAGACGGCCTCGCGCGCTTCGATGACTTTCACTTCGCCTCACCCTTCGGCCTTGTCGCGTCCGCTATGTAACCGCTTACTCTTCGGACCCGGAACGGTCAAGAACGCGGTTGACCGCGCCGGTTCATTGCGCCTTTCATGAGCCCTATCAGCGCGTGGCGCAGAACGCAGCCACCGTAAGCGGTGCCACTTCCATGACGAACGCAGAGCGATTGCTCGAAGCCTTGGACCAGCGGGGCCGTATCGCGATCGCCTTGAGCGGCGGCGTCGACAGCATGACGCTGGCGACCGTCGCGCATCGCCGCGCGCGGACGCCGCCGGCCCTGTTCCATGCGGTGTCGCCGGCGGTGCCGGCGGCGGCCACGGCGCTGGTGCGGCGTTTCGCAGCCGGCGAAGGCTGGGACCTGACCGTTCTGGACGCGCGGGAGTTCGACGATCCCGCCTATCGCGCCAACCCGGTAAACCGCTGCTATTTCTGTAAGACCAATCTCTACGGGCGAATCCGCTCGGTGACGGCGCTGACGATCGCCTCGGGCACCAATCTCGACGATCTCGGCGACTTCCGCCCCGGGCTGAAGGCCGCCGACGAGCACGGCGTCATCCATCCTTTCGTGATCGCCGGGATCGCGAAGGCGCAGATCCGCGAGCTGGCGCGGCATGAAGGTCTCGGCGATGTCGCCGAGCTGCCGGCCCAGCCCTGCCTGTCGAGCCGCGTCGAGACCGGCATCGCCATCGATGCGAAAGACCTCGCTTTCATCGAAGCGACGGAGGCGGCGCTTTCCGCGCTGGTCGAGCGCCGGGCGACGCTGCGCTGCCGGCTGCGCCGGGAGGGCGTGACGATCGAGGTCGAGGACGTGCCGGAGCAGCATCTTCCGGCGATGGAAGCGCTTGCGCGCCGACGCTGCCTTGAGGCCGGCCGAAGCTTCGCGGGCCTGCGCCCCTATCGCAAATCCTCCGCCTTCATCCGGTGAAGCCGGTCAGCCGTGGCTGAGCGGCGAGGTCTCGTCATGCTCGTGGATGAAATCCATGTCGAGCGCCAGGCCGAGGCCGGGCAGATCCGGCACGTGCATGTAGCCGTCGACCGGGACGGGCGCGTCCTTGAAGAGCTTCGCCGTGATGTCCTCGAACATCAGCAGACGCTCGAGGAACAAGCCGTTGGGCACCGCGGCGACGAGGTGGAGATGGATGTTCTCCATCGCATGCGGCGCGAATTTCACGTTCCAGGCTTCGGTCAGCGCCGCGCATTTCAGCATTTCGGTATATCCGCCGACGCGCGCGCCATCGACCTGGACGATATCGACGGCGTCATGGATCAGCAGGTCGCGCAGGCCGAACTTGGTGTATTCGTGCTCGCCGGTTCCCAGCGGAATGTCGGTGCCGCGCTTGAAGCGGGCGAGCCCGGGGATGTCGTCGGCGAAAACCGGCTCCTCGAACAGCATGATGTCGTATTCGCGAATATTGTTCGCGAGCTGGATCGCCGTCGCGGCATCGAAGCAGTTGTTGGCGTCGACCAGCAGGTCGATGTCGGGGCCGACCGCCTCGCGCACCTTGCGGACGCGCTGGACATCGCGGCGCGGGTTTCGCCCGCCCTCGTAGCCGAGCTTGAACTTGATCGTCCTGAAGCCGCGCGAGACCATGCCCTTCATCTCCGCGACGAGCTCCTCGTCGGAGTAGGACGTCCAGCCGCCGCTGGCATAGACCGGCACCCTGGTCCGGTTTCCGCCGAGCAGCCTGTAGAGCGGCAGGCCCGTGATCTTTCCCTTCAGATCCCAGAGCGCGATGTCGACCGCGCTGAGCGCGCAATACATCAAGCCCTTGCGACCGACGCCGCGCAGATAGTGGAAGAACTCGTGCCAGATCGCGTCCGTCTCGAGCGGATCGCGGCCGATCAGCCGCGGCGCCATGTTGCGGTTGATGAGCGCTGAGGTCGCTTCGCCGCCGACCTCGTGATAGGTGATGCCGATGCCTTCGAGACCGCTATCGGTCGTCACGCGGACCACGAGATAGCCAATGGTTTCGACCTTGCGCGTCGCATCCGCGAAGCCGCCGGTCACCGGCGTCGAGACCAGATGGACGTCGAGCTTCCTGATTCTGTGCTTCATCGGCCGCCCCGGCATGCGTATAGTCGCCAGTTGTATGTATTGACAGATTATCCAGGTCAATCCTTATCGGGATAAGAATATGTCAGACAACTTTCTTGCTTTCAAAGCATATGCGGGCCCTATGATGCGTCATCATCGTTCCGAAGCTGCCGCGCGACCGGGAGCCGGCTCATGAAGATTCTGGACGCCCATGGCGCGCGGATTCCGGCCATCGGCTTCGGCACGGGCTCGCTGCCGGGGCAAGCCTGCATCGAGGCCGTGGGGCAGGCGCTTAAAGCCGGCTACCGGCATCTCGACTGCGCCGCGAGCTACGGCAATGAGGCGCAGGTCGGGCAGGCGATCAAGGCCTCCGGCCTGCCGCGCGAGGAGCTGTTCCTGACGACGAAGGTCTGGCCCGGGCAGTTCCGCGAAGCCGACATGATCAAAGCCGCGGAAGCCAGCCTGAAAGCGCTCGGCGTCGACCGGGTCGATCTCTTCCTGCTGCATTGGCCGGATCCCGCCGTCGCTCTCCCGGACACGATCCGCGCCCTGAACGGAATCGCCCGGCGGGGCCTGACCCGGCATATCGGCGTCTCGAATTTCACGACCGCGTTGCTGGCGCAGGCCTGGGCGGCGACGGAAGCTCCGCTCGTCGCCAATCAATGCGAATATCACCCGGGCCTCGACCAGAGTGCCGTGATCGCGGCCTGCCGCGGCCGGGGCATGGCCTTCGTCTCCTACATGCCGCTCGGCCGGTGCGAGGTGCTCGCGCTGCCGCTGCTGGGCGAGATCGGCCGGCGCGTCGGCAAGTCGCCGGCCCAGGTCGCGCTGCGCTGGCTCCTGCAGCAGGACGGCGTGGCCGCGATCCCCAAGAGCACCGATCCGCAGCGCATGCGCGAGAACCTCGCGCTGTTCGATTTCGTGCTGTCGCCGGAGGATATGGCGGCGATCTCCGCGCTGGCACGGCCCGACGGGCGGATGATCCCGTTTCCACGGGCACGGCGGCCAGACGGCAGCGTCCAGGAGTTCCGCGACCTGGCACCGGTCTGGGATTGAGGCTGCCTGCCGGCCGGCAAGCGCGTGCTCGGCAATGTAAGCGCGCATCATCTTGACAGCCGTTTTGACAGTTTCTTTCGCCGATTTCCACGCGAATTATCCCAGATGCGGCAGGCATCGGCTTTCCCGCGATGCATGTAAGCGGTTGTTGACAACGGTCGACGGGCGCCGATACTGACTTCGTCAGGATCGGCCTCAGCGCGGCAGACGCCGCCTTTCCCAGGGAAAGAAACGATGTCCAACGATTTTACGTCCGGGGTCATCGCAGCGCCGGTTCTGCCGTTTCACGACGACGGCACCATCGATTGGCCGAGCTATGAAACCTATATCGCGCAAGTGGCCGAAGGCGGCGCGCGGGCGATCGCCATGAACATGGCGGCCAGCGAAGGCGGTTCCCTGACACCCGACGAGCAGTCGCAGGTCATCCGCCGCACGAAATCCGTTCTCGACGGCGCCTGCCCGGTGATTTCGGGCGTGCTGTCCGGCTACACGATCGGAGCGGTCGCCACGGCGAAGCGCATGGTCGATGCCGGGGCCGACGGCCTCGTGATCTTCCCGAGCTTGCCGACCTTCATTCCCAAGCCGATCCCGATCGACATGCTCGTCGAGTTTCATGCCGATATCGCGGCCGCGGTCGATGTGCCCGTCATCGCCTTCCAGACCTCCAATTCGGACTATCCGCAGGGGACCCTGACGGAGCTGGCGAAGATCCCGAATCTCGTCGCGGTCAAGGACGCCGCCTTCAGCTTCGAGAAGGCCTCGGCGATCGTCGACGAGGTCAAGGGGCTGAACGGGCGCATCGCCGTCCTGACCGGCAACGACACCTTCATCCTCGAAAACATGCTGCTGGGTGCGTCAGGCGCGCTGATCGGCTTCGCCGGGACGGCAACCGCAGCACTGGTGCGGATGCAGGAGCTCGCGGCAAAGGGCGCCATCACGGAAGCCTACGCCATCTGGTTCAAGCTCGGGCCCCTGGCCCGGCTATGCTGGACGGCACCGCTGCGCGACTATCGGGTGCGGATGAAATACGTGCTGATGCGCCAGGGCATCCTGCCCAATTGCGTCGCCCGCAAGCCGCAACCCGCGATCACGCAAGCCGACCGCGACGCGATCGACCGCTGCTTCGAAGCGCACGGGCTCGACGATCCGGCCTATCTGCCGGCCGGCCGCAGGCGCGCGCCGCTGAAGGCCGCGTCCTGAGCGCCTCGCGCCGGCTGGTGACGTCACGACTGGAGACAATGATCGATGGCCGAAAGCGACGCTTCTCCCGTTCTGCTGACGATCGAGGACGGCCTGGCAACCGTCGTCCTGAACCGTCCCAACCAGCTGAACGCGATCAACCGGGCGATGCGAGCCGCCTTTCGGGAGGCCTTTCAGCGGATCGAAGCCGATCAGAGCGTCAAATGCGCCATGATCACCGGCGCGGGGCCGCGCGCCTTCTCGACCGGCGCGGATCTGAAGGAGATCGGCAACCGGACGCCGATGCAGCGCCGGGAGGTCGCCGCCGAGGAGCCGTCGGCCGTCGTCCGCGCCTTCCCGAAGCCGGTCATCGCGGCGATCCGCGGCTATGCCTTCGGCGGCGGGCTGGAAATCGCCCTGGCCTGCGACCTCAGGGTCGCGGCGGACAACGCCGTCTTCTGCTTTCCCGAGATAACGCATGGCTGGTTTCCCGCAGCCGGCGGCACGCAGGCCCTGCCCCGCCTGGTCGGCATGGGCAAGGCGATGGAGATGATCCTGACCGGCCGCCGGATGGCGGCGCCGGAAGCGCTGGCGAGCGGGCTCGTCAACGCGGTTTTCGCCGATGCCGAATTCGAGGCCGGGGCGCGGACGCTGGCGGCGGACATCGCCAGGCATCGGCTCGGCGCGCTCGTCCTCGCGAAGGCAGCGCTTCGCATGGCCGAACGGGCGGGCTCCGACATCGGATTGCTCTACGAGAAGGAGCTCGGCGCCCTGTCCTACACGCTGGAAGGACGCGCCGAGGCCTTGTCGGCCTTCGCCGGGCGAAACCAGGGCCGCGGTTCGAAAGCCGGCCCCTGAGATCATCGTGATCCTGAGATCGGCCCAGACATGACCAGCAATATTCAGGCGGTATCGGATGTCCTGATCGCGAACGGAGCCTCGGCCCTGTTCGGGCTGATGGGCAATGGCAATCTCGATTTCATCGCCGACATGATCGACCGCTGCGGCATCCGCTATGTCAGCGTGCGCCATGAAAGCGCCGCCGTCGCCGCCGCCGACGGCTATGCGCGCGCCGGCGGCGGCATCGGGCTCGCGACCGTGACCCATGGCCCCGGCTTCACCAACGCCCTGACCGCGCTCGTGACCGCGCGCCGGGCGGCGACCCCGCTGGTCCTGATCACCGGCAGCGCGATGGGCTACACGCAGCGCAGCACGCAACGCCTCGATCACGGCAAGGTGGCGGCGGCATTGGGTGTTCCGGTGATCGCGCCCGCGCCCGACGGCGACTGGGCGGCGGCGGCCAGCGAAGCCCTGCGGCAGGCGTCGGAGGGGGCGGTGCTTCTGGATCTGCCGGCCGAAGCGATGCGCCGCCCCGCAAGCACCCAGCCGGTCCCGGCCGCCCCTCATCCCGTTTTGCCGGCTCCCGAGCTCGCGGCCGTCACCCGGGCGGCCCAATGGCTCACCCAGGCCGAGCGGCTGATGATCGTGGCCGGCCGTGGCGCAGCCCGCTCGAACCTGCGCGAGCGGCTGATCGCGCTCGGCCGCCGGCATGGCGCGCGGTTCGGTACGACGCTGGCGGCGAAGGGGTATTTCCACGGCGTGGCGGGCGATGTCGGCATCATCGGCGGCCTCGCCGGTCCGGAGAGCGTGGCGGCGTGCCGCGACTGCGATGTCGCGCTCGTCGTCGGCGCGAGCCTGAACGGGTACACGACCGAGCATGGCACGCTCCTGTCCTCGTCCAGGGTGATCCGCCTCGACATAAACCCGCAAGCCCCGGCGACGATCGGCATCGCGCTGAGCCTGCCCGGCGATCCGGCGTCCACGCTGCGGGCGATCGAGGCCTTGTGCGGGCCTGCCGTTTCGGAGCTCGCGCCCTGGGAAATCGGCTCCTTTCAGCCGAACCCGGCAAAATCCGTCGAATGGCCGACGCCGATTTTCGAGCTGCTGGATCGGCTCGTTCCCGGCGAGCGGACCGTCGTGTTCGATCACGGCGACCACGCAACCGCCGCGCTGTCGCATTTCCACGCCAACGACCCCTCGCAGTCGATCTTCATGACGGATTTCGGCAGCCTCGGGCTTGCGGTCGCCGCGGCGATCGGGGCCGCGACCGCCCACCCGAAGCGGCGCACAGTGGCGATCCTCGGCGATGGCGGCCTGATGATGTCGCTGCCGGAAATCGACACGCTCGCCCGCAGCGGAACCAACGTCCTCGCGGTCGTCGTCAACGACGGCGTCTATGGAGCGGAGTATCCGCATCTGATCGCGCTGGGCGCCTCGCTCGAACCGGCCGCGTTCAGCCGGTCCAGGCCGATCCAAGGCGTTGCGGACGCTCTTGGAATCCGCAGCATGTCGATTCGCGAAGGCGACAATCTCGCCGCGATCGACGCCTTCGTTCTCGATGCGGAATCACCCGCCTTGCTCGAGATCATCTGCGCGCCACCTTCCAGCGGAAGCGCGGCATAGCGGCCCGACAGCCCGGGCCGATCAGATATCGACCGTGGCGTTGAGCGCATTGGTCTGGATGAATTCGCGCCGCGGCTCGACCACGTCGCCCATCAGCTTGACGAAGAGATCGTCGGCCTCGTCGTTCTGGTCGTTCTTGACGCGCAGGAGCGAGCGCACGTCGCGGTCGAGCGTGGTCTCCCAGAGCTGGTCGGGGTTCATCTCGCCGAGCCCCTTGTAGCGCTGCAGCGAGACGCCCTTCCGGCCGATGGCCGAGACCGCCTCGAACAGGTCGCTGGGACCATTGACGGTGAAATCGTCGCCCTTGCGGGTGAGCACGCCGGGCTTGGCATAGGCTTCCTGCAGCGAGGCCGCCGCCGCGTCGAGCTTGCGGGCGTCGGTGCTGGCGAGGAGGCCCGCATCGATCGTCGCCGCCTGCTTCACGCCGCGGATCATGCGCGAGAAGACGAAGCCGCCCTCGCTGACCTTGCCCTCCCAGCCGCGCTCCAGCTCGTCGGAGATCGTGTCGAGCCGGCGCGCGATCTGCGCCGCCGCCGCGTTCGCCTCTCCCGCATCGTCCTCGTTGACCGGATGCAGCACGCCGGCGATCGCCATCTGCTCGACGATGCGGCGATCATAGCGCGAATGCAGCTGCGCCAGCGCATTGCGGACGGCGCGGGCCTCCTCGATCAGGACGCGCAGATCGGCGCCGGCGCGCTCGACGCCCTCGCTGGTGCGGAAGACGGCGCCGTCGAGCGTGGAATCGATCAGGTATTCCTCCAGCGCCCGTTCGTCCTTGAGGTAGACATGGCTCTTGCCGCGCGTCGCCTTGTAGAGCGGCGGCTGGGCGATGAAGAGATGGCCGGCATCGATCAGCTCCGGCATCTGCCGGAAGAAGAAGGTCAAGAGCAGCGTGCGGATATGGGCGCCGTCGACATCGGCGTCGGTCATGATGATGATCTTGTGGTAACGCAGCTTCTGGAGGTTGAAGCCGCCCTGCTCGGCATCGGCCCGCCCGATCCCGGCGCCCAGAGCCGTGATCAGCGTGCCGACCTGGTCGGAGGACAGCATCTTGTCGAAGCGCGCCCGCTCGACATTGAGGATTTTTCCGCGCAGCGGCAGCACCGCCTGATACTCGCGCGCACGGCCCTGCTTGGCCGAGCCGCCGGCCGAATCGCCCTCGACGATGAAGAGCTCGGACTTGGCCGGGTCGCGCTCCTGACAATCCGCGAGCTTGCCCGGCAGCGAGGCGATGTCGAGCGCGCCCTTGCGGCGGGTCAGGTCGCGCGCCTTGCGGGCGGCCTCGCGGGCGGCGGCGGCTTCGGCGACCTTGCCGACGATGGTCCTGGCCTCGTTCGGATGCTCCTCCAGCCATTCGGAGAGCGCCTGGTTGACGATGTTCTCGACCACGGGCCGCACCTCGGAGGAGACCAGCTTGTCCTTGGTCTGCGAGGAGAATTTCGGATCGGGCACCTTGACCGAGACGATCGCGGTCAGCCCCTCGCGGCAATCGTCGCCGGTGAGCGAGACCTTCTCCTTCTTGGCTATCCCCGAGCTTTCGGCATAGCCGGTGATCTGGCGCGTCAGCGCGGCGCGGAAGCCCGCCAGATGCGTGCCGCCGTCGCGTTGCGGGATGTTGTTGGTGAAGCAGAGCACGTTCTCGTGGTAGCTGTCGTTCCACCAGAGCGCGACGTCGACGGTGATGCCGTCCTTCACCGCGACGAGCATGATCGGCTTCTCGATCACCGCCGTCTTGGCCCGGTCGAGATAGCGCACGAAGGCTTCGACGCCGCCCTCGTACATCAATTCCTCGCGCACGATCTCGGCACGGCGGGCATCGGTCAGGACGATGCGCACGCCCGAATTCAGGAAGGCGAGCTCGCGCAGGCGATGCTCCAGCGTCTTGTAGTCGAACTCCACCATGGTGAAGGTCTCCTGCGAGGGCAGGAAGGTCACCTCGGTGCCGCGCCTGTCGCCCTGCGGGCCGACGACGGAAAGCGGCGCCAGCGCCTCGCCATGGCGGAATTCCATGAAGTGCTCGTGCCCGCCGCGCCAGATCCTGAGCTTGAGCGAGACCGAGAGCGCGTTGACGACCGAGACGCCGACGCCGTGCAGGCCGCCGGAGACCTTGTAGGAGTTCTGGTCGAACTTACCGCCGGCATGGAGCTGGGTCATGATGACCTCGGCGGCCGAGATGCCTTCCTCGCTGTGGATATCGGTGGGGATGCCGCGTCCGTTGTCGGTCACGGTGACCGAGCCGTCGGCGTTCAGCGTCACGGTGACGCGATCGGCATGGCCGGCCAGCGCCTCGTCGATGGCGTTGTCGACGACCTCGTAGACCATGTGGTGCAGGCCGGAGCCGTCGTCGGTGTCGCCGATATACATGCCGGGCCGCTTGCGGACGGCGTCCAGGCCCTTGAGAACCTTGATGGAATCGGCGCCGTAGTCGTCGGGCTGGGCGCTGAGCGCGGCATCGGTCATGAAACGGTCCTTGGACGGGCGAGCGAGCGCCCGCGATGATGCTGATTCGAAACGACAATATAGGATGGGACGATGGCTTTTTCACGCGCATACGCGTGTGCGCGTGCGTGGGGCGCAGGCATCTCTCTCCCAGATCATCGCGCGTCCTACCGGACGCGGCAGCGATGCTCTATCTCATTGCTGGAGCATCGGATTTTTCCGAAAAGTGGATTCCACTTTTCGCATCCGACGCTCTAGCCGCGAAACGCCGCGATCGCCTCGATGAAGGTCTCACCGTACTGCGCGAGCTTGCGCTCGCCGACGCCTTCGATCGCACGCATCTCGTCGAGGCCGAGCGGACGCTCGCGCGCCATGGCGATGAGCGTCCGGTCGGTGAAGATGATATAGGCCGCCACGCCCTCGTCGCGGGCGAGCTGGAGCCTGAGCTTGCGCAGATGCTCGAACAGCGCCGCCGTGTCCTCGTCGAGCCCGTCGGCGCGGGCCGGCTCACGCTCGCCGCGGCGGGCGCGCCTCTCCGCGAAGGGATCGGCCCTCAGCGAAATGCTCTCGCGCCCGAACAGGATGTCCTCGCCCCTCGGCGTCAATTTGAAGCCGCCGTGCTCGATGCTCGCCTCCGCCAGCGCTCCGGCCGCGAAGAGCTTGCGCGCCAGCCCCATCCAGGCGGTCTTCGGCTTGTCCGTGCCTACGCCGAAGGTCTTCAGCCCGTCATGGTTCTGGCGGCGGATCGCCTCGGTCACCGAGCCGGTCAGGATGTCGGCGAGATGGCCGGCGCCGAAGCGCTGGCCGGTGCGGATCACCGCCGAGAGCAGCTTTCGCGCATCGAGCGTCGCGTCGTTGAGCGCCGGCGCCTCGGTGCCGCAGAGATCGCACCGGAAGGGCGCGTCGCCATGCCGGCAGGGCGGCGTCTCCTCGCCGAAATAGGCGAGCAGCGCGCTGCGCCGGCAGAGCGCGTTCTCGCAGAGATCGATCATCGCGTTGAGGCGCTTGTGCTCAATGCGCCGGCGCTCGTCGTCGATCGGCTTCTCGTCGATCTGGCGGCGCCTGAGCGCCATGTCGTCGACGCCGTAGAGGGTGAGCGTATCGGCCGGCAAGCCGTCGCGGCCGGCCCGCCCGATCTCCTGGTAATAGCCCTCGATCGAGCCGGGCATGTCGGCATGGACGACGAAGCGGACATCGGGCTTGTTGATGCCCATGCCGAAGGCGATGGTGGCGCAGACGACGACGCCGTCCTCCTGCAGGAAGACGTCCTGGTTGCGGTTGCGCTCCGCCTGCTCCAGCCCGGCATGGTAGGGCAGGGCGTTCCAGCCCTTCTCGCTTAAGCCCGCGGCGAGGCGCTCGGTCTTGCTGCGCGAAGCGCAGTAGACGATGCCGGAGCCCGAGCGGTGGCGGCGCAGGAAATCGTCGATCTGGCGGCGCGGCTGCTCCTTCGGCGCGAAAGCTAGCTTCAGGTTCGGCCGGTCGAAGGAATGCACCACCATGCGCGGCGGCCGGGGGAAGAGCTGCTGGGCGATATCTGCCTGGGTCTGCCGGTCGGCGGTCGCGGTCAGCGCCGTCACCGGCACGCCGCCCAAGGCCTCGCGCGCCTTGGCGAGCAGGCGGTATTCCGGCCGGAAGTCATGGCCCCATTGCGAGACGCAATGCGCCTCGTCGATGGCGAGCCGGTTGACGCCGAGGCGCTGCAGCCGGCCGATCAGGCCCTCCCCTGCCAGCCGCTCGGGCGAGACGAAGAGCAGCCTGAGATCGCCCGCGTTGAGCTTGTCCCAGGCCCGCGCGGCCTCCTCCTCGCTGTTCATCGAGTTGAGCGAGGCTGCCGGCACGCCGGCCCGCACGAGCTGGCCGACCTGGTCGCGCATCAACGCGATCAGCGGCGAAACGACGAGGGTGAGACCGCCCGCGACCAGCGCCGGCAGCTGGTAGCACATCGATTTGCCGGAGCCGGTCGGCATCACGGCGAAGACGTCCTCGCCGGCGAGCGCGGCTTCGATCACCTCCCACTGGCCGGGGCGGAAATCATCGTAGCCCCACACCGTTTTGAGGATGGCGCGGGCGTCTGATTCGCGGGATGGCGACATGAGGAAGGATGTGCCGCAGCTTTGCCGGCAAGGCCAGTGCGGATTGCGCGGCGCTGCCCGCGCCCTATTCCACGACCGCGCGCCCCGGCTCGACGCGGACGCGCTCCGCGCCCATCGGCAGGTCGGCGAACAGCGCCGCATCGGCGCCGGTCATCCAGATTTGGCAGCCGAGCCCCGTCAGCCCCTCATAGAGCGCCGCGCGCCGGCGCGGATCGAGATGGGCGGCGATCTCGTCGAGCAGCACCAGCGGCGCGATGCCGCTCATCGCAGCGACGAGCCGCGCATGGGCGAGCACGAGCCCGATCAGCAGCGCCTTCTGCTCGCCGGTCGAGCCTTGGCCTGCCGGGATGTGCTTGAGGCCGTGCCGGACCTCGAGATCGGAGGCTTGCGGGCCGGCGAGCGTGCGCCCCGCCGCCCGGTCGCGGTTGCGTCCCTGGCGCAGCAGGCCGCGGTAGGCGTCCTCGGCATCGAGCGCCGGCAGGCGCGCGACGAGGCCGTCGATCTCGCCCACGAGCGTGATCAGGGCGTGCGGGAAGGGCGAGGCGTCGTCGCGCGTCTCGGCGATGATGGCGGAAAGCCTCGCCACCGTCTCGGCGCGGGCGGCGGCGACGGCGACGCCGAGCTCGGCGACCTCGCGCTCGACAGCGTCGAGCCACTGGCCCTGGCCGGGGCTTTCCTCGAGGATGCGGTTGCGCGAGCGCAGCGCCCGTTCGAGCGCGTTCGAGCGGGTGGCGTGGCCGGGGTCGATCGCCAGCACCAGCCGGTCGAGGAAGCGGCGGCGCTCGCCGGCGGCGCCGCGGAACAGCCCGTCGAGATCGGGCGTCAGCCAGACCACGCGCAGATGATCGCTGAAGGCGAGCGCCGAGCCGACGCTGGCACCGTCGATGCGGGCAAGCCGCGGCCGGCGGCCCTCGGGGTCGGCGGGCCCGAGGCCGAAGCCGAGCCGGCCGGCCTCCTCGGCCAGCGTGACCGAGGCGGCGAAGGCGCCGCCGCCGCCCTGGCGCGCCATCGCCGTAAGCTCGGCGCGGCGCAGGCCGCGGCCCGGCGTGAACAGCGAGAGCGCTTCGAGGATATTGGTCTTGCCCGCCCCGTTCTCGCCGACGAGCGCGACGATTTGACCCCCGACCGGCAGGTCGAGGGTCTCGTAGGAGCGGAAATCCTGGAGGATCAGGCGCGCGACGGCGGCCACTTGATCAGACGCGCATCGGCATCAGCACATAGAGCGCGGAGGCGCCTTCGCGATCCTGGATCACGGTCGGCGAGCCCGGATCGGCGAGCTTGAGCAACGCGGTATCGCCATCGAGCTGGGCGGCGATGTCCATGAGATAGCGGGCGTTGAAGCCGATATCGAGCGGGCTTGCCTCGTAATCGACCTCGATCTCCTCGGTCGCGGAGCCCGAATCCGGGTTGGTGACGGAGAGCGTCATGCGCCGGTCGGCCATGGAGAGCTTCACCGCCCGGCCGCGCTCGGAGGAGATCGTCGAGACGCGGTCGACGGATGCGGCGAAATCGCCCTTGTCGACGGTGAGCCGCTTGTCGTTGCCGCTCGGGATGACGCGCTGGTAATCCGGGAAGGTGCCGTCGATCAGCTTCGAGGTCAGCACGACTCCGGCGGTGGCGACGCGGATCTTGGACGCCGAGAGCTCGACCGCGACCTCGCTCTCGCCGTCCTCCAGCAGCTTCTGGATCTCGGCGACGGCCTTGCGCGGCACGATGACGCCCGGCATGCCGACCGAGCCCTGCGGGGCGGCGGTGTCGACGCGGGCGAGCCGGTGGCCGTCGGTCGCGACAGCGCGCAGCACCGGGCGGCCGTCGACATCGACGGTGTGGAGATAGATGCCGTTGAGATAGTAGCGCGTCTCCTCGGTCGAGATCGCGAACTGGGTCTTGTCGATCAGGCGCTTGAGCTCGCCGGCCGGCAGCACGAAGCGATGCGCCA
Organism: Bosea sp. (in: a-proteobacteria); assembly: GCF_023953965.1. Lineage (NCBI taxonomy): Bacteria > Pseudomonadati > Pseudomonadota > Alphaproteobacteria > Hyphomicrobiales > Alloboseaceae > Allobosea > Allobosea sp. The sequence continues at coordinate 1,098,336 of NZ_JAMLIX010000001.1, forward strand.
TCTCGCCGGCGGTGATGTCGGGGAAATCGCTTTCGGGCAGCGTCTGGAGCTGGAAGCGCGAGCGCCCGGAGCGCAGCGTGAGCCCGGTGTCGCCGGTGGTCTCCAGCGAGATCTGGGCGCCGTCGGGCAGCTTGCGGACGATGTCGTAGAGGGTGTGGGCCGGAACGGTCGTCGCGCCGGGCTCGGCCACATCGGCGGGGATCGTCTCCACCACCTCGATGTCGAGATCGGTCGCCTTGAGGCGCAGGCCCGCGTCGCCGGCCCCGAGCAGCAGGTTCGACAGGATCGGGATGGTGTTGCGGCGCTCCACCACGCGATGGACGTGGCCGAGCGACTTGAGCAGCGTGGAACGTTCGACCGTGACCTTCATGATTGCCTAGTCTTCTGGCGCTGGCCGCCCGCATGCGGGCCGCATGAGTGGCCGGCGACATTGCCGGAGCCCGCGCGCGGGCGCAAGGGCCGCGCGCCCGGGCAACCATAATGATTTGACGGAAACAGCGCTCCCCGGGGGCGTTCACTCCTGGAGCATGCGCTTCAGCAGGTCGACCTCGTCATGCAGCGAGCGGTCCTCGCTGATCGCCTTCTCGATCTTGCGCACGGCGTGCAGCACCGTGGTGTGGTCGCGCCCGCCGAAGCGGCGGCCGATCTCGGGCAGCGAGCGCGGCGTCAGCGCCTTCGACAGATACATCGCGATCTGGCGCGGCTTCACCACCGCCGCGGTGCGCCGCTCGGAGAGGATGTCGGCGCGGCTGACATTGTAGCGCGTCGCCACCAGCTTCTGGATGTCCTCGATCTTGACGCGGCGCGGCTCGCGCGTCCGGACCAGATCGCGGATCGCCGCCTCCGCCGTCTCCAGCGTCACCGGCTGGCCGGAGAGCGTGGCGTGGGCGAGCAGGCGGTTGGCGGCGCCGTCGAGGTCGCGGCCATTGGTTGCGACGACGCGGGCGACATAGGCGACGACGTCCGGGCCGACCTGGAAGCTCGGATGGGCGCCGTGCAGCGCCTCGAGCCGGCTCGCCAGGATCCTGGCCCTGAGCGCCTCGTCGAGCGCGCCGACCTCGACCACGAGCCCGCCGCCGAGCCGCGAACGGATGCGCTCGTCGAGCGCCTCGAGCTCCCCGGCCAGCCGGTCGCCGGCGACGACGATCTGCTTGCCGGCATCGAGCAGCGCGTTGATGGTGTGGCCGAATTCCTGCTGGATAGACTTGCCCTGGATGAACTGCACGTCGTCGACGACGAGCAGGTCGATGCCGCGCAGCTTCTCCTTGAAGGCGAGCGCGGTCTGCGACTTCAGCGCCGCGACGAAGCCGTACATGAAGCGGTCGGCGGTGAAATAGGCGACGCGCTTGCCCTGGCGGCGGGCTTCCTGCGCGATCGCCTGCAGGAGATGCGTCTTGCCGAGACCGACGCCGGCATGGAGATAGAGCGGGTTATAGGGGCTCTGGCCGGCGGGCGCGGCGGCGATGCGCTCGGCCGCCGCGAAGGCGAGCTGGTTCGACTTGCCGACGACGAAGCTCAGGAAGCTCAGCCGCCGGTCGAGCGCGGTGCCGCAGGCATCGACGAGGTCGCCCTCGCCGGCTTGCGACCCGCCGGTCCGCGCGGCGAGGCCGGCCTCGGCCGGGGCGGAGCTCGCCACGGCGGGGCGGCTCAGCACGCCGGCCTCGCCGCGCGGTCCCGACGCGGCATCGCGCGAGACCGTGCGCACCGAAAGCATGACGCCGTTCGGCGCCGGCAGCTCGGCCATGCAGTTCACCCGCAGGCGCTCGGTGTAATGCGCCTCGAGCCAGCTCTTCAGGAAACGGGTCGGCACGGTCAGGCAGGCGACGCCGCCGGCGATGTCGGCGAGCTCGAGCCGCCCGAACCAGCTCGAGAAGACATCCTCGCCGAGCTCGGCCCGCAGGCGCCGGCGCACGCGCTCCCATGCCTCCTGAATCGCAACCTCCTCCACCGCGACGCAGGCGGTGTCCTCCGCGACGATCGTCACCACCGGCGTCGTCTCGACCGCATCCCCGAAATCCTGCCGTTCGAACATCAATGGCCTCGTCCTTGAAAATGCATGAGAGCCGCAGCACGGCCGCCGTTCCGGCGCCGCCATCCGGCCAAAACGGTCCTGAGTCCCGGCGGGCGCGAACGCGCTCCGGCAGGCTCCGGCTCCGGTACTGTCGATTACGCCTGGAAGGCTCGCCGCAGGACGACGCCACCCTTCATCCCGATTGAAAAAGACAAAGGGATCACATCCTCCAACCCCCATGGTCGCGAGCCAAAACGCTGGTCATCTTTCGGAAATCGCGGGGCGGTCATTGCTGTCCGCCCGGCGACGAGAGGGACCTTACAAGGCGCCCTCGACGGGCTGCAATACGCCATTGCGGATTGGCCCCCTCCCAGCCGCCGCAGCCGGCGCGAGGGCCCGCCGCAATTGGTTGGGGAACTTAAGATTTTCTTGATGCCCCGGCGCGCGGGCACGCCCGAATCTTTTTTTTCAGGCCACCGGAAAGCCCGTCGCAGAGTCATCACGATTCCGCGGCCCAAAATCCTTTGCCTGCTAAGATAATGAAAAACATGGCCTTTTCATGTGCGGTGGAGTCCGCCCCGGAGCCCGATTCCGCACCCTGAGAGGCGCTCCGGAGTCAAGCCTGCAAAGCTGTGGAAATCTCGCAAAATTAACTTGCGGGCAGATTTGCAACGCTCCCGGCAGGGCGGCGGCGGAGCGTCCGGGACCAACGAAAAAGCCCGGCCTCACGGCCGGGCTTTTTCGTCTCGGAACGATCGAGACGTCAGGCTCAGGAAGCCAGGGCGCCGATCCGGTGTGCCAGGCGCGAGACCTTGCGCGAGGCGGTGTTCTTGTGGACCACGCCCTTCTGGGCGGCGCGCATGATCTCCGGCTGGGCGGCCTTCAGCGCCGCGGCGGCGCCGGACTTGTCGCCGGAGGCGATCGCCTCCTCGACCTTGCGCAGGAAGGTGCGCATCCGCGAGCGGCGCGCCTTGTTGACCTCGGTGCGCCGCGCGATCTTGCGCGCAGCCTTCTTGGCCGACGTCGTATTGGCCATCGAATACGTCCTCGTCTTCATCGCGTCCGGTCGCCCGGCGTCATTGCCGGCGGGCCTGGCCGCATCCCTGCTGGAAAAAGGCGCGCGGCGGCCGAGCTTGCGCGGGCCGCCGCGAATGGCGTGGCTATAGTCGCTCGCGAACCCGCCGTCAACGCCGGAATCGGCGCGGGCTCGGCCCTCACGCCGGCGGCGCGATGAAGCGGGCGAAGCTCGCCAGATCGACATTGCCGCCGGAGAGGACGACGCCGACCCGCTTGCCGGCGACCGGAACCGCGCCGGTGAAGGCGGCAGCGGCGGCAAGGCAGCCGGTCGGCTCGACCACGAGCTTCATCCGCTCGGCGAAGAAGCGCATGGCCTCGACGAGGGCGGCGTCGCCGACGGTGACGATATCCTCGACCACGCTCTGGATGATCGGGAAGGTCATCTCGCCGAGGAAGCTGGTCTGCGCCCCATCGGCGATCGTCTTCGGCACGCCGATCGTGACGATCTTGCCCTGGCGAAGCGATTGCTGCCCGTCGTTGCCGGCCTCCGGCTCGACGCCGAAGACCCGGCAGGCCGGGTTGAGCGCCCGGGCGGCCAAGGCCGCGCCGGCGAGCAGGCCGCCGCCGCCGAGCGGCACGAGCAGGATGTCGAGCGGGCCCGCATCCTCGATCAGCTCCTTCGCCGCGGTGCCCTGGCCGGCGATGACGTCGGGGTGATCGTAGGGCGGGATGATCGTCAGCCCGCGCTCGGCGGCGAGGCGCTCGCCGATCGCGAGGCGGTTCTCGGTATAGCGGTCGTAGCGCACGACCTCGCCGCCATAGCCTTGCGTCGCCGCGACCTTCGCGGCCGGCGCGTCGTGCGGCATGATGATCGTGGTCGGCACGCCGAGCAGCCGCCCGGCATAGGCGATGGCCTGGGCGTGGTTGCCCGAGGAGAAGGTGACGACGCCGGCCTTCTTCTGCGGGGCCGCGAGCCGGGCGATCGCATTGTAGCCGCCGCGGAACTTGAAGGCGCCCATGCGCTGCAGATTCTCCGGCTTGAAGACGAGGCTCGCCCCCGTGCGCCGGTTGGCGGTGGCGGAGGTCATCGCCGGCGTGCGATGGGCGACGCCGTTCAGCCGCGCGGCCGCCGCCTCGACATCGGCATAGGTGGGCAGGGTCGTATCGGTCATGGAAGCGCTCACGGGCTGGAACGAAGGGAGGGCGGCGGCCGTTCAGCCGTTGGTGAAATCCGGCTTCCGCTTCCCGGCGAAGGCGGCCATGCCTTCCTTCTGGTCGGCGGTGGCGAAGAGCGAGGCGAAGAGGCGGCGCTCGAAGCGCAGGCCTTCCCGGAGCGTCACCTCGAAGGCGCGCTCGACCGATTCCTTGGCCATCAGCACGGAGGGCAGCGATTTCGAGGCGATCGCCTCGGCCGCCTTCAGCGCCTCGGCCGCGAGGTCGGCGAGCGGCACGACGCGGGCGACGAGGCCGGAACGCTCCGCTTCCTCGGCACCCATCATCCGGCCCGTGAGAATCAGGTCCATCGCCTTGGCCTTGCCGACCGCCCTGGTCAGGCGCTGCGTGCCGCCGGCGCCGGGGATGACGCCGAGATTGATCTCGGGCTGGCCGAACCTGGCATTGTCGGCGGCGATGATGAGATCGCACATCATGGCGAGCTCGCAGCCGCCGCCGAGCGCGAAACCCGCCACCGCCGCGACGATCGGCTTGCGGCGCTGGCCGATGCGATCCCAGACGGTGAATCTGTCGTCGAGATAGGTGCCGGGGAAGCTGCGGCTCTGCATCTCCTTGATATCGGCGCCGGCGGCGAAAGCCTTCTCCGAGCCGGTCAGGACGATGCAGCCGATGCTCGCCTCGGCCTCGAAGCGATCGAGCGCCGCGTCGATCTCGCCGATGAGCCGGCCGTTCAGCGCATTCAGCGCCTCGGGGCGGTTCAGCGTGATCAGCCCGACCCTGCCCTTCGTCTCGACGAGAATGGTCTCATACGCCATGGCGGCCTCCGGATGGTCCTGTGCCGCCAGCTTTAGCGGGGGCGGGGCGGCGAAGTCCATGCCAGCTTGCGCGCATCTGTGCCGTCCCACAGGCGCGCCGTCATCCCAGGGCGACCGCAGGGAGACCCGGGATCGGCGCCGCTTCGCGGCTTGTCCGGGACGACCGTGCGGAGAAGAGGCTACCCGCGCCTCTGGCAGCTTTCGCAATAGAAGGTCGAGCGGCCCGACTGCACCAGCCGCTTCACCAGCCCGCCGCAGCCCGGCGTGACGCAAGGCTCGTCCTCGCGGTCATAGACCTTGAAACGATGCTGGAAATAGCCGAGCGAGCCGTCGGCATGGGCGAAATCGCGCAGCGTCGAGCCGCCGGCGGCGACCGCCTCCTCCAGCACCTCACGGATGATGCGGGCAAGCTCATGCGCCTTTTCGCGCGGGCGGCCGGTCGGCGTCGCGATGCTGCCGGCCTCGGCTTGCGGGTGGAGCCGCGCCCGGAACAGCGCCTCGCAGACATAGATGTTGCCCAGGCCCGCCACGAGTCGCTGGTCGAGCAGCGCGGCCTTCAGCGGCGCGATCTTGCCGCAAAACAGCGCGGCAAGCGCCTCGCCCGAGAGCGCGTTGCCGAGCGGCTCGATGCCCATGCCGGCGAAATGCTTCGAGGTCGCGAGATCGGCGCGCGGCAGCAGGTCCATGAAGCCGAAGCGGCGCACGTCGTTATAGGTGACGCGCGCGCCGGACCCCATCTCGAACACGACATGGTCGTGGATCAGGTGGCGGCCGATCTCGTTGTAATAGGCGCCGGGCTCGACCGGCTTCGTGCCGGGGGCCTCGACGACGAAGCGCCCGCTCATGCCCAGATGCATGACGAGCGCGTTGCCGTCGTCGAGATCGGCGATCAGGTATTTCGCCCGCCGCGACAGCGCCTCGATGCGCCGGCCGGTCAGGCGCGCGGCGAAACGCTCCGGCAGGGGAAAGCGCAGGTCCGGCCGGCGCAGCTCGACGCGGGCGAAGCGCTCGCCCGCCATGGCGGGCTCGAGCCCGCGCCGGACGGTTTCGACCTCGGGGAGCTCGGGCATGAAACAAGACCTTCGTAAAGCCTGCGTCGAGAGGGCCCGCGACAAGACCCTCGCCTTTGGCTATTCATCGCGACAGGCGAACACAAGAGCGGCCCGAAACGTGACAGCAGCTTCCGACACCACCCATTTCGGCTTCGAGACGGTGAGGCTCGCCGAGAAGCAGGCCAAGGTCGACGATGTCTTCCACAAGGTCGCCGAACGCTACGACCTGATGAACGACCTGATGTCGGGGGGGCTGCACCGGGCCTGGAAGAGCGCGCTCCTCACCGCGGTCAACCCGGCGAAGGACCGCCCCTTCCATCATCTCGACGTCGCCGGCGGCACCGGCGACGTCGCCTTCTCCGTGCTGGACGCCGGCGGCCCCGAGACCGAGGTGACGGTGCTCGACATCAACGCCGACATGCTGCGCGTCGGGCGCGAGCGGGCCGGGAAGCGCTTCCCCGAAGACGAGCGCATCCGCTTCGTCCAGGGCAATGCCGAGGCGCTCGGCCTGCCGGACGGGTATTTCGACTGCTACACCATCGCTTTCGGCATCCGGAACGTGCCGCGCATCGACATGGCGCTGGCCGAGGCTTTTCGCGTGCTGAAGCGCGGCGGGCGGTTCCTGTGCCTCGAGTTCAGCCATGTCGACGTGCCGCTCATCGACAAGATCTACGAGAGTTATTCCTTCCGGGTCATCCCGCCGCTGGGGCGGATGGTGACGGGCGATGCCGAGCCCTACCGGTACCTCGTCGAATCGATCCGCAAGTTCCCCAAGCCGCAGGCCTTCGCCGGGATGATCGAGGATGCCGGCTTCCGCCGGGCGAAGTTCACGGCGATGACCGGCGGGGTCGTGGCGCTGCATTCCGGCTGGAAGCTGTGATGCCCGACGCGACCTGCGCCCCGGCATGATCTCCTCCTTCTTCCATATGCTGCGGGGGCTGCGCGTCGGCTTCGTGCTGGCGCGCGAGGGGGCGCTCGCGCTGGTCGACCCTTCCGTGCTGCCGCCGCTGGCGCGCGGGTTGATCCGGCTCGGCCGGCTGATCGAGCGGCGCGGCGCCGGCTCCTCCGCGACCCGGCTCGCGGCGGCGCTGACCCGGCTCGGCCCTTCTTACGTCAAGTTCGGCCAGTTCCTGGCGACGCGGCCCGACGTCGTCGGCATGAAGATCGCGCAGGACCTCTCGGCGCTCCAGGACCGGATGCCCGCCTTCCCGATGGCGCAGGCGCGCGCCATCGTCGAGGCGGCCCATGGCGAGAAGCTGGAGGAGATCTTCCCCGCCTTCAGCGAGCCGGTCGCCGCCGCCTCGATCGCGCAGGTGCATCGCGCCCGGCTGAAGGACGGGCGGGAGGTCGCGGTCAAGCTGCTACGGCCCGGCATCCGCGACCGCTTCAACCGCGACCTCGCGGCGATGCGCTTCGGCGCCGAGATGGCCGAGGCGCGCTCGGCCGAGGCGCGGCGCCTGCGCTTCACCGGCGTGGTCGAGACCTTGGCGCGCTCGGTCGCGATGGAGATGGACCTCAGGCTCGAAGCCGCCGCCCTCTCCGAATTCGCCGAGAACACCAGGGACGATCCCGATTTCCGCGTGCCGGAGCCGGACTGGCAGCTCACCGCGCGCGAGATGCTGGTCGACGAATGGATCGACGGCGTCCGGCTCTCCGACGTCGAGGGCCTCAGCGCCGCCGGCCACGACCTGCCGGAGCTCGCGCGCAAGATCATCCAGTCCTTCCTGAAGCACGCGATCCGCGACGGCTTCTTCCATGCCGACATGCACCCCGGGAACCTGTTCGTCGACGCTGAGGGGCGTCTCGTCGCGGTCGACGGCGGCATCATGGGCCGGCTCGGCCTGAAGGAGCGGCGCTTCCTGGCCGAGATCCTGCTCGGCTTCATCACCCGCGACTATACCCGCGTCGCGCAGGTGCATTTCGAGGCTGGCTATGTCCCGGCCCATCACGACGTCGCCGATTTCGCCCAGGCGATCCGCGCCGTCGGCGAGCCGATCCACGACAGGCGCGCCGACCAGATCTCGATGGCCAAGGTCCTGACCCTGCTCTTCGAGATCACCGGCATGTTCGACATGGCGACGCGCACCGAGCTCGTCATGCTGCAGAAGACCATGGTGGTGGTCGAGGGCGTGGCCCGCACGCTCGATCCCCATCTCGACATGTGGGGCACGGCCGATCCGGTGGTGCGCGACTGGATCACCCACAACCTCGGGCCGATCGGCCGGCTGGAGGAGGCCGGGCGCGGCGCCCGGGCGCTGATCGGCTCGCTGGCGAACCTGCCCGACACGCTCGGCCGGGCCGAACGCGTGCTCGGCCAGCTCGAGGAGGCGTCCCGCCACGGCTTTTCGCTCGACGAGCGCAGCGTCGAGGCGATCGGACGGGCCGAGGCGCGCCGCAACCGCTGGGGCAGCGCCGCGCTGTGGCTGATCGCGGCGCTGATGGCTTACGCGGTGTTCGGCTGAACGGCCAACAAAAAACCGGCCTTCCGGCCGGCTTCCTGCGAACCTTTCAGAATCGAGCTCAGGCCCGGACCCGGCCGCGGTCGCGCCGGCGGTCGGCGGCGGGCTGGTAGGCGATGCGGGCGTGGTGGCCGCAATAGGGCATGCCGGTCTGGGCGCGGGCGCCGCAGAAGCGGAAATCCGGCCGCGTCGGGTCGCCCATCGGCCAGCGGCACATGTATTCGCGCAGATCCATGATGGTGACCCGCTCCGAGAACGGGATCACCACATCCTCGGGTAGCGGCGGGGCTTCGGCTGCGATCTCCGCCGCGGGCGCGAAATCGGGCGCCAGCGCATGGGCGCCGCGCGTCGCGGCCGAAGCCGCGCCGCCCATCGGATGGCTCGGCGGGCGTGCCGCAGGCTTGCGGGGGGCGCTGGCGCGCGCCGCGGCCGGCTGCGCCGTGCTCTTGGCACGGCCCGAGAGGCCGAGGCGGTGGACCTTGCCGATCACCGCGTTGCGCGTGACGCTGCCGAGCTCGGCGGCGATCTGGCTGGCGCTCAGCCCGTCGCTCCAGAGTTTCTTGAGCAGCTCGACGCGTTCGTCCGTCCATGCTCCGGCTTCGTTCATCGGCATCACCTGTCTCGTCCGGCGGGCTCCTGGCAGAGCCCGCTTCAAGGGCGCTTCGTGACGGAATCCGAGACCGGCGGCTTCGTCGCAGGGGACAAAGCCGTTGCTGCCGCAACAGACGGTACAGGAGACGCCGCACGAAATGTCGTATCTGACGCGAGCGACCATACAAGCTGCGGTGACTCGCGAACAAGAGTCGGCGAATCCGAATTGGGCTTTTCCCCAGGCGATTCGCGATTGCGCGGCAAGGCGAATCTTTTCGGCAACACTGCCCGGCGGCAGGCCGCGCCGGCATCGAATTGACAGCCCCGGCGGCTTTCAGCATATTTATCCACAAGGTGACGCCGCCCCGACCGGGCGGCGCTTGTGCTTGGTGGATCAAGGCCAAAGCGATGCGGATGACGGCGCGACGAGAGGTCAGGGGCCGGGTGCGACGATAACGTCGTCGCCGGGTCGTATCATGCCTGCATCCTGCAGCGTTCATCCCGGATCGTCGTTCCCGACCCAGCGTCCATCCGTTCTCACCCCGTCTCCCTTCGCGAGGATCTTCGCCCCATGGCTCCCGCCCCCGTTTCCGCCAGCCAGTCCGTGCTCGTGCCGACCTATGCCCGCGCCCCCGTCGCCTTCGAGCGCGGCGAAGGCCCCTGGGTGATCGCCACGGACGGGACGCGCTATCTCGATTTCGGCGCCGGCATCGCGGTCAACGCGCTCGGCCATGCCCATCCGCATCTGGTCGAGACGCTGACGCGCCAGGCCGGCAAGATCTGGCACACCTCGAACCTCTACGGCGCGCCCGACGGCGAGCGGCTGGCGCGCAGGCTCTGCGAGGCGACCTTCGCAGAGCGCGTGTTCTTCACCAATTCGGGCGCCGAGGCGAATGAATGCGCCATCAAGATGGCGCGGAAATACCACGCCGCGAAGGGCCATCCCGAGCGCTTCCGCATCATCACCTTCGAAGGCGCCTTCCATGGCCGGACGCTGGCGACCATCGCCGCCGGCGGCCAGCAGAAATACATCGACGGCTTCGGCCCCAAGGTCGAGGGCTTCGACCACGTGCCCTTCGACGACGAAAAGGCGCTGCGCGCCGCGATCACGCCCGAAACCGCGGCGCTGATGATCGAGCCGGTCCAGGGCGAGGGCGGCCTGCGCGTGGTGCCGGCCCGCTTCCTCAAGCTCCTGCGCGAGCTTTGCGACGAGCACGGGCTCATCCTGATCTTCGACGAGATCCAGACCGGCGTCGGCCGCACCGGCGCGTTCTTCGCCCATGAGAGGTCCGGCGTGACCCCGGACATCATGTCGATCGCCAAGGGCATCGGCGGCGGCTTCCCGATGGGCGCGTGCCTGGCGACCGAGGAGGCGGCCTCGGGGATGACGCTGGGCACCCACGGCACCACCTTCGGCGGCAACCCGCTCGCCATGGCGGTCGGCAACGCCGTGCTCGACGTGGTGCTGGCGCCGGGCTTCATCGAGACCGTCGGGCAGGTCGCGCTTCGGCTGAAGCAGTCGCTGGCCGAGCTCAAGGACCGGCATCCCGAAATCATCGCCGAGATCCGCGGCGAGGGGCTGATGCTCGGCCTCAAGCTCAACACGCCGAACACGGACTTCATCGACGAGGCCCGCGCCCAGGGCCTGCTCGTCGTCGGCGCCGGGGACAATGTGGTGCGCCTCCTGCCGCCGCTGATCATCGGCGAGGCCGAGGTCGTGGAAGCCGTGTCACGCCTCGACAAGGCGGCTTCCGCCATCGAGGCCGGGCTGAAGCGTCCCGCCGCCGAATAAGCTTATCCTCTCGATCTCCACCCTGCGACGCGAAGGAAGCGCCCGTGACGCGCCATTTCCTCGATCTTTCCGATTTCTCCGGCACCGAGCTGCGCGCGATCCTGCGCGCGGGCGAGGAGATCAAGGCGCGACGCCGCACGCCCGCCGCCGCCGGAGACCGGCTGCTCGAGGGCAAGGTCGTCGCGACCATCTTCGAGCAGCCTTCGCTACGCACGCGCGTCTCCTTCGATGTCGGCATCCGCGAGCTCGGCGGCTCGCCGATGATGGTCACCGGCCACGAGATCGAGCTCGGCGAGCGCGAGACCATCGCCGATACCGCCCGCGTGCTCTCGCGCTATGTCGACGCGATCGTGATCCGCATCCTCGACCATGCTTCGCTGGTCGAGATGGCGAGATATGCCACCGTCCCGGTGATCAACGGGCTGACCAAGCGCCAACACCCCTGCCAGGTCATGGCCGACGTCATGACCTTCGAGCAGCGCAAGGGCCCGATCGAGGGCAAGCGCATCGCCTGGACCGGCGACACCAACAATGTGCTGACCTCCTGGATCCATGCCGCCGGCCGGCTCGATTTCGAGCTTGCCGTCGCGACGCCCGAGGAGCTTTCGCCGCCGCCCGCCCTGATCGCCTGGGCCGAGAAACAGGGCGCCAGGATCAAGCTGACCCACCGGCCCGAGGAGGCGGTGGAAGGCGCCGATTGCGTCATCACCGATTGCTGGGTCTCGATGGGCGACGAGGAAGGCACCCGCCACAACCTGCTGCGGCCCTATCAGGTCGACGACCGGCTGATGGAGCGCACCGGGAAGGAGGCGATCTTCATGCACTGCCTGCCGGCCTCGCGCGGCGAGGAGGTGACGGATGCGGTGATGGACGGCCCGCAATCGGCGGTGTTCGACGAGGCCGAGAACCGGCTGCATGCGCAGAAGGGCATCCTGGCGTGGTGCTTCGGCGCGGTGGCGGCCTGATGGCCGCCGACACAGCCGGGTCCGACGACCGGGTCCTGCCCTTCGCCGTGCCCGAGCTCGACGTGCGCGGCCGCGTCGTCAGGCTGGGGCCTGCGATCGACACGATCCTCGATCGCCATGGTTACCCCGAGCCGGTCTCGCGCGTGCTGGGGGAGGCTGCGGCGCTCACCGTGCTGCTCGGCACGGCGCTGAAGTTCGAGGGCCGCTTCCAGCTCCAGACCAAGAGCGACGGCGCCATCCCGATGATGGTGGTCGACTTCAACGCGCCCGACAATTTCCGCGCCGTCGCCCGGATCGACGAGGCCAGGCTCGTCGAGTCGATCGCGCTCGACAAGGTCTCGACCGGTGAGCTCCTGGGAGAGGGCCATCTCGCCATGACGGTCGACCAGGGCACGGCCGCGACCCGCTACCAGGGCATCGTCGCGCTGAAGGGCCAGAGCCTGGAGGAGGCGGCGCACCAGTATTTCCGCCAATCGGAGCAGATCCCGACGCGGGTCCGGCTCGGCGTCGGCACGCTCAGCACGGGCGGGCGCCCGCAATGGCGCGCCGGCGGCATCCTGGTCCAGTTCATGCCGCATTCGCCGGAGCGCCTGCGCGCCGCCGACATCCACCCCGGCGACGCGCCCGAGGGCCACGAGATCCTCGCCGGCGGCGACCCGGACGGTATCGCCGACGACGCCTGGATGGAGGCGCGCTCGCTCGTCGAGACGGTCGAGGACCACGAATTGCTCGATCCGACGCTGGAGAGCGAACGGCTGCTCTACCGCCTGTTCCACGAGCGCGGCGCCCGCGTCTTCGAGCCGGTTCGCGTGCGCGAGGATTGCAGCTGCTCGCGCGAGCGCGTGCTGGCGATGCTGCGGGGCTTCTCTGCGGATGATCGCCGGGCGATGATCGCCGACGACGGCAAGCTCGGCGTCACCTGCGAGTTCTGCTCGCGGCGCTATTCCTTCGACCCGGCCGAGGTCGAGGACGGGCTTGCGGGATCGTAGGCACGGGCCTCTACCCCGCCCGGCACTCCGCCATCAGCCTGCGCATGAAGGCCTCGCCCGCCGCGAGCTCGTCCAGCGTGATGTATTCGTCCGGCTGATGCGCCTGGTCGATCGAGCCGGGGCCGCAGACCACGGTCGGCAGCCCCGCCTGCTGGAAATGCCCGGCCTCGGTGGCATAGGCGACCGCGATGGTGTGGTTGCGGCCCGAAAGCCGCATGGCCAGCCGCTCGGCCTCGGAGCCCGGATCGGGCGCCAGGCCCGGAACGTCCGAGGTCATCGCCGTCTCGATCGCCGCGCCCGGCGCCGTCCTGCGCATGCGGGCCACGACCTTGTCGGCCAGCGCCGCGAAACGGGCCGGGCCGGCCTGCGGATCGGAAGCAGGCAGGGTGCGGATCTCCCAGGACATCTCGGCGCGGTCGGCCAGAATGTTACGGGCGATGCCGCCATGGAAGGTGCCGACATGGATCGTATCGTAGGGCGGGTCGAAGCGCGCGTTCCGGTCCGGCCGCGCTCTCGCCTCCTCGGCCATCCGGTCGAGCTCGGCTGCGAGCAGCGCTCCGGCATGGACGGCGCTGGCGCCGCGCTCGGGCTTGGAGGAATGCGCCGCGACGCCCCTGACCACCGTGTGGAAGGTGCGCACGCCCTTATGCGCGTCGCAGATGTCGAGCATCGTCGGTTCGCCGACGATGACGGCGCGCGGCCGCGGCAGGGTCCTGCCCATCGCGGCGATGCCGTCAACGACGCCGAGGCAGGTGACCTCCTCGTCATAGGACAGGAAGAGGTGGATCGGCGTCTGGAGGTCCGCTGCCAGGAAATCCGGCACCAGCGCCAGCGCGAGCGCGAGGAAGCCCTTCATGTCGACGGCGCCGCGGCCATAGGCGCGGCCCTCCGCGACATGCAGCGTGAAGGGATCGCGGCTCCAGGCCTGGCCTGCCACCGGCACGACGTCGGTATGGCCGGAGAGCACGATGCCGCCGCGATCCTGCGGGCCGATGGTGGCGAAGAGCGCCGCCTTGTCGCCGGCAGCGTTCGGGAAGCGCCGGGAGGGGACGCCCCAGCCGGCGAGATAATCCTCGACGAAAGCGATCAGCGGCAGGTTCGACCTGTCGCTCACCGTGTCGAAGGCGACGAGGCGGGCGAGCATCTCGAGCGGCGTCAAGCGCTGCCCGGCTTGGGCGGAGGCGGTCAATGCAGAACCTTCTTCACATAGGGGGAATCGAGCGGGAAGAGCGGCACCTCGACATCGAAGATTTCGCCGCTCTCGTCCTGCATGGCGTAGAAGCCGTGCATCGAGCCATCCGGCGTCGTCAGCGGGCAGCCGGAGGTGTAGCTGAAGCTCTCGCCCGGCCGCAGCACCGGCTGCTTGCCGACGACGCCCTCGCCGCGCACCTCATGGACCTCGCCGCGCCCGTCGGTGATGAACCAATGCCGCGTCATCAGCTGCACGGTCCGCGTCGAGAGATTCACGATCTCGATCGCATAGGCCCAGAAATAGCGGCCCTGCGCGGGCGAGGATTCCGCCTCCATGAAGCGCGGCGCCGCGCTCACGCGCACGCCATGCGTCTGGGCCTGATACATCGTCGGGGCTCCATGCGCCGTCGGGCCGATCATCCGGCAAGATCTCGATGTCCCGTTATGGCGCGCAGACGAGCCGATGCTCAAGCGCGCATACGGGCGCGAGCGCCCGGCGCCCGCGTTTCTGGCGTGGACAACTTTCGCGCCGGCGCCCGCGGGCGCGACGCCGCCGCGGCCGCGCTGTAAACTGGCGGCCCCTATGGAAGGGTTTCCGATCCGATGGCGACATCCCCCGACATGCTGGCCGAGATCGCCGGAGAGACGGGCTCCCTGGCGGGCAAGGCCGGCGTGCTGCCACGCCAGGACATCCGCATCCTGGTCAAGCGCGGCATGGTCCGCTCGATCTCGGGGGAATTCGCCGAGAGCCAGTACCAGCCGGCGAGCCTCGATCTGCGTCTCGGCCACAAGGCCTATCGCGTCCGCGCCAGCTTCCTGCCGGGGCCGCAGAAGAGCGTCGCGCAGGTGCTCGGCGAGCTGACCCAGGACGAAATGTCGCTGGAAAACAGCGCGATCCTCGAAAAGAACTGCGTCTATGTCGTCGAGCTGATGGAATCGCTCGAGGACCTGCCGGCGACGATCTCCGCCTTCGCCAATCCGAAGAGCTCGACCGGCCGCCTCGACGTCTTCACCCGGCTGATCGCCGACCGCAGCGAGGTTTTCGACACGATCCCCGGCGGCTATTCCGGCAAGCTCTATGCCGAGATCTCGCCGTCGAGCTTCTCGATCAGGGTGCGCAAGGGCAGCCGCCTCAACCAGCTGCGCTTCCGCCGGCGCGGCTCGATGCAGGAGGAGGCGACCGGCTTTCGCCTGAGCGACAAGGAGCTCCAGAAGGTTCACGACGAAACGCCGCTCGTCGACGGCCCCGCGACGATCCGCAACGGGCTCGTCTTCAGCATCCACCTCGCCGGCGCCCATGCCGGCGACACCATCGGCTACCAGGCCCAGCGCTACACCGACGTCATCGACGTCGACCGCGTCGGCGCCTATGCGATCGACGATTTCTGGACGCCGATCACCGCCAAGGCCAACAAGCGCCTCATCCTCGATCCGCACCAGTTCTACATCCTGGCCTCGAAGGAGAAGCTGCATATTCCGTCGGGATACGCGGCCGAGATGGCGCCGATCGACCCGACCATGGGCGAGTTCCGCGTGCATTATGCCGGCTTCTTCGATCCGGGCTTCGGCGTGGGGGCGGGCGGCATGCCCGGCAGCCGCGGCGTGCTCGAGGTGCGCAGCCACGAGGTGCCGTTCGTCCTGGAAGACGGGCAGGTCGTCGGACGCCTCGCCTTCGAGCGGATGGCGGCCGAGCCCGACGCCCTCTACGGGGCGATCGGAACCTCCAACTACCAGGGCCAGGCCCTAAAGCTGTCCAAGCACTTCAAGAGCTGAGCGCGGCGATTCCCGGATGACACCCGCCCCGGGACCGGCTATGAACGCGGGCCTGCCGCGCTGCTTTGCCAGCGCGTAGGGCATGCGGGCGTAGTTCAGTGGTAGAACGTCAGCTTCCCAAGCTGAATGTCGTCGGTTCGATCCCGATCGCCCGCTCCAACCTTCCCTCGAGAAGTCCGGATGCCATCGCAACCGCGTCGTCAGGCGTGCTGCGCCGGGGCGGGCGCGGCCCGCGCGCCTTCGATCACCACCGGCGTCCAGCCACGCTCGGAGGATTGCAGCCAGTCGATGATCTGCTCGAAGACGACGCGCTGACAAGGCTCGATCGGCTCCCCGCTCTGCGCGGAGACGTCGAGAATCCGGCTGAGCTCGGCGGCGAAATCACGCTTGATCCCGTCGCCGAGATGAGCCCCGAGATGCTTGAACAGAATGCCGAACAGGCTGATCTGCGTGCTGGCCAGCCCGGTGATGCAGCGGTTGAGGTCCTGGTTCATCGGCTCGTCCTCGGATGCTCCGGTCGGCGCCGCACCCCACGCGCAGTGGGGAGCGGCCCGCCGGTTGAAACGCTTAAGGCGAAGGCGGAAAGGCGCGCTTTCAGAATTCCGACCACTCGTCGCGGCCGCCGCTCATCGCGCGCAGGACCTTCCGCTGCAGCCTGGCGGGAGCGGTCGGCGCCGGCTCCGCCTCGGCCGGCCCGGCCAGCCGCTCGTTCGGGATCTGGAAAGAGGTGACCAGCGCCTGCAGCCGCTTGGCGGATTCCTCGAGCGTCCCGGCGACGCTTTGGCTCTGCTCGACCATCGTGGCGTTCTGCTGCGTCATCTCGTCGAGATGAGCCACGACCTTGGCGACCTCGTCGATCCCGTTCGCCTGCTCCTGCGAGGCGATCGAGATGTCGGCGAGCGCGGTCGAGACCTGCTGGGACGACTGCATGATGTCGGTCAGCGCGGCACCGGCTTCCTGCACCAGCTTGACACCGGCAGCGACCTCCTCGGCCGAATCCGTGATCAGCTTCTTGATGTCGTTGGCGGAATCGCTGGAGCGCTGGGCGAGCGCCCTGACCTCAGAGGCGACGACCGCGAAGCCACGGCCCGCATCGCCGGCGCGCGCCGCCTCGACCGCAGCGTTGAGGGCCAGCAGATTGGTCTGGAAGGCGATCGTGTCGATGACGTTGATGATCTCGGCGATGTTGGAGGAGGCCCGCTCGATGCGTTCCATCGCCGAGATCGCCGAGGTGACGATGTCGCCGCCGCGATTGGCGACGGCATTGGCCTTATCGCCGAGCTCGGTGGCATCCTGCGCCCGCGCCGCGCTCTGCTTGACGGAGGCTGCGAGCTCCTCGGTCGTCGCGGCCGTCTCCTCCAGGCTGCTGGCCTGCTCCTCGGTGCGCTGGGCGAGGTTGCGGCTGTCCTGGTTGATCGCCGACGAGCCGGTGGCGAGCTTGCCGGAGATGTCGGCGGTCGTCGTCACGACGTCGCAGAGCGTTTCGATCAGCGCATTCACGCCTTCGCAGAGATCGCGCAGGTCGCCGTTCTTGTCCGAAAGGCCGATGCGCGGGTTGAGGTCGCGCTGCTTCGCCGCGGCCACGACCTGCTGCGTCTCCGCGACCGTCTGCTGCAGCGCTTCCTGCTCGCGGCGGCGCTCGGTGATGTCGGAGGCGAACTTGACGACCTTGTAGGGCCGGCCGGCCGAATCGAGGATCGGGCTGTAGGTCGCCTGGATCCAGACCCGGCGGCCGCCCTTGCCGATCCGCAGATACTGGCCCTCGTCATATTCGCCGCGGCCGAGCTTGGCCCAGAAGCGCCTGTATTCGTCCGAATCATGCTGCTCGCGCGCGACGAACAGGCGGTGATGCTGGCCCTTGATCTCTTCGAGGCGGTAGCCGAGCGTATTCAGGAAATTGTCGTTGGCGTCGAGGACGATGCCGTCGAGATCGAACTCGATCACCGCCTGCGATTTACGGATCGCGGCGATCTGGGCTTCCGAATTGGCGATCTCGGCCTTCTGGGCCGTGATGTCGGTCGCGAACTTCACGATCTTGACCGGCTTGCCGCCATGTCCCAGCACGGGCGCGTAGATCGCCTGGAGCCAGACCGGCTCGCCATCCTTGCCGATGCGCAGGAACTGGCCTTCCTGCGGCTCGCCCTGGCGCAGCGCGGTCCAGAACGCCTTGTAGTCCGGCGTCTCGGTCTGCTCCTTGGGCAGGAAGATGGCATGGTGGCGGCCGACGATCTCCGAAAGCTGATAACCCGTCGCCGCGAGGAAATTCCCGTTCGCTGCGAGGATCGTACCCGACGTGTCGAACTCGATCACCGCTTGCGAGCGATGGATCGCCTCGAGCTGTGCAGAAGCGGAATCCCGGTTGAAGAGGCTGAAAGCCATGTTGCGTTCCCCGCACGATGTGACGCAGCGGAGAAAGCTCCAACGAAGTTAAATAACAGATTATCCTTGTTAATAGATATGATAATAAATCGCTAACTGCTTTTAACGCCATTTCCATATTCATAATTTGAAGGCTGCTTCTGCGGCATTTTTTGCTCGACTCGCCGGATTTTTCCTATATCCCGGCCTCTCGTTACGCTGCTACTCGTTAACGCATTAAAATAAGTTAATCATCTGATAACACGACATTCTAAGTTATATTGGTATCCGGTAAATATGATATACTGCCATTTGACTTCATGGGGCCTGTTTCCTCTGCCGGATGAGGCAAGATGCTGAATACAACCTTCTCAGGAGAAGACGATCTACTACAACTAAAAGTTGAAATAACCACCTTGGGTTGCAACACCTCGGCGACGATCCGCGCGATGGTGGCGCTCACCGCCAAACGCTTGGGCGGCGGCGTGGTCGAGGATTTCTGGCGCGACCTCATGCGAGACGCGCGCGCGCGGGGCCGGCTCGGCGATGAGATCGACGCCGGGCAGTTTCGCGCCGCCCTGTCGCAATGGCTCGTCGAACTCTTTCCCAGGGAGCCCGTCGATCCGGCGCTATTCCTCTTGCGCCAGTCCGAGGTCGGGGCGCTGCATGCGCGCATGCAGATCCCGATGTGGCTGAGCCTGCACGTCACCCGCGCGCTCAAGCGCGGCATCTGCGGCAACCTCCAGCACACGCGGCTGTCGCAAGACGAATTCGTGCAGGCGATCCTGTATGTGTCCGGCGTCCTCGACGTCGCGAGCGCGGCGATAGCGATCGCCCATATAGGCGGGCTGGAACGCGCGCTGCGGGCGGAGGAAGCGCTCCGCGAGGTTTCGATCGACGACGATTTCCGGGCCGAACGGGAAAAGCAGAAGGCCTCGCTGGCCGAATGGGCTCAAGGCGTCTTCCTCGAAGCCCATCGCGCTGATGGCGGCGACGGCATGCTGCCGCTGAGCCGCTCCGAATTCGGCCTGTGGTTTTTCCATCGCGCGCAGCTGCTCTTTGGCCGCTCGAGCGAATATGCCGCGATCGCGGGACTGGTCGAGGAGGCCGACGCCCATGTCCGGCAGCTCGGCGATGGCGAGGACGGCCCCGGCCGCCACGGCCATCTCAGGGAGATCAGGCAGATCACCGGGCAGATCAACAACCTGCTGAGCCTCCAGTTCAGCCATGCCTTCGACATCGGCAACGCCCGGGACCCGCTGTCGCGGCTGTTGAACCGGCGCTTCCTGCGCGCCGCGATTTCGCGCGAGGTCGCGCTGCGCCGCAGGACGGGCCGGGCCTTCTCGGTGATCATGCTCGAGATCTCGCAGTTTCGCGCGCTGCGGGAACGTCTCGGCGAAACGGGCGCCGACACACTCGTCCAGCAGACGGCCGCGATGCTGCTCAATGCCGTGCGATCGAGCGACTCCGTCTTCAGCATGGGCCGGGAAACCTTCCTGATCCTGCGCGTCGGCGCGGATGCCCAGGAGGCGACGGCCTTCGCCCGCGGCATCGTCGAGCGCTATGCGGCGACCCATTTCTCGATCGACGGCCAGACGCTTCTCGAGAACACGCTGAATGTCGGCGTCATCGAATATGACGGCCACCCCGATCCGCGCCGCCTCGTCGATCAGGTCGCCGACGCCCTGCGCCGGGAGACGGGGAGCGGCTGACCCGCTCCGCGGCGGGATCGAATCCGCGTCTCGCGGGTTGATCCGCCACGCCGCCGAACCGGCGGAAAGGAGCAGGACATGATGACGATCAAACAGACCACCACCACCATCGCCGCCGTTCTGATGCTGGCGACGCCCGCCATGGCGCAATCGCGCTCGCTCGGCCCGGCGACCGGAACCGTGCGGCTCGAGCAGGTCCAGGCCGGCTTCATCGCCTCCGGCGAGGCCGGCGGCGGGACGCTGCGCTTTCGCGGCAAGTCCTACCCGATCACGGTCGGCGGGCTCGGCATCGGCTCGATCGGCGCCGCGCGCTCGGTCGCCTCGGGCACGGTCTACGGGCTGAGGCGCGTCTCCGATTTCCCCGGCGCCTATGTCCAGCTCAAGGAAGGCTGGGCCGTGGGCAACGCCGGGCGCGGCACCACCTGGCTGCGCAACGACAAGGGCGTGACGCTCCGGCTCGCCACCCGCCGCCAGGGGCTTCAGCTCCAGCTCGGCGCCGATGGCGTGCTGATCGGTTTCAGGCAGTAGCAAAGGCGACGCCGTCTCGACTATGGTGCGGGCACTTTGGACAGCCCGCTTCACCCTGTGATGATCTGCATCGCCGCCGCCGTTCTGGCGGCGGTGCTGTGCATGGGCCTGCGCCCGCTGCTCCAGCGCTATGCGCTCGCCCGGCCGAACGCCCGCTCCAGCCATAAGATTCCGACGCCGCAGGGCGGCGGCATCGCCGTCCTGATCGGCGCCTTCGCCGCGCTCGGCGCCGCGCTCTGGCTCACCCCGGTCGAGGGCGAGGCGGCCCGCGCCGTGCTCGCGCTCGCGCTCGCCACGGCGGGGCTCGCCGTCGTCGGCGCCTGGGACGACATCAGGCCGCTGCCGGCGAGCCTCCGGCTCGTCCTGCAGGCGGCCTGCGTCGGTTTCGTGCTGCTGCGCGTCGCGCCGGGCTTACGCCTGTTCCCGGAGGTGCTGCCGCTTCCGGTCGAGCGGGGGCTCGCGCTTCTGGCGGGGCTGTGGTTCGTCAACCTCGTCAACTTCATGGACGGGCTCGACTGGATCACCGCCGCCGGCATCGTGCCGCTGACGGGGGCGCTGGCGCTCGCCGGCATGGCGGGTGTGATCGACCCGGTGACGGGCTGGCTTGCCGCCGCGCTCTGCGGCGGCCTCATCGGCTTTGCGCCTTTCAACCGGCCGGTCGCCCGGCTCTTCCTCGGCGATGTCGGCTCGCTGCCGATCGGCCTCGTCACCGCCTATCTGCTCTACCGCCTCGCGGGAGCCGGCGCTTTCACCGCCGCGCTGATCCTGCCGCTCTATCACATCACTGACGCGACGATCACGCTGCTGCGCCGCCTCGCCCGGGGCGAGAAGGTCTGGCAGGCGCATCGCTCGCATTTCTACCAGCAGGCGACGGCGAACGGCTTCAGCGTGATCGCGGTGGTCGGCCGGGTCGCCCTGCTCAACCTCGCGCTCGCGGCGATCGCCGGCATTACGGTGATCTGGCCGGCGCCATGGGTCCAGCTCGCCTGTCTGGCGCTCGCCGCCCTCATGACCGGCCTGCTGCTGCGCCGTTTCGCGACAGGCCCCCGGCATGGCTAGCGAACGCGTCCTCGTCACCGGCGCCGGCGGCTTCGTCGGCCCGCATGTGGTCGCGGCGCTGATCGAGGCGGGCTATCGTCCCCGCCTCGCCCAGCGCCGGCCGCAAGCCGTCCCTGCCGGAGCGGAAGCCGTCGCGATCGGCGATCTCGCGGCCGCGAACGACTGGCGCGCCGCCCTGGAAGGCGTCGACCATGTCGTGCACATGGCCGGTCTCGCCCATGCCGGGCCGGGCCTCGACGAGGCGCTCTACCGGCGCATCAATACGCAGGCGACGCTGGAGCTCGCGGCCGCGGCCGAGGCGGCGGGGATTGGCCGTTTCGTCTATCTCTCCTCGATCAAGGCGCTGACCGACGCCGCCGACGGCCCGCCCCTGCGGGAGGATATGCAGCCCACGCCCGGCGACCCTTACGGCCGCTCCAAGCTCGCGGCGGAACAGGGGCTCGCGGCGCTCGATATCGACTGGGTCGCCTTGCGCCCGGTGCTGATCTACGGGCCCGGCGTGAAGGCGAACATGGCGGCGCTGCTCCGGCTCGCGCGGCTGCCCGTGCCCTTGCCCTTCGGCGGGTTGACGGCGCCGCGCTCGCTGCTCGCGGTGGAGAACCTCGCGGCGGCCGTGCTGTTTGCGCTGACCCCGTCCTGCCCGGCCCGGCAGGCCTATGCGGTTTCCGATCCCGAGCCGCTCAGTGTCGCCGGAATGCTCACGGCGATGCGCGCCGGGCTCGGGCGCAGGCCCGGCCTCCTGCCCGTGCCGGAAGGCTGGCTCAGCGCCCTGGCGCGGCTCGCCGGCCGCGAGGAGACCTTCCTGAAGCTGGCAGGAAGCCTCGTCGCCCGGCCTGAGCGGCTCATCAGGGCCGGCTGGCGGCCGCGGGTCGAGACGAAGGCGGCGCTGGCGCGTCTGGCCGCCGCGAATCGCGCCGGCTGAAATCGGGGATCGCCTCGTCGAGCACGGCATCGGCCGCCGCCCGGTCGTTGGCCTTCACCGCCGCCGCGAGCCGCGTAAGCCAGCCCTCGATCCTGGCGCGGCCGGCGAAGCTCGGCTTGGCGGCCATGACGCCGTCGAGGCCGGTCTCGGCCATCGGCTCGTCGCGGGCGAACAGGATCTCGTTCAGCCGCTCGCCCGGCCTGACGCCGGAGAGGACGATCTCGATGTCCTCGCCAGGCTCGAAGCCGGCGAGCCGGATCATCCGCTCGGCGAGGTCCATGATCCGCATCGGCTGGCCCATCTTGAGCACGTAGACGGCCGCCCGCTCCGCTTGCGTCTCGCCGGCGCGGGCATGGGAGGCGGCGGTCAGCACGAGGTCGCAAGCCTCGCGGATCGTCATGAAGTAGCGGATCATCTCGGGGCTGGTCACCGTGACCGGCCCGCCGCGGGCGATCTGCGCCTTGAACTTCGGCACCACCGAGCCGGCCGAGCCCAGCACGTTGCCGAAGCGCACGGCGACGAGCCTGATGCCGGAATCGGCGGCGGCGAGCTCGGCATCGCGCGACTGGGCGTAGATCTCGGCGAAGCGCTTGGTGGCGCCGAGCATCGAGACCGGCTCGATCGCCTTGTCGGTCGAGATCAGCACGAAGGTCCGGGCGCCGGCGCCAACCGCCGCGTCGGTGACGTTGACCGAGCCGAAGACGTTGGTCTTGATGCCCTCGCTCCAGTCGGCCTCGAGATAGGGCACATGCTTGAGCGCCGCCGCATGGACGACGATGTCGGGCCTGAAGCCGGAAAACAGCGGCATGATCCGCTCGCGATCGCGCACATCGGCCAGCACGCCGGTGACGGCGGTCTCCGGCGCCTGCACGGAAAGCTGCTCGGTGATCTGGAACAGGGCCGGCTCCGAGCTTTCGACGACGAGCAGCTCGGCCGCGCCGAAGGCGGCGCAGCGCAGGCAGATCTCGGAGCCGATCGAGCCGCCGCCGCCGGTGACGATGACGCGCTTGCCCTTCAGGAAGGAGCCCAGCCTGTCGCGGTCGATCGCGACGGTCGAGCGCACCAGCAGGTCCTCGATCTCGAGCGGGGCGACCTCGGTGTCGCGCACGCCCTCGCCGAGGGCCTCGATGCGCGAGATCGGCAAGGCGAGCCTGCGCGTGCGCGCCAGCCATTTCTCCGGCTGCGCCTCCGGCAGCAGGGCCGAGGGCGTGGCGACGATGCGCCGATAGGCTTCGCCGCGCTCGGCCGCCTCGTCGGCGATCTGCTCGATATCCGAAAGCAGCCCGAGCACCGGCACACCGCGGATCGACTGGCCGAGATCGTCCTGGCGCGGCGACAGGATGCCGGCCGGCCGCAGGCGCCGCATCGTGCCCGCTTCCATGGCGCGGATCACCATCTCGACCTCGACGCCGCGCCCGAGCAGCAGCGCCGGCAGGTTCGCCTCGCGCACCGCGCTGGTGCGCGAGCGGGCATATTTGAAATAGCGATAGGCGATGCGCGGGCCGCCGAGCAGGGAGACCTGCACCAGCCAGTAGAGCGCGATCGAGATCTTGCCGAAATAGAAGGCGCCGTAGAAATTCGGCGCGACCAGCACATAGTCGACCACCAGCAGCGTCACCGTCAGGACCGTGACCGCCTTGACGATGTTGGACAGGTCCGGCAGCGAGGCGAAGCGCCATTTCGAGCGGTAGAGCGAGAACAGCCGGTAGACCAGCCCGGCATAGGCCACGAAGAAGGGCAGGAAGCGCGGCAGATAGCGCAGATGCTCGGCAAGCTGCGGCCCTTCGAAGCGCACGACGAAGACGAGCCAGATCGCCAGCGCCGTGACCGTGAGGTCATGCAGGACGACGGCGAGCTTCTTGAGATTCTGTTTGGGCAGGATGGCCATGTCCGCGCGGTATCCCGCTCCCTCGGCGGCTTGTCAACGCGGCGGGCGGGCCTCCAGCGCGGCGAGCACGAAGCCGATCATCTTCTCCGGCGTCGGGCCGGGAATGCACTCGCATTGCGTGATCAGGAGCGGGTGCATGAAGCGGATCATCGCCGTGCGGATGCAGCCGGTGGCGTCGGCCGGCTCCATCGGCCGGAACTCGCCGCGCGCGATGCCGTCGGCGACCACGCGGCGCAGCACCGCATCGAAGCGCTCGATATGCGCGATGATCGCGTCCCAGCTCTCCTCCATCGCGGCGCAGACCATCTCCTGCATCCGGGCATGGCCGGCAAAGCGCGCGGCGTTCAGCCGGTGGGAGATCATCAGGATGTCGCGAAGCCGGCCGGCGGCGGGCCTGTCCTCGGCGGCGATCGCGGCGATCGCCTCCTCCTGCTCGCGCTTGTAGCGCTCCAGCACGGCCTCGTTGATGGCCTTCTTGGACTCGAAGAAACGGTAGACATTGGCCGGGCTCATCCGCAGGGATTTGGCGATATCCGCCACGGTCGTCTTCTGATAGCCGATATCGCGGAAGAAGCGCTCGGCCGTATCGACGATGATCTGCCTGGTATCGCGTTCGGGATGACTCACGGCGTCGCCGGCTGGGTTGTTGCGAATGGAAGCAAGGTTGTCGTTATGACGAATTTCGTCATTCGTCAATGTTATGGTGAATAAAGACTTTTACCTTGATATGCATCAAACGTCGCGCAGAAGCAGGCCGGGATGCCGCGGGCGGCATCCCTGATGCATTACCTTGCGGAAGCCCGCGTCCGGGCGAGAGCGAGCAGCGCCTGGGTGTCGAGATGGCGTTCGAGATGGCCGGCGAGCGCGTCCAGCGTGCGCTCGATCGTCTCCTCGTAGACGAGCCCCGAGGCGCCCCGCCGACCCACGATGGCGGCAAGCCTGCCGGCGCGCACTGCATCGCAGCCGAAGAGGCCGTGCAGATAGCTGCCGACGACGCGCCCATCCGGGCTCGCCGCGCCTTCCGCGCGGCCCTCGACCCGGAAGGGGGCGCGGATCGTATCGGCACCCTCGGTCCGGCCGAGATGGATCTCGTAGGCCCGGCCTTCGGCTGCGCTGCGGGAATCGAGGAAAGCGACCTCGCGCACCGTCTTTTCGGCGTCGAGCGTGGTCTCGACGTCGAGCAGGGCAAGGCCCGGCGCCTCTCCGGCCGGGCCTTCGAGCCCGAGCGGATCGCGCACCACCCGGCCGAGCATCTGGTAGCCGCCGCACAGCCCCAGCACATGGCCGCCCCGGCGGCGATGGCTGAGGATATCGATGTCCCAGCCTTCCCGGCGCAGCGCCGAAAGGTCGCGCAGCGTCGTCTTGGAGCCGGGCAGGACGACGAGGTCGGCATCGCCCGGCAAGGGCCGCCCCGGCCCGATCATGGCGAGATCGACATCGTCCTCGAGCTTCAGCGGATCGAGATCGTCGAAATTGGCGATGCCAGGCAGGACGGGGACGGCGATCCTGATCCGGGCCCCGGGCTTGCGGCCTGAGCGGAGGTCGAGCCCGTCCTCGGCCGGCAGGCGCGCGGCCTCGGCAAACCAGGGCACGACGCCGAGGCAGGGCCAGCCTGTGGCGGCGGCGATCGTGGCGACGCCGGGCGCGAAGAGTTCGACGTTTCCCCGGAAGCGGTTGATCGCGAAGGCGCGGATCATCGCCCTGTCATCGGCGTCGAGCACCGCATGGGTGCCGACGAGGCTCGCGATCACGCCGCCGCGGTCGATGTCGCCGACCAGCATGGCCGGCACGTCCGCGGCGCGGGCGAAGCCGAGATTGGCGATGTCGCGGGCGCGTAAGTTTGTCTCGGCCGGCGATCCCGCGCCCTCGACGACGACGAGGTCGGCGCCCTCGCCGAGGCGTGCGAAGCTGTCGAGGACCCGCGGCAGGAAATCGCCGCGCCGGGCGAAATCGCGCGAGGCGAGGCGGCCGGCGACCCGACCTTGCAGGATGATCTGGCTGCCCTCATCGCCTTCGGGCTTGAGCAGCACCGGGTTCATGTCGGGATGGGGCTCGACGCGGGCGGCGCGCGCCTGCAGCGCCTGCGCCCGGCCGATCTCGCCCGCGCCCGTCGCCGCGGCGTTGTTCGACATGTTCTGCGGCTTGAACGGACGCACCTTCAGGCCGCGATCGGCGAAGAGGCGGCACAGCCCCGCGACGATCAGCGACTTGCCGACATTGGAGCCGGTGCCGAGGATCATGAGCGCGGGAACGGAGGAGCGGGCCATGCGCCTGCTTAGAGCAAGGCGTGCCGTGACGGAACCGCGCCGTCAAACGGTTCGCCGGCCCGCTGCGGCAGCCTGCTGCGCCAAAGGGGCGAAGTCGCAACGGGCGTCCGCCGGGGCCGGCTGCAACCCAATGAATACTGATTTGTGACGAATGTCAATATTCATCACTCGCCGCAATATGACCGGGCCGGCGGCGCGTGCTACAGCCGGGCTTCCCGCCCTTCTCGAACCGGCCGGCCACGATGAATCCGATCCTTTCCGCGCTTCCCACCACCGTCTTCGAGGTGATGTCCCAGCTCGCCCGCGAGACCGGGGCGGTCAATCTCGGGCAGGGGTTTCCGGACGACCCCGGCCCGCTCGACGTGCGCCGCAAGGCGGCCGAGGCGGTGCTCGACGGCTGGAACCAGTATCCGCCGATGATGGGCCTGCCCGAGCTGCGTGAGGCCGCGGCCGCCCATTACAGGCACTGGCAGGGCCTCGACCTCGATCCCGGCAGCGAGATCATGGTGACGTCGGGCGCGACCGAGGCCATCGCCGGCGCGCTGATGGCGCTGGTCACGCCGGGCGACGAGGTCGTGCTGT
Organism: Bosea sp. (in: a-proteobacteria); assembly: GCF_023953965.1. Lineage (NCBI taxonomy): Bacteria > Pseudomonadati > Pseudomonadota > Alphaproteobacteria > Hyphomicrobiales > Alloboseaceae > Allobosea > Allobosea sp. The sequence goes on from NZ_JAMLIX010000001.1 coordinate 1,125,480, forward strand.
TCGAGCCGATGTACGACGCCTATCTGCCGCTGGTGCAGCGCGCCGGCGGCATCCCGAAATTCGTGACGCTGACCCCGCCGCATTTCGGCCTGACCGAGGAGGCGCTGGCGAAGGCCTTCTCGCCGAAGACGAAGGTCGTGCTGTTCAACAACCCCCTCAACCCGACGGCGACGATCTTCAGCCGGGCCGATCTCGACCTGCTCGCCGATTTCTGCGTGCGCCACGATTGCATAGCGGTCTGCGACGAGGTCTGGGAGCATGTCGTCTTCGACGGGCACCGCCATGCCTCGGTCATCGGGCGGCCCGACATGCGCGAGCGCACCGTCAAGATCGCCTCGGCCGGCAAGATCTTCTCGCTGACCGGCTGGAAGGTCGGGCTCGTGATGGCGGCACCGGCGATCATGCGCGTGCTGGCCAAGGCGCATCAGTTCATCACCTTCACCACCCCGCCGAACCTGCAGAGCGCGGTCGCCTACGGCTTAAGCAAGGAGGACGGCTATTTCGACGGCATGCGCGCCGATTTCCAGCGCTCGCGCGACCGCTTCGCCGCCGGATTGCGGGGTTTGGGCTTTTCGGTGCTGCCGAGCGCCGGCACCTATTTCCTCAACGTCGACATCGCCCCGCTCGGCGAAAGCGACGACGTCGATTTCTGCCGCCGGCTGGTGACCGAGACCGGCGTCGCCGCGATCCCCGTCAGCGCCTTCTATGCTGAAAGCGCGGTCCGCAATGTCGTCCGCTTCTGCTTCGCCAAGCGCGACGCGACGCTGGATGCGGCGCTGGAGCGGCTCTCGGCCCGGCGGCCGCGCTGAACCTTCAGCCGCCGACCATCTTGGCCACGGCGGCGCCGGCGGCCGCGAGCCGCTTCTGCAGATCGGCCGCGACCGCGCCGCCATCGGCCGCGCCGCGCGCCGTCTCGGTCGCCGTCATCAGCTGGCCGAGCGCCTGCTGCGTCAGCCGCGTATCCTTGTTGCGCCGCGCGAGCTGGAGCATGGCCTCGGCCTGATTGGCCAGCGTCTGCGCCCAGAGCAGCGGGACCCGGTCCTGGCGGTGCTCCTCCAGCGCCGCGGCGAAGGCGGCGATCGCTTCCTCGATCACCACGGATTCGCTGTAGCGCTCGCCCATCGCGGCGAGGACGCCGCCCATCTGGTCCTGGAGCGCGGCCCAGCGCATCGGGTCGCGGCTGCGGTCGGTCGCCCTGGCGACGCGGTCGAGGCCGTTGAAGGCGCGCTCGAGCAAAGCGAGATCGCCGCGCTGCCCGCCGAGAGCGGCGCGCGCCCGCGCGATCATGTGCTCGGCCTCGAGCCAGCCGGCCTCGTCGTCGCTGCGCTGCCAGAGGGCGAGCGCCCCGGCATAGCTCAGGATCGCCTCCTCGAGCAGGCTTTCGTCCATCTCGGCGATGCCCAGCGCCACGGCCAGCCGGCCGCGCCTGAGCTTCAGCGCGCGCCACAGCGCCGGCGCCTCGTCGTGGCGCAAATTCTCGAGGCCGGCCCGGCAATGCCTCAGGGCCTCGCGGCTGAGCTTCGCCTCGCCGCCGAGGGCGGCAAGCCCGTCGAGCGCGGCGGAGAGCGCCTCCTGGGCCGTGGCGAAGGCGACGGCGTCCGCCAGGCTGCCCAGCCCCTCGAGCAGGCGGCGCAAGCTGGCGATGGCGGCGTCATAGCCGTCGCGGCCACCGAAATCCTCGCTGATCCGCCGCAGGGCCTTCGCCTGTTCGTGCGCGACATGCCGGCTGCGGCCGATATCGGCGAGGCCGATCAGGGCGGAGGCCTCGCCATAGCGGGCGGCGGCTTCGCGATAGGCCTCGGGCGTCGTGCGCAGGAAGCTGAGCGCCGCCCGGTCGGCCCGGTTCTCGCCGATCAGCAGCCGGCGTTCGAGCGGAAGCGCCGACAGGTCGGTGGAGCCGCCGATGGCGCTGAGCTCGGCCTGGGCGAGGGCCTTGTCGGCATCGGTGAAGCGGCCGGCGGCGATGGCCTTCGCCGCCTCGCCGCGCAAGCGCCGGATCGCCGCCTCGCCCATGGGCGCGGTGAGGCGCCGCGCCAGCGCCAGGAAATCGGCCGCCTTGCGGTCGAGCAGCGCTTCGTCCGGCAAGCCGGCGTCGGGGCGGCGCAGCCAATCGGCGACCATCGCCGCCAGAACGACCGGCGGGGCGCCGCAGCGCCCTGCGGCGCGTGCCAGGAGCGGAGCGATCTGGTCGGACTGGCTGATGGGAGCCTCCCGCTCCGGCCCGGATTGCCGGTTCGGCTTACTTCGCGGCGATGGCCGCGATCTCGACCGTGACCTGCGGCCCCGCGAGCCTGGCCTCGACCGTGGCGCGGCCGGGCGTCGCGCCGGCGACGACCCACTTGTCCCAGACGGCGTTCATCTCGGCGAAGGTCGCCATGTCGGCAAGCCAGATATTGACCATCAAGAGCTTCGACTTGTCGGAGCCGGCCTCGGCCAGGAGGCCGTCGATGATGTCCAGGATCTCCCGGGTCTGCTCGCCGACGCTCTTGCCGGCGGTCTTGTTCGCGACCTGCCCGGCCAGATAGACGGTGTCGCCGTGGACCACGGCCTTGGACATGCGCGGACCGGGCTGGATACGCTGGATGCTCATCGTCAAATCTCCTCGAACGGGCTTCGTCGCTGGTAGCCCGGCCCGGCCGGTTTCGCAAATGGTATGCGCCGGGTCCGGGTCAAGTTTTCGGCATGGCGCCAGCCGGGCCGAGGCTCAGGCGAGGCTCGCCCAGCCCGCCCAGAGCGCCGCATAGCGCCCGGCCTTGCCGAGGAGGACGATGAGGGAAAAACGCGCGAAGGGATAATTCAGCCAGCCTGCGACGAAGGTCAGCGGATCGCCGACCAGCGGCAGCCAGGCGAAGAGCAGGGCGGGCCAGCCGAAGCGGGCGAAGAGCGCCTGCGCCTGCGCGAAGCGCGCGGGACCCGGCCGCAGCCGCGCCGGCAGCCGCCCGGCGCCGTGGCGCGCGATCAGCCGGCCGAGCCACCAGTTGACGATCGATCCGGCGGTGTTCGCCAGGCTCGCGGTCAGGAACAGGGCGAGCGGATCGGCGCTCCCGGCCGCGACGAGCCCGAGGAAGACGGCCTCCGACTGCGCCGGCAGCAGCGTCGCCGCGACGAAGGCCGCGCCCGCCATCAGGACGAGGGAGGAGAAGGCTTCCATCGGGATCGCTACCGCGCCGGCCGGCAACGCCCTCACAGCCGCCGCAGGGAGACCTGCTGGATGCGGTGGCTCGCGCCCTTGGTCAGGATCAGGCTGGCGCGCTGGCGCGTCGGCAGGATGTTCTCCGTGAGGTTCGGCAGGTTGATGCCGGTCCAGAGCGTCTCGGCGATGGCGAGCGCCTCCTCCTCGCCGATCTCGGCATATTTGCGGAAGAAGGAGCGCGGGTCGCGGAAGGCCGTCTGGCGCAGCGTCATGAAGCGGTTGACGTACCAGCGGTGCAGGTCGTTCTCGTCGGCGTCGAGATAGACCGAGAAATCGAAATAATCGGAGACGAAGGGGATCACCGTGCCGTCCTTCGGCATCCGGCTGGGTTGCAGGACGTTGAGCCCTTCCAGGATCAGGATGTCCGGCCGCTCGACCGTCACGCTCCCGCCCGGCACCACGTCGTAGACGAGGTGCGAATAGACCGGGGCCGACACCGTCGGCTTGCCGGCCTTGACGTCGGAAAGGAAGCGCAGGATCGCCGTGCCGTCATAGCTCTCGGGAAAACCCTTGCGCTGCATCAGCCCGCGCCGCTCGAGCTCGGCATTGGGCAAAAGGAAGCCGTCGGTGGTGACGAGCTCGACCTTCGGCGTGTTCGGCCAGCGCGAGAGCAGGGCCTTCAGCACGCGCGCCGTGGTCGACTTGCCGACCGCGACCGAGCCCGCGACGCCGATGACATAAGGCACCTTGGCCTCGGATTCGGCCATCAGGAAGCGCTGCGTCGCCTTGAACAGCCCCTGCGTCGCCGCGACATAGAGCGAGAGCAGCCGCGACAGCGGCAGGTAGATCGCCACGATCTCGTCGAGCGAGATCGGGTCGTTGAGCGATTGCAGCTTGGCGAGGTCGTCGACCGAGAGCGTCAGCGGCTGGTCGGCGCGCAGATGCGCCCACTCGTCCCGCGAGAAGGTGCGATAGGGCGAGACCAGATCGCGTTCGACCGGGGTGACGGGGGGCTGGTCCATGACGCGGCCCACAATCCGGGTTTCGAGGTTCAAGGAAGGGTCATCCTGGCGAATTCTCGCGATGCTCAACCGGGCCGGGCCGCCTTTTCCGCCAGTCCGGAGCGGGCCGTGCGCGCCTCAAGCTGGCTCAAGACGTCTTGCAATGCAACATCACGGCTCCTGAGGACAACCAAAAGATGATAGAGGAGGTCGGCGCTTTCGGCGATCAGCTCGGCCCGGTCGCCCTTCACGGCGGCGATCACGGCCTCGAGCGCCTCCTCACCGAGCTTCCTGGCGGCCCGCTCCGGCCCGGCGGCGAGAAGCTTCGCCGTCCAGGATTCATCGGGCGAGGCGCCTGCGCGCTCGGCGACGCGGGCTTCGAGGTCGGCGAGGGTGAAGGTCATGTTCCTGAACCTTTGTCTGAACCTCTGTCATTCCGGGGCGTGCCGCAGGCGCGAACCCGGAACCCATGATTGCGTGAGACATCCGTCACCCGCTGGCTGACGGCTCGCCCGGTCGTGGGTTCCGGGTTCTTCGGCTCACGCGAAGCCCCGCAATGACAGGGAGAAGGAGCCCCGCCACGCCTCAGACCAGCCGCATCCTGAGACCCGCCTGCGCCATATGCGCCTTGGCCTGCCCGATCGTATAGGTGCCGAAATGGAAGATCGAGGCGGCGAGCACGGCCGAGGCATGGCCCTCACGGACGCCGGCGACGAGATCGTCGAGATCGCCGACGCCGCCCGACGCGATGACCGGGACCGGGACCGCATCGGCGATCGCCCGCGTCAGGCTGAGATCGTAGCCGACCTTGGTGCCGTCGCGGTCCATCGAGGTGACCAGGAGTTCGCCCGCGCCGAGCGAGACGACCTCGCGCGCGAAGGCGACGGCCTCGATGCCGGTGGCGTTGCGCCCGCCATGGGTGAAGATCTCCCAGCGGCCGGGGGAGACCTGCTTGGCGTCGATCGCGACGACGACGCATTGGCCGCCGAACTTCTCGGCCGCCTCGCGGACGAAGAGCCGGTTGGTGACGGCAGCCGTGTTGATCGAGACCTTGTCGGCCCCGGCGAGCAGCAGCGCGCGGATATCCTCGACCTTGCGCACCCCGCCGCCGACGGTGAGCGGCATGAAGCAGGCCTCGGCCGTGCGCGTCACCACGTCGAGCAGGATGCCGCGATCCTCGTGGCTCGCGGTGATGTCGAGAAAGCACAGCTCGTCGGCGCCGGCCGCGTCATAGGCCTTGGCGGCCTCGACCGGATCGCCGGCATCGACGAGATCGAGGAACTTCACGCCCTTGACGACGCGCCCGTCCTTGACGTCGAGGCAGGGGATGATGCGGGTCTTGAGCGTCATGCCGCCGCTCCCGTGCCGGCCGCCAGACGCTTCAGCGCGAGCGCGGGATCGATGCGCCCGTCATAGAGCGCGCGCCCCGTGATCGCACCTTCGAGGATTACGGCATCGGGCGCGCAAAGCCGCTCGATATCGGCCATCGAGGCGAGCCCCCCCGAGGCGATGACGGGAAGGGATACCGCTTTCGCCAGCGCGATCGTGCCCTCCCAGTTGATGCCCTGAAGCATGCCGTCGCGGGCGATGTCGGTGTAGATGATCGCGGCGACGCCGGCATCCTCGAAACGCCGGCCGAGATCGGCGGCGGCCAGCGTCGAGGTCTCGGCCCAGCCCTCGACCGCGACGAAGCCGTCACGCGCGTCGATGCCGACCGCGACCCGGCCCGGAAACGCCTTCGCCGCCGCGCGCACGAAGCCCGGATCGCGCACCGCCGCCGTGCCGATGATGACGCGCGCGACGCCCTTCTCCAGCCAGCCGGCGACGGTCTTCATGTCGCGGATGCCGCCGCCGAGCTGCACCGGGAAGGCGACGCGCTCAAGGATCGCCTCGACCGCCGCCGCGTTCATCGGCTTGCCGGCGAAGGCGCCGTCGAGATCGACGACGTGCAGCCAGCGGAAGCCCTGGCGCTCGAAGGATGCCGCCTGCGCCGCCGGATCGTCGTTGAAGACGGTGGCCTGCGCCATGTCGCCCTGCTTCAGCCGGACGCAGCGGCCTTGCTTCAGGTCGATCGCGGGAAACAGGATCATGGCGCCCAGCCCAGGAAATTGGCGATCAGCTTCAGCCCCAGCGTCTGGCTCTTCTCGGGGTGGAACTGCGTGCCGGCGATGTTGCCGCGCGCGACCATCGCCGTCACCGGCCCGCCATGCTCGGTGAGCGCCAGCACGTCCTCGGCCCGCTGCGGCACCAGCGCATAGGAGTGCACGAAATAGGCGTGCAAGCCCTGCGGGCCGGTCTCGATGCCGGCAAGCAGCGGGTGCTCGTCCTGCTTGTGCAGCGTGTTCCAGCCCATATGCGGGATCTTCAGGCTGGGGTCCTGCGGCCGGATCGGCGAAACATCGCCCGGAATCCAGCCGAGGCCCGGCGTGATCGTGTGCTCGAGCCCGCGCGTGGCGAGGAGCTGCATGCCGACGCAGATGCCGAGGAAGGGCCGGCCCTTGGCCATCACCACCTCCTCCAGCGTCTCGACCATGCCGGGGACGGCATCGAGCCCCCGCCGGCAATCGGCGAAGGCGCCGACGCCCGGCAACACGATCCGGTCGGCGGCGCTGACCACGGCGGTGTCGCTGGTGACGCGGATCACGGCGGCGACGCCGCTCTCCTCAGCCGCCCGCTCGAACGCCTTGGCGGCTGAGTGCAGGTTGCCCGAGCCGTAATCGATGATCGCGACGCTTTGGCTCATCGCCCCTGCGCCTCCGGGAAGAGGCCGATGATCGGCAGCGGCCCGCTCGGCCGCGCCACGGCGGGGGCTGTGGCCTCGATGCGCGGCGCGATCGCCTCGCCGGCGAGCGCCCGCTCGAAATAGCGGCGCTCGGCCTCGGGCAGGCTGCGCGCCTCGACCACGTCGGCGAGCCGCCAGCCCTTGCGGGCGAGCTTGCGCCGGGTGAGCTCGTTGCCCTCGATGCCGAGGAACAGCGCGATCGCCCAGTAGACCAGCGGGAGCGCGCTCGGATGCAGGCCGAAGCGACTGGTCAGCCAGATCAGCCCCGCCCAGAGCAGCACGAACAGCAGCGTCGCCAGCCACAGCCGCTTGCCGATGAGCCACAGCCCCGTGAGCAGGAAGGCGCCCCAGGCGAAGCTCTCGGGGATGAGCCGCGCCCGTTCGATCTCCTCGCGCCGGTCGCCCCCATCGGGCGGCGGCGTCATGACGGTGTAGAACGCCATGCGGACCTCCTAGAGCATTTTCAAGCGAAGCGGGTACCGGCTCGCGTGAAGAAAATGCGATAAAACAAAAGCTTACAGCGCGCCCTTGGTCGAGGGGACGCGGTCGCCCTCGCGCGGATCCAGCGCCAGCGCCTGCCTGAGCGCCCGCGCCAGCCCCTTGAAGCAGCTCTCGGCGATGTGGTGGGCGTTGTCGCCATAGAGCGTCTCGACATGCAGCGTGATGCCGGCGTTGATGGCGAAAGCCTGGAAGAACTCGCGCACCAGCTCGGTATCGAACGAGCCGATCTTCTGCGCCGCGAAGGCGGTGCGGAAGACCAGGAAGGGGCGGCCGGAGACGTCGACGGCGACGCGGGTCAGCGTCTCGTCCATCGGCAGATGCACGTCGGCATAGCGGCGGATGCCCTTCTTCGAGCCGAGCGCCTGTTTCAGGGCCTCGCCCATGGCGATGCCGGCATCCTCGACCGAATGGTGGTCGTCGATATGGGTGTCGCCCTTCACCGTGACCGAGAGGTCGATCAGCGCATGGCGGGCGAACAGCTCGAGCATATGGTCGAAGAAGCCGACGCCGGTCTTGATCTCGGCCTTGCCGGTGCCGTCGATGACGAGCGAGACCGCGATGTCGGTCTCGTTGGTGCGGCGCTTCACTTCGCCCGAACGCATGCTGGCCTCTCGGGGCTCGTTGGAAAACGGCACCGCTTTAGCAGGGGCGGACGGGGATGGCCACTGGCGCGCTCACACCTTCGCCAGCGCCCGATCCAGATCGGCGATCAGGTCGTCGGGGTGCTCCAGCCCGATCGAGAGGCGGATCAGCCCGTCGCTGATGCCCATGGCGGCGCGCACCTCCGGGGTGAAGCGCTGATGCGTCGTCGTCGCCGGATGGACGATCAGGCTCTTGGCGTCGCCGAGATTGTTGGAGATGCGGATGAGCCTGCAGGCGTCGAGCAGGCGATAGGCGCCTTCCCGGCCGCCGGGAACCTCGAAGGCGATCATCGTCGAGGGGCCGCTCATCTGGCGGGCGATGATCCCGGCCTGCGGATGGCTCTTGTGACCGGGGAAGATCACTTTGGTCGGCCTGGCGTGGTCGGCCAGCCAATCGGCGACCTTCATCGCGTTCTGCGCCGCCTTGCCGACGCGCAGCGGCAGCGTCTCCAGCGCCTTCAGCATCACCCAGGCGTTGAAGGGCGAGAGCACCGGGCCGGTCTGGCGCAGGAAATTCTGGATATCGGCCTCGATCAGCGCCTTCGAACCGAGGACGAGCCCGCCGAGGCAGCGGCCCTGGCCGTCGATATGCTTGGTCGCGGAATAGACGACGATGTCGGCGCCGAGTTCGAGCGGGCGCTGGAAAAGCGGCGTGGCGAAGACGTTGTCGACGACGAGCCTGGCGCCGGCCTCCTTCGCCACCGCGGCGACGGCGGCGATGTCGATCACTTCCAGCGTCGGATTCGCGGGCGATTCGAGGAAGAACAGCTTGGTGTTCGGCCTGACCGCCCGGCGCCACGCCTCGATGTCGGTGCCGTCGACCAGCGTCGATTCGACACCGTAGCGCGGCAGATGGTTCTCGATGATGTAGCGACAGGAGCCGAAGAGCGCGCTCGCCGCCACGACATGGTCGCCGGCTGCAACCGGCGCCATCATCGCCGCCGTCACGGCCGCCATGCCGGTCGCGGTGGCGCGGCAGGTCTCGGCGCCCTCGAGCGCGGCCATGCGCTCCTCCAGCATCGAGGTGGTCGGGTTGGAGAGCCGGCCGTACTGGAAGCCGGGATCGGTGTTCGTGAACCGGCCCTCGGCCTGGGCGGCGCTGTCATAGACATGGCCCTGCGTCAGGAACAGCGCCTCCGAGGTCTCACCGAACTGGGAGCGCAGGATGCCGTCATGGACGAGGCGGGTTTCGAGATGCAGCTTGGCTGCGGCGGTGTCCGATGCCGGCATGGGGCTCTTGTCCGTTCTTTATAACGAACAAGACTGGTAACAGCTCCGGCTAAATTCGTAAAGAAGAACGAATTGTCCTTCTTCGAAAACCCGCGCGAGAGAAAAATTCTCCGGCTTCAGGCCGGGCGTTCGTCAGGCCGTCCAAGCGGCGCGAGGAAGCCGGCGAGGTCGGCGGTGACGTGGTGGACGTGGCGCCCCTCGATTGCGGCCTGCTCCCAGGCTTCGCGGAAGGGATCGGGCGTGCTCGGCACGATCAGGACGGTCTGCATGCCGAGCGCGCTCGGCACGAGAAGGTTCTTCTCGATATCCTCGAACATCGCCGCCCGGCCGGGATCGACGGCGTGCTTCAAGAGGAAATGCTCGTAGGTCGAGCGCTCGGGCTTGGGGGTGAAGCCGGCCTCGACGATGTCGAAGATATCCTCGAAATGCTGGAGGATGCCGAGCTTGCCGGCGACGTTCTCGGCATGGCCGCGCGAGCCGTTGGTGAGGATCAGCTTGCGGCCGGGCAGGGCCGCGATCGCGTCGCCGAGGGCAGGGTTGGGGTCGAGCAGCGTCAGGTCGATCCGGTGGGCGAAATCGAGGAAATCAGCCGGATCGATGCCGTACTCCTCCATCAGCCCCTTCAGGGTCGTGCCGTAGCGCTGGTAATAATATTTCTGGAGCGCGCGCGAGGACAGGCCGTCGAGGCCGAACATCTCGGCGAGGAACAGCGTGATGCGCGCATCGACCTGCGGCCAGACCCGGGCCTCGTGCGAATAGAGCGTGTTGTCGAGGTCGAAGATCCAGTGATCGACATGGGCGAAGGCATCCGCCGTCAGGGGCGGGGGCGCAGCTTGTGTGTCGGCGGGCATTGTCATCGGACTCTGGAATGTGGCGAGCCGAAGTCTGCGCCGCAAGTCCTTGGCCAAGGCTTAACGGTGGCGGCGCTCGCCCCTCCTCCGCCGTCATCCCGGGCAAGCCGCGAAGCGGCGCCGATCCGGGACGACGGCGCGAGGAGAGATGGCCTCACCGCCGGATGATCGTGCCGGCGCCGGTATCGGTGAAGAGCTCGATCAGCGCGGCGTGCGGCACCTTGCCGTCGAGGATGACGACCGCCTCGACGCCCTTCTCCAGCGCGTAGATGCAGGTCTCGATCTTCGGGATCATGCCGCCCGAGATCGTGCCGTCGGCGATCAGGTGGCGGCATTCCTCGATCGTCAGCTCGGAAATGAGCTCTCTGTCCTTGTTCAGCACGCCCGGCACGTCGGTCAGCAACAGGAGGCGCTTGGCGTTGAGGGCGCCGGCGATCGCGCCGGCGAAGGTGTCGGCGTTGACGTTGTAGGTCTGGCCGTCCGCGGCGGCGCAGACCGGCGCGAGAACGGGGATCAGCTCGGCCTTCAGCACGGCGTCGAGCACGGCGGTGTCGACTGTCTCCGGCTCGCCGACGAAGCCGAGGTCCAGCACCTCCTCGATCTTGGAATCGGGGTCGACGACGGTGCGCGTCACCTTGCGGGCGGTGACCATGTTGCCGTCCTTGCCGCACAAGCCGATGGCGCGCCCGCCCTCGCGGGTGACGTAGCCGACGATCTCCTTGTTGACCGAGCCCGCCAGCACCATCTCGACCACCTCGACGGTGGCCGCGTCGGTGACGCGCAGGCCCTGCTTGAACTCGGAGCGGATGCCGAGCTTCTTCAGCATCGCCGCGATCTGCGGGCCGCCGCCATGGCAGACGACCGGCTTCAGGCCGGATTGCTCGAGCAGCACGATGTCCTCGGCGAAATCCTCGGCGGTCGCCGCGTCGCCCATGGCGTTGCCGCCGTATTTGATGACGATGATCTCCTGGTCGTAGCGCTGCATATGCGGCAGGGCCTGAACCAGGAGCTCGGCGGATTGCGACGGCGTCAGATGGGGATGGTCGGTCATGTCGGCAGGCTCCGCGCGGCCGCAGGAAGGGACGGCCGCGCTTCTAGCCGAACTTGCCCGGCGGCGGAAGGACGCCTTGCGAAGCTCAGCCGCGCCTGGCGGTCGCGGCGGCGACGGCAAGCCCGAGCCAGCCGGTGAGCATGAACCAGCCGCCGGTCGGCGCGGCGCGCGGGAACAGCGCCGCCCCGGCGAAGCCGCGCCGGGCGAGGTCCGCCGCGAACAGCGCCGCGCCGAACAGGATCGCCGAAAGCGCGATCCGCGCCAGCGTGTCGTGGAGATGCCCGCTCTTGCGCGCCGCGGTCGCGCCGATGACGGCGGAAGCGTGGAACAGCAGCATCTGCCCGGCCATCTGGATGGGGCCGGGATCGGGCGCGGCATGGGCGGCGGCGGCCATCAGCGCGACCCCTGTCAGGCCGATCAGGGCGGCGAGGACGAGGTGGATGCGCGTCGCGGTCATCGGCGGCTCAGCCATGCTCCGCCAGGACGCGGCCGATCGCGGCGCGCAGCTCCGGGATGCCCTCGCCCTTCTCGCTGGAGGTCAGCAGCACCTCGGGGAAGGCGGCCGGCCGGCGCTTGATCTCGTCATAGGTCGCCTCGGTCATGAACTGCTTGTCGGCGGCTTTGAGCGCATCGCCCTTGGTCAGCACGACCTGATAGGAGACGGCGGCCTTGTCGAGCGTCTCCAGCACGGCGCCGTCGACGTCCTTGATGCCGTGGCGGGCGTCGATCAGCACATAGACGCGCATCAGATTGGAGCGGCCGCGCAGATAGTCGTGGATCAGCCGCGTCCAGGCCGCGACCTTCTCCTTGCCGACCGCGGCATAGCCGTAGCCGGGCATGTCGACGATGGTCAGAGCATGGCGCGAAAAAGTGGGAACCGGCTTTTCGCTTAAGCCATGCTCCGAATTTCGAGAGCCGATCACGCTTTTCGCGTGATCGATGCGCTCGTCATGCCCGGCCTGGCGGAAGAAGTTGAGCTGCTGCGTGCGGCCCGGCGTATGCGAGGTGCGCGCCAGCGCGTTGCGCCGCGTCAGCGCGTTGATCAGGCTCGACTTGCCGACATTGGAGCGCCCGGCGAAGGCGATCTCCTGCCCGACCATCGGCGGCAGGTCGTCGATCTTCGTCGAGGCCCAGACGAAATCCCACGGCCCCTCGAAGAGCTTGCGGGCGGCCTCGATCTCCTCGGCGTCGTATGGCCTGGTCGTGGAGGTGGTCATGATCCTCTGAGGGCAGCCGGGCGCCGCGCGACTGCGGCTGCCTCACTTCTTGTTGCCGTTGGCGGGCTTGGGCGCTGCGGCGGCGGGCGCCGGCTTCTTGCGGAACATGCCCCTGAGGTTGTCGAACAGCTCGATCTTCACCCCGTTCTTGCGCATGATGTAGCCCTGCTGGATCACCGAGAGCAGGTTGTTCCAGCTCCAGTAGATCACCAGGCCGGCCGGGAACGAGCCGAGCAGGAAGGTGAAGAACACCGGCATCCAGGTGAACATCATCTTCTGCACCGGGTCCGGCGGCTCCGGGTTCATCTTCATCTGGATGAACATCGTCACGCCCATGATGATCGGCCAGATGCCGAGATGCAGCATGGCCGGCGGGGTGAAGGGCAGGAGCCCGAACAGGTTGAACAGGTTGGTCGGGTCCGGCGCCGCGAGATCGTGGATCCAGCCGAAGAACGGCGCGTGCCGCATCTCGATGGTGATGAACAGGATCTTGTAGAGCGCGAAGAACACCGGGATCTGCAGCAGCACCGGCCAGCAGCCGGCGACCGGATTGATCTTCTGCGCCTTGTAGAGCTCCATCAGCGCCTGCTGCTGCTTCATCTTGTCGTCGGCGTAGCGCTCGCGGATCGCGGTCATTTCCGGCTGCATCGCCTTCATCTTCGCCATCGAGGCGTAGGATTTGTTGGCGAGCGGGAAGAACAGGCCCTTGAGCAGCACCGTGACGATCAGGATCGCGACGCCGAAATTGCCGATGTGCTTGTAGATCCAGTCGAGCACGAAGAAGAGCGGCTTGGTGATGAAATAGAACCAGCCCCAGTCGATCAGCAGGTCGAAGCGCTCGATCTGCTGGCTCTTCTCATAGCCGTTGATCGCCGCGACTTCCTTGGCGCCGGCGAAGAGGCGGGCATTGGCGGTCGTCGTCGCGCCCGGCGCGACCGCGACGCCCTCGCCCAGGAAATCGGCCTGGTAGGTGTGGCCGGAGCCGGTCTGGACCGCGGAATAGCGGCCGTCATATTTGCGCTGCTGGTCGGGGACGACGGCGGCGGCCCAGTATTTGTCGGTGATGCCGACGAAGCCGCCGACAGCGTCCTTCCAGGCCTTGCCGGTGGTGCCCGGCGAGAGCAGCGGCTCCTTCTCGAGCTTGTCGTAGGTGTATTCCTGCAGGCCCTGCTCGCCGAGATAGCCGACCAGGCCCTCGTGCAGCACGTAGTAGCCCAGCGTATGCGGCCGGCCCTGGCGGACGATCTGGCCGTAGGGGAACAGCGTCACGGCGGCGGCGCCCTTGTTCTCAACCGAGTCGCGGATCGTGAACATGGCGTTCTCGTCGACGCTGACGACGCGCGTGAAGACGAGACCCTGGCCGTTGTCCCAGCTCAGGGTGACGGGCTTGCCCGGGCTCAAAACCTCGCCGTCGGCGCGCCAGACCGTGGTCGCATTGGGCAGGGCGACCGCGGTGCCCGGCGCCGCGACCCAGCCGAAATCGGAATAATAGGCGTCGGGGCCGCCGGGCGGCGAGAACAGGACGATGTTCGGGCTCTTCGGATCGACGGTCTCGTGATAGGCCTTGAGCGAGACGTCGTCGATGCGCGCGCCGGTCAGCGCCAGCGAGCCGGCGATCCTGGGCGTGTCGATCCTGACGCGGGGACTTAGCGCCAGCGCCTGCTCGCGGGAGCCGACGGCCTGCGCGGCAGCCGTGCCGGGCGCGGCGGAGCCGGCGGGCTGGCCGGGCGTGGCGGGCGCCGGGGCGGAGCCGGCGGGCGCCTGCTGGCTCTGTGCCTGCTGGTTCTGCTGCGCGATCTGCTTCTGCTTTTCCATCTGCGGCATGCCGTAGAAGAACTGCCAGCCGAGCAGCACGACCACGGACATGACGATCGCGAGAAGCAGATTGCGGTTGTCTTCTTTCATCATGGTCGGAAACGGATCTCGCTTGGTCCGGCAGTGGCGCGGCGGGGTCAGGCTTGCGACGGCGCGCCGCGCTTGGGATGCGGGCGGCGCCGATCAGCATGCGGCTTGTGAGGCTTTGCCCGGTCGATGGCAATCGAAAGATCGGCGACGAGGGCGCGAAAATCGGCGACGAGCACCTCGGCACGGGCGACGATCACGATGTCGCAGGGGCACTGCGCCCGGTCGGCCAGCGCCTGAGCCGCAGCGGCGCGCAGGCGCCGGCGGATGCGGTTGCGCTTCACGGCGTTGCCGGTCTTGCGCGAGGCGGTGAGGCCGAGCCTCAAGCGCGCGGGCTCGCCGCCTTCACGCGTCTCGCCGGGCGCGGCGTCGCGCACCTGCGCCATGAAGACGGGCGAACGAAAACGGCGGCCGTGCTCGGCCGCCGCCAGGAAGTCTCTGCGTTGCGTCAGACGGGCGAGGCGCATGGCGATGGGCCAGTCTTCCGGAACCGGCGCGCCGTCGTCACGCGCGGGGAGCTCGTCAGGCCGACAGGCGCTTGCGGCCATGCGCGCGGCGGGCGGCGATGACCTTGCGGCCACCCTTCGTCGCCATGCGGGCGCGATAGCCGTGGCGGCGCTTGCGAACCAGCTTGCTGGGTTGATAGGTTCTCTTCACGGTCCGTCTCCGGGGCCTTCATCGGCATGGCAGCCGCGGCTTCCCTTCAGGAAAGCATGGCCAGCCGCGCCTGTCGTGCGATAGGGGTCGGCGCGGCCTTGTCAGCTGCGCAGGTCGCGGGCTTATGACGGATGGGCGCGGCCAAGTCAATGCCGAACTGACGGCGGCGGCCTGCGATCCCGGCTTGCGATTCCCGCCGACATCCCCGATATAGCGGGCGGGAGGTTGGCGAGGGACGTCTCACTCGCCAACCGGGTCAGGTCCGGAAGGAAGCAGCCCTAACGAGACCGAACGGGTCTTCGTCCAGCCTCCCACCTCTCGCGCCTTTTTAGAAAAGCGCCGAACCGGCGCGGCGCCATTGACCCTCGCCCTGCGATTGGCGAAACCAGTTTCCATGACCGATCCGAACGACGCCGCTTCAGCCGACGAACCGGGATTCGCCGGCTTCGATCCGGCGCCCGCGCCGCAGGCGGCGGCGCCGGCGCCCTATCGCGTGCTCGCCCGCAAATACCGGCCGGCGCATTTCGGCGACCTGATCGGCCAGGACGCCATGGTGCGCACCCTGAGCAACGCCTTCGCGGCGGGCCGCATCCCGCAGGCCTGGATGCTGACCGGCGTGCGCGGCGTCGGCAAGACCACCACCGCCCGCATCCTGGCGCGTGCCCTGAACTACCAGACCGCCGATGGCGGCGGCGGCCCGACCACCGATCTCAGCGCATTCGGCGTGCATTGCCGCGAGATCATCGAGGGCCGCCATATCGACGTGATGGAGATCGACGCCGCCTCCAACAACAGCGTCGACAACATCCGCCAGATCAACGACGCGGTGCGCTATGCCCCCGTCTCGGCGCGCTACAAGGTCTATATCGTCGACGAGGTGCACATGCTCTCGACCGGCGCCTTCAACGCCTTCCTGAAGACGCTGGAGGAGCCGCCGCCGCATGCGAAGTTCATCTTCGCGACGACGGAGATCCGCAAGGTGCCGATCACGGTGCTCTCGCGCTGCCAGCGCTTCGACCTGCGCCGCGTCGAGGCCGACCTCCTGGTCGAGCACCTTGCCGGCATCTGCCGGGCCGAGAGCGTCGATGCCGAGCGTGAGGCGCTCGCCGCGATCGCGCGCGCCGCCGAGGGCTCGGTGCGCGATTCGCTTTCGATCCTCGACCAGGCGATCGCCCATGCGGCGGGCAGGATCACGCTCGACGACATCCGCGCCATGCTCGGCCTCGCCGACCGGGCCCGCGTCATCGACCTGTTCGAAGCGGTGATGAAGGGCGACATCGCCGCCGCGCTTAGCGAATTGCGGGCGCAGTACGATGCCGGCGCCGACCCGGTCGTGGTGCTGAACGACCTCGCCGAATTCACCCATCTGGTGACGCGACTCAAGCTCGTGCCCGAGGCGGTGAAGGACAATGGCCTCGCCCAGGCCGAGCGGGTGCGCGGCGGCGATTTCGCCCAGCGGCTGTCGGTGCGCGTCCTCGCCCGCAGCTGGCAGATGCTGCTGAAGGGCATCGGCGAGGTGAAGCAGGCGGACCGGCCGGTGATGGCGGCCGAGATGGTGCTGGTGCGCCTCGCCCATGCCGCCGACCTGCCGACGCCGGACGAGGCGCTGAAGCTCTTGCGCGACGGCAACGGCCATGGCGGCGGCAATAGCGGCGGCGGCATGCCCCGCCCGCCCTCCGGCGGCGGCAACACCGCGCTCGCGGCGCGCCCGATCCTCGCCAGCGCCAATCCCGCGCCAGCCCCGGTCGTCCGGGCCGCGGCCGCGCCGATGGCGATCGTTGCCTCGCTGGAGGATGTCGTCGCGCTCGCCTCGCAGCATCGCGACCTGCCCCTCAAGCTCGCGCTGGAGCGCGATATCCGGCCCGTGCGCTTCGAGCCCGGCCGTGTCGAGTTCTCGCTCGCCGCCGGCGCCTCGCGCACCCTGGCGCAGGATCTGTCGCGCCGCCTCAAGGAATGGACCGGCCAGACCTGGATGGTCGCCGTGGTCAACGAGGAGGGCGGCGCCACCATCCGCGAGCAGGCGGCCGCCGCGAAGGACCGGCGCGAGAGCGATGCCGCCGCCCACCCGTCCGTCAAGGCGGTGCTGGAGCGGTTTCCGGGCGCGCGCATCGTCGATGTCCGCGATCCCCGCGCCGTCGAGGCGGCTGAGAGCGACGCCGCGCCGCCCTCGGACGACTACCTGCCCGATGCCGAGCCGCTGTTCGACGATGCCGAGCCGGATTTCGACGGCGTCGATTTCTGATTCTCGAGGAGGATTTCCCATGCGCGACATGATGGGCCTGATGAAGCAGGCTCAGGCGATGCAGCAGAAGATGGCCGACATGCAGGCCGAGCTCGATTCGATTACGGTCGAGGGCGCGGCCGGCGGCGGCATGGTCACGGTGACGATGACGGCCAAGGGCGCGCTCAAGGGCGTCAGGATCGATCCGAGCCTGATGGTGCCGGACGAGCGCGAGATCCTCGAGGACCTGATCGTCGCCGCCGCCAGCGATGCGCGCAGCCGCGGCGAGCGCGTCATGCAGGAGCGCATGGCCGAGATCACCAAGGGCCTGCCGATTCCGCCGGGCATGAAGCTGTTCTGAGCGTGCCGCAAACAACCCTCCGTCATTCCGGGGCGGCCGCAGGCCGAACCCGGAACCCACGACCGGGCGAGCCCTTTCAACGCATGTCACGCTGGCGGTACAGCCCGGTCGTGGGTTCCGGGTTCTTCGCTGCGCGAAGCCCCGGAATGACAGGGTAGCGCCATGTCCCGCACCATTGCCGGCCCCGAGATCGAAAGGCTGATCCAGCTCCTGGCCCGCCTGCCGGGGCTCGGGCCGCGCTCGGCCCGGCGCGCGGCGCTGCACCTCGTCAAGAAGCGCGAGCAGCTGCTCGGCCCGCTCGCCGAGGCGATGGCGCTGGCGCGCGAGCGCATCGTCGTCTGCACGGCCTGCGGCAATATCGACACCAGCGACCCCTGCGGCCTGTGCACCGATCCGCGCCGCGACGACGGGCTGATCGTCGTCGTCGCCGACATCGCCGATCTCTGGGCGCTGGAGCGCTCGGGGGCTGTCTCAGGCCGCTATCACGTGCTCGGCGGCGTGCTCTCGGCGCTCGACGGCGTCAGGCCCGAGCACCTGACGCTCGACCAGCTGGTGGCGCGCGCCTCCGAGCCTGCGGTGAAGGAGGTCATCCTCGCGCTCAACGCCACGGTCGACGGCCAGACCACGGCGCATTTCGTCACCGATCTCCTGGCGCATCTGCCGGTCAAGGTGACGAAGCTCGCCCATGGCGTGCCGGTCGGCGGCGAGCTCGATTATCTCGACGACGGGACGCTGGCCGCCGCCATCCGCCAGCGCACGGGGTTTTGAGTCAGAACTTGTAGGCGATGCTGGCGCGGGCCGAGTGGCTCGTCAGCTCCTGCGCGCCGGTCAGGCCCGGAAAGGCGCCGGAGCTCGTGAAGCGGTTGCGGCCGAAATCGGCATAGCGGTATTCGGCGCCGAGGATCAGATGGTCGGTGAGGGCGAAATTGACGCCGGCGCCGATGGTCCAGCCGGTGCGGGCGCTGGTCAGCCGCTCGCTGAGGCCGCCGGGCGCGAAGACCCGCCGCTCATATTCGGTGAAGGCGAGGCCGCCGGTGCCGTAGACCATCAGCCGGTCGAAGGCGAGGCCGAGCCGCGCCCGCGCCGAGCCCTGCCAGTCCCGGCCGACGCGGGCGGAAAGGCCGAGCCCATCGAAGCGGCCACGGCTGTCGAGCGCTTCGACATCGCCTTCGATTCCCAGCACGATGCCGCCGAGCTGGTAGTCGAAACCGGCATGGGCGCCGCCGAAGGCGCCGTCCGCGTCGGCACGGAAGCCGAGGGCTGCGAAAGCGCCGCCGATCCGCACCCGGTCGCTGCCCCAGCCATAGCCGCCCTGGAGGCCGGCATGGAAGCCGGTCCAGGAATAGAGCGCCGGCAGTTCCGGGGCCGGCGGCAGCGCGATCCCGCGCGGGTCGGCGGCGATCGCCGCTCCCGACAGCAGGATGGCCAGGCCCGTCAGGCCGGTTCTGGTGAGCTTCGTCATCGGCTTTCCGCTGGATCTGGGCAGCGCCGGCCGCTTCAAGCCGCGCCCCGCCATAACGAAGCATTAAGGTTAACAATCGGCTAAACCGCCCTTTGGCCGCTCGCCCGCCGGAACGATTGCGAAACTGGCCGGTTGCCCGCAAGCTCGCCGGGGGCGAATGGCTGCGGAGAAGCGGGTCCGACATGGCTTTCCTGAAACGGATCACGGGCGCCGCCGGGATCGGGGTCGCGTTCGGCTATCTCTCGGGGCTGGTGACCGAGAGGCTCGGCCGGCGCCGGAGGGAGGCGGTGCGCGGGCGGCTCGCGAAGACGCCGCTGCAGATGACCTGGCTCGGCTGGAAGGACGTGCTCCTGCGCTTCGGCGGCAACGTCGCCGAAAACCGCCTGTCCTCGCTCGCCGGTGCGGTCGCCTTCTTCACCCTGCTCTCGCTCGTGCCGGCGCTGTCGCTGCTCGTCACGATCTACCGCTACTTCACCGACCCGGCGACCATCGCAGGCCAGCTCGACACGGTGACGACGATGCTGCCGCAGGCCGCGCGCGAGCTGATCCACGAGCAGGCGATGCGGCTTTCGGCGCAATCCGGCGTCGCTCTGTCGCTGACCTTCTATGTCAGCCTCGCCGTCGCGGCCTGGTCGGCCAACGCGGCGGTGAAGGCCCTCTTCGACGCGCTGAACATCATCTATCGCGAGGCCGAGAAGCGCAGCTTCCTCAAGCTCAACGCGATCTCGCTCGTCACCACGCTGAGCGGCGTCGTCCTGCTCGTCGTCGCGCTCACCATCATCGCCAGTCTGCCGGTGGTGACGGCGCTGTTTCCCTTCCATATCGAGCTCGAGCGGCTGATCCGCCTGATCCGCTGGCCGGCCTTCTTCGTCGTGGCGACGTTCTCGATCGCGGTGCTCTACTGGATCGGCCCGAGCCGCGAGCCGATGCGCTTCGTCTGGGTGATGCCGGGCGCCGTCGCGGCGGCGCTTTTGTGGGGTGCGGCATCCTATCTGTTCTCCTGGTATGTCAGCACGCTCGGCAACTACACGGCGGCCTATGGCTCGCTCTCGACCGTGGTGGTGTTCATGACCTGGCTGTGGCTGTCGGCGACGATCGTGCTGGCCGGGGCCGAGCTCAATGCCGAGCTGGAGCACCAGACGGCGCACGACACCACGACCGGGCGGCCCTTGCCGCTGGGCAGCCGCGGCGCCGCCATGGCCGACCGGGTCGGCCCGGCGAGGGCGGAATGACGCTCGATCCCGAAAGCACGCGCCAGGACGAGCTGCGCACCGGCAAGGGGCCCTGGCGCACGGTCCTGCAACGTCCGGCCGGCCGGCCGCTCGAAGCCGATACGCGCTGCGACGTCGCGGTCGTCGGCGGCGGCATCACCGGCGCGCTCGTCGCCGAGCACCTGACGGCGATGGGCCGCGACGTGGTGCTGATCGACCGGGAGCGCGAGGGTTTCGGCAGCACGGCGGCATCGACCGCGATGCTGCAATGGGAGATCGACCTGAGGCTCGCCGAGCTCGCGGCGCTCTACGGCTTTCCCGCCGCCGCGGAGGTCTACCGGCTGAGCTTCAAGGCCGTCGAGGGCCTGCGTGGCCTGGTCGGCACGCTCGCGCTGCCCTGCGGCTTCTCGGCCCGCCAGAGCGTCTATCTCGCGGCGGGCGCGGACGGCCCGCGCGCGCTGCGCGACGAGGCCGCCTTGCGCGAGCGGGCCGGGCTGCCCGGCAGCTTCGTCGCGCATGCGGCCCTCCTCACCGCCTTCGGCTTCGACCGGGCGGGAGCCATCGTCTCGCCGGGCTCGGCCGAGGCCGATCCGCTCAGCCTCTGCCACGGGCTGCTCGCGCTTTGCGCCCGGCGCGGCGCGCGGCTCGTCCGCGACGAGGCGGTGGCTTTCGACGGCGCCGGCCGCTCGGCCGCCGTCACCCTCGCCAGCGGGCGGGTCGTCGAGGCCGGGCGGATCGTGCTCGCGACCGGCTATGTCATGCCCGATTGCGTCCGCAGCGATCTGCACCGCGTCGCCTCGAGCTGGGCGATCGCGACGGTGCCGCAGCCGCCGCAGGCGCTCTGGCCCGGCCCGGCGCTGGTCTGGGAGGCCTCGGAGGATTACTGCTACTGCCGCACGACCACCGATGGCCGCATCGTCTTCGGCGGCGAGGACGAGGATTTCGACGACCCCGACCGGCGCGAGGCGCTCGGCCCGGCGAAGACCGAGGCCCTGCGAGACCGGCTCCACGCCCTGATCCCGCAGGCCGGCCTCGCGATCGACCACGCCTGGTCGGGCGCCTTCGGCCAGACGCAGGACGGGCTGCCGCTGATCGGGCGCGTGCCGGGCGACCCGCGCCTGCTCGCGGCTTACGGCTATGGCGGCAACGGCATCACCTTCAGCTTCCTCGCCTCACGGCTGATCGGCGCGCTGGTCGAGGGGCGCGAGGAGGGCTGGTTCCGGCATTTCGCCATCGACCGGCCGCTCCCCGGCTGAGGGCCGCGCATCATTGCAAGCGTGCAACCGCGCCCTTGCCGGCGGGGTGGGCGACAAGGCGGCCAGCGGTCACCATCTTGCCGGGACCAGCCGAAACGGCCGCCGGCGAAAGGATCTCCCATGCCCGCCCCTCTCGAAGCCCATGACGCGCCCGTCTTCATCGGCGCGGTGACGCTCAGGGTGCACGACCTGCCGGCGCTGACCGCCTGGTACCGCGACGCGATCGGCCTGCGGGTGCTGCACCAGGATGCCGGAAGCGCCGATCTCGGCGTCGGCGGGCGCGTGCTCGTCCGGCTGGAAGCGGGCGCAGGCCAGCCGACATCGACCGCCGGCCTGTTCCACCTAGCGATCCTGCTGCCCTCGCGGCACGATCTCGCCAACTGGCTGAGGCATGCCGCTCAGATGCGCCTGCCGCTCGACGGCGCCTCCGACCATCTCGTCAGCGAGGCGCTCTATCTCACCGATCCCGAGGGCAACGGCATCGAGATCTACCGCGACCGCAAGCGTGCCGAATGGCCGCTCCGGCCCGATGGCGGCATCGCCATGGCGACGGAGCGGCTCGATCTCGACGCGCTCATCGGCGAAGCCGATGCCGGACCTTATGCCGGCATGCCGGCGGGAACCGGCATGGGCCATGTCCATCTGCGCGTCGGTGACACGGCGGCGGCGGAAGCCTTCTATCGCGACCTCATCGGCTTCGAGCTGATGGTGCGCTATCCCGGCGCGAGCTTCCTCGCGACCGGCGGCTATCACCACCATATCGCCGGCAATATCTGGGGCAGCCGCGGCGCCGGCCCGCGCCGGCCGGGCGAGGCGGGGCTCGACCGTTTCGAGCTGATCGCGCCCGATGCGGCGGATTTCGCCGGCGTTCGTGAGCGCATCCTGGCGGCGGGCGGCGACGAGGCCGGCGGCGTGCCGGCGATCGCCGATCCCTGGGGCAACCGGCTGGTGCTGGTGCGTTAGGCACGACGACCGTCATTCCGGGGCGCGCCGCAGGCACGAACCCGGAATGACAAGGGTGGTTCCGCTCAAAGCCCCTCGAACAGGGCGCTGGAGATGTAGCGCTCGGCGAAGGAGGGGATGACCACCACGATGGTCTTGCCGGCGTTCTCGGGCCTGGCGCCGAGTTCGAGCGCCGCCGCGACCGCCGCGCCCGAGGAGATGCCGGCGGGAATGCCCTCGGCTTTGGCGAGCGCACGCGCCGTCTCGAACGCCGTCTGGTTGCCGACGGTGACGACCTCGTCGATGACGCCGCGATCGAGCACGCCCGGCACGAAGCCGGCGCCGAGGCCCTGGATCTTGTGCGGGCCGGCCTGGCCGCCGGAGAGGACGGGCGAATCCTCCGGCTCGACCGCGACCATCCTGAGGCCCGGCTTGCGCGGCTTCAGCACCTGGCCGACGCCGGTGATGGTGCCGCCGGTGCCGACGCCGGAGACGACGATGTCGACCCCGCCGGCCGTGTCGTTCCAGATCTCCTCGGCCGTGGTCCTGCGGTGGATCTCGGCGTTGTTCGGGTTCTCGAACTGCTGCGGGATGATCGCGCCCGGAATCTCGTTCCGGAGCTCCTCGGCCTTGGCGATGGCGCCGCGCATGCCGCCCGGCCCCGGCGTCAGCACGAGTTCGGCGCCGAGCAAAAGGAGCATCTTGCGCCGCTCCAGCGACATCGTCTCCGGCATGACCAGAATCAGGCGATAGCCGCGCGCCGCCGCCACGAAGGCGAGCGCGATGCCGGTGTTGCCCGAGGTCGGCTCGATCAGCGTGCCGCCGGGCTTCAGCGCTCCGGAAGCCTCCAGCGCATCGATCATGCTCACCCCGATGCGGTCCTTCACGCTCGCGATCGGGTTGAAGAACTCGAGCTTGGCCAGGATCGTCGCCTTGACGCCGCGCTCGGCCGGCAGGCGGTTGAGCCTGACCAGCGGCGTATCGCCGATCGTGTCGGTGATCGAATCGTAGACGCGTCCGCGCCCGGGCGCCTTCGTCGGTTTTTGTGCTTCGGCCACGGCCTTACTCCTCAGCGGGACTGTTCGCCGCGAGGCTAGATCAATTCACAGAATTTGTCGAGTAAAGAAATAAATCACATTTTTATATGGTGAAATCTGCCTTCGTGCCCGGCTCGCCGAACACCGCCCTCTTCTGGGCGCGCCGGCACAATTCCTCGACCGTGATCGTGTCCAGCGCCGCCAGGAAGGCGGCCGAGGCCTGCTCCACCTCGGGGCCCACGACCTCGTCCACCAGCCGCGATCGCGGTGCCGGCCCGAGCCCGTCCTCGATCGCCTCCTGCATCGCGGCGCGCGCGATGTCGCCGGCGGTGATCCGGCGCCGCTCGCGGGCGAGCTCGTAGCCGCCGCGCGGCCCGCGCACGCCCTTCAGGATGCCGACGCGCACCAGCGTCTGGAGCAGGGTTTCGAGATGGCGCGGCGGCAAGGCGTGGCGCGCGGCCAGGAGCTTCGCCGCGACCGGCTGGGGCCTGGCATGCAGCGCGATGTCGACCACGGCGGCGATGGCGAGCAGGCTGCGGCGCGAGAGCAGCATCATGGCCCGTTCCCCTTGCGCCCGCTGTCGCCCGTCCCGGTCGAGCCGAAGCCGCCGGCGCCGCGCGCTGTGGGCGTCAGCGTCGCGGCCTCGGCCAGCAGGACCTGGGTCACCGGCGCGATCACCAGCTGCGCGATGCGGTCTCCGCGCGTGATCGCGAAGGGCTCGCGGCCATGGTTGATAAGCGGCACCCTGACCTCGCCGCGATAATCGCTGTCGACCGTGCCCGGCGCGTTCAGCACGGTGACGCCGTGCCTGACGGCGAGCCCCGAGCGCGGCCGCACCTGCCCCTCGAAGCCTTCGGGCAATTCGATCGCGAGGCCGGTGGGGACGAGCGCCCGCTCGCCCGGCGCCAGCACGACGGTCGCGTCGACGGCGGCGCGCAGGTCGAGCCCGGCGGCCCCTGCCGTCTCATAGGCCGGCAGGGGCAGGTCCGCGCCATGCGCGAGCCGCTGCAGCAGGACCGTGACCATATCGCTCAATCCGCCGGCCGGGCCGGCGCCAGCCCCGCGACATGGGCGATCAGCCGCGCCGCGACCTCGTCCTTCGGCAGGGTCGGCCAGGTCTCGACGCCTGCGCTCGTCACCAGATGCACGGTGTTGGCGTCGCCGCCCATCACGCCGGTGCCGCCGACATCGTTGGCGACGATCAGGTCGCAGCCCTTGCGGGCGAGCTTGGCGCGGGCATGGTCGATGACGTCGCGCGTCTCGGCGGCGAAGCCGACGACGAGCGGCGGGCGTCCGCTCTTCATCCGCGCGACGCTGGCGAGGATGTCGGGGTTCTCGACCAGCGCGAGCGGGGGCAGCGCCTTGCCGTCCTTCTTCAGCTTGTCGGGCGCGGCGTCCGCCACGCGCCAGTCGGCGACGGCTGCGGCGAAGATCGCGATCTCGGCCGGCAGCGCCCTCTCGACCGCGGCGAGCATCTCGCGCGCCGATTCGACATGGACCGTCTCGACGCCGGCCGGATCGGGCAGGCCGACCGGCCCGCTGATGAGCGTCACCCGCGCCCCGGCCGCCGCCGCCGCTGCCGCGATGGCATGGCCCTGCTTGCCGGAGGAGCGGTTGGCGATGTAGCGCACCGGGTCGATCGGCTCATGCGTCGGGCCGGAGGTGATCAGCACATGCCGCCCGGCGAGCGCGCCGGTCGCAGGCAGCCTGCCGACGAAGCCGATGGCGCGCTGGGCGGCCGGCGCCTCGCCGGCGAGCGCGAGCTCGATCGCGGCCAGGATCTCGGGCGGCTCGGCCATGCGGCCGGGCCCGCTCTCGCCGCGCTCGGCCATGGCGCCGGTATTGGGACCGACGACGAGGATGCCGTCCTTTTCGAGCTGCGCCATGTTGCGCCGCGTCGCCGGATGCTGCCACATGCGCGGATTCATCGCCGGCGCGATCAGCACGCGCTTGTCGGTGGCGAGAAGCGCGGTCGAGGCGAGGTCGTCGGCCAAGCCGTTCGCCATCTTGGCGATCAGGTCGGCGGTGGCGGGCGCGACCACGATCAGGTCGGTCGAGCGCGAGAGCTGGATATGGCCGATATCGGCCTCGTCGGTCAGCGAGAACAGATCGCCGAAGCAGCGTTCGCCGGCGAGCGACGAGACCGAGAGCGGGGTGACGAACTCAGCGCCCGCCCTGGTCAGGATGCAGCGCGCGGCGATGCCGCGATCCTTCAGCCGGCGGATCAGCTCGAGCACCTTGTAGGCGGCGATGCCGCCGCCGATGATCAGCAGGACGGAGCGGGAAGCGGACAAGGCGGCTCCTCGTGCGGTAGCGGACGTCGAACGGTCCTAAAGCATCGGGCGGGAAAGGGGAATCCACTTTTCGCGCCCGGCAGGGCCCGAGACCCCGGCTCGCGTCATGGGGCTCATTCACTGCCGCGGCTTGTGCATTGCCGCCGAGGCGCTATCTGTCGGGCGGATAAGACCTCGCCTGCCACCGCGCCGCCGCGACCCACGCGCGGCGCGCAACCCCGAGAGCGCATGTCGTTCGGCCCGCACGAGCCAGGAATGCCCCTGCGCAGACGCAGCCGCTGGTGGTGGCTCGGCCCGCTGGCGAGCACCGCCATCTTCGGCACCTCGCTCGTCGTGCTCTGGCACATCGTCAGCGGGATGGAGCCGGGCCAGCTCGCCGGCGCCTTCGCCAATGCGAGCCTGCGCCAGCTCGGGCTCGCCGCGGCCTTCACCGGGCTGAGCTATCTGCTGCTCACCGGCTACGACGCGCTGGCGCTGCGCCGGCTCGGCCTGTCGATCCCCTACCGCACCACGGCGCTCGCCTCCTTCACCAGCTATTCGGTCTCGTTCACGCTCGGCTTCCCGATCGTGACCGCCGGCACGGTGCGCTACTGGATCTATTCGCCGAAGGGGGTGCGGGCCTCCGAGGTCGCCAGCCTCACCGTGATTGCGGGCCTCACCTTCTGGCTCGGGCTCGGCGTGATCCTCTGCGCCAGCCTGATCTACGCCGCCGACGCCGTCGCGATGCTGGCGCGGACCTCGCCCCTCGTCGTCCAGGTCGCGGGCGGCCTCGTGGGCCTCGGCATCCTCGGCTATCTCGTCTGGATCGGCACGGACGAGCGGACGCTCAGGGTGCGCGGCTGGAACCTGCGCCTGCCGGGGCTTGCCACCACGCTCGGCCAGATGACGCTCGGCGCCTGCGAGGTCTGCGCGGCGGCCGCCGTGCTCTTCGTGCTTCTGCCCGGCGGCTACGGCCTCGAATATCCGACCTTCCTCGCCGCCTATATCTTCGCCTGCCTGATCGGCATCGCGAGCCACGCGCCCGGAGGGCTCGGCGTCTTCGAGGCGACGATGCTGGTCGCGCTCAACCGCTTTCCCTACGAGCAGGTGCTCGGCGCCCTGCTGATTTTCCGGGTGGTCTACTACATCCTGCCCTTCATCCTGGCGCTCGTCCTCCTGGCGCTGAACGAGATGATCCGCCGCATCCGCCACCGCGAGCCGTAGACCCGTCTATTTCAGGGCGACGATGATCAGCAGGAAGGCGAGCATCACCAGAAGCAGCCGGAAGCTGCCATTGATCCCGCGCAGCTCGTCGGCACCGCTTTCCGGCCAGTCCTCCTCGGCGACAGGCGCGCTCTCCGATGCGGGGGCGGGAGCGGGCGCCGCCCCGGCGGCCGGCGGCGGGGGCTGCCATGCGATCGTCTCGATGAAGCCGCGGGCGGGCAGGACGGTGCTGCCGTCGGCGTCGAGGCCCAGATACCAGTCGAGCGGCTCGCCCTCCCGGCGCCCGCGATCCTCGGCGCGGATCCACAGGCTCGTCGTGGCGGTCAGCGAAAGCTCCCGCGCCAGGCCCGACAGCAGATCGGCTGCCAGCACCTCGAAGACCGCCGGCGGCAGGAAGGCTTCGGCGAAGGGCTGTTCCGCATCGCCCTCGCCGCGATAGCCGAGCATCAGCAGCAGGCGCGGCGGCCCCTCCGCCGGCGCCAGGGGGCGCAGCGTCAGGCCGATCCGGCCCGCCTCGCCCGCGATCCCGGCCCGGCGCAGGGCGCCGTCCGTCACGGTCGCCTCGGCCAGGACGCGGCGGGCGTCCTCGAGCCTGCCGTCGCGGCTCTCGAAGCCGCCGACGAAGCGCAAGCCCGCGGCCGACAGCCCGAAGCGCCGGGTCGCATCCTGCACGTAACGGGTCGACATCCCCTCGTCGCCGGCGGACCGGCTGCGCGCCACGTCTGATTCGTCCATGTCCCGTTCCTGTTCGCGGCGACGATAACAGCCTCGGTGGCGCCCGCCACCCGCAAACGCGCCCGACGCATGGCACATGGCCGGCCAGGCCGGTTGCCGCTGGCGACGGGGGCGTCTAATGCTGCGGCCCGAATTCCGCCCGCGGCAGCCGCCGGGCTTGGCCGCAACCACCACGATCACCATGAACGACATGACCGCCACCGCCCGGCCGCGCCACGGCATGGGCTTCTATCCCTTCGTCACCCTGGCCGCCGCCCTGATGGGGACGAATGCGCTGGCGATCGATTCGATGCTGCCGGCCCTGCCCCAGATGGGCGAGGCGCTCGGCATCGCCGAGGCCAACCAGCGGCAATGGATCATCACCGCCTATCTGCTCGGCTTCGGCGTCGCGCAGATCGTCTACGGCACGCTCTCGGACCGCTACGGCCGGCGCCCGGTCCTGCTGGCGGGCCTTGCGATCTACGTCGTCGCCAGCATCGCCGCGGCCTTCGCCGGCTCCTTCGAGGCGATGATGGCGGCGCGCGTGCTGCAGGGCATCGGCGCGGCCGCGACCCGCGTGCTCGTCGTCTCGATCGTGCGCGACTGCTATGCCGGGCGCGAGATGGCGCGGGTGATGTCGCTGGCGATGATCGTCTTCCTGGCCGTGCCGATCCTGGCGCCCTCGATCGGGCAGGCGATCCTGTGGGTCGCGCCCTGGCGCTGGATCTTCGGCCTGCTCACCGTCTTCGGCGCCTTCCTGATGGTATGGGTCTTCATCAGGCTGCCGGAGACCCAGCACCCGCAGGACCGCAAGCCGATCGATCCGGCGAGCGTGCTCGGCGCCTTCCGCACGGCGCTGACCAGCCGCATCGGCGTCGGCTACATGCTGGCGATGGCCTTCATGCTCGGCGGGCTGTTCGGCTTCATCAACTCGGCGCAGCAGGTCTTCGTCGACGTCTTCCATACGCCGGAGCTGTTCACCACCATCTTCGCGCTGATCGCGCTGTTCATGGTGGCGGCCTCGCTGCTGAACTCGCGCATCGTCGGCCGGCTCGGCATGCGCCGGGTCTCGCACGGCGCGCTGATCGGCTATATCGGGTTCACCAGCGTTCATGCGCTCGTGGCGCTCACCGGCCACGAGACGCTGTGGATCTTCGCGATCCTGCAAGGCGCGGCGATGTTCTGCTTCGGGCTGATCGGCCCGAATTTCGGCGCGATGGCGATGGAACCGCTCGGCCATGTCGCCGGCACGGCCTCCTCCGTGCAGGGCTTCGTCACCACCGTCGTCGGCGCGCTGCTCGGCTTCTTCATCGGCCAGCATTTCGACGGGAGCGTCGTGCCGCTGACGATGGGTTTCGCGCTCTGCGGCATCGCGGCCCTCGCCACCGTGCTCATCGTGGAGAGAGGCCGGCTGTTCCATCCGGCGCCGGGCCGGGGCTGAGGAGGGCGCTCGCCCGCCCTCCCGCAAGCGCGACGGCGCTCAACTCGTCTGCAGGTTCACCGCCGAGTTCTTGCCGGTCTTGCGGTCCGGCTCGAGATCGTAGCTGATCTTCTGGCCCTCGTTCAGGCTGCGCAAACCGGCGCGCGTCACCGCGCTGATATGGACGAAGACGTCATTGCCGCCGCCATCCGGGGTGATGAAGCCATAGCCCTTGGTCTCGTTGAACCACTTCACGGTTCCCGTACTCACATGCCGTTCCTTCTCTGGCTCGCCGGTTATGTCCGGCCCGGCACTGTAGGGAGCAAAGCGCCCTGCTTGCAACGACGCGCCGCACAACCTTTGCCGCGCCTGCGAAATAAAGCGCGCGATGCCTGCCGCTGAGCCCTGCCGGCGACACGATCCGCTTGCGGTTCGCCCGCCACTCGCTCATGAACGGGGCGAGCCCATGAGCGAGGAATGAGCAGGATGAGTAATTTCGTGATCGAAGCGCCGGCCGTGACGGCCGTTCCGGTCGCAGGCGGCGGCTCCTTCCCGGTCAGGCGCGTCTTCTGCGTCGGGCGCAACTATGCCGAGCACGCCCGCGAGATGGGCCATGATCCCGACCGCGAGGAGCCGTTCTTCTTCACCAAGCCGGCCGATGCGCTGGTGATCAACGGCGCCGACATGCCCTATCCGGCGAAGACCCGGGACCTCCATCACGAGATGGAGCTCGTCGTCGCGATCGGCACCGGCGGCCGGGACATCCCCGAAGCGCAGGCGCTCGCCCATGTCTACGGCTATGCCGCCGGGCTCGACATGACACGGCGCGACCTGCAGGCCGCGGCCAAGAAGGCCGGGCGGCCCTGGGACATGGCCAAGGGCTTCGACCTCTCCGGGCCGATCGGCGAGATCGTGCCGGCTAGCCGGGCCGGCCATCCCGCCGCCGGCAAGATCGAGCTTTCCGTCAACGGCGCGGTGCGCCAGAGCTCCGACCTTTCCAGGCAGATCTGGAACGTCGCCGAGACGATCGCCTATCTCTCCGGCCTCGTCGCGCTGAAGCCGGGCGACCTGATCTTCACCGGCACGCCCGAAGGCGTCGGCGCCGTGAACAAGGGCGACGTGCTGGAGGGCGCGATCGCCGGCGTCGGCAGCGTGCGTACCCGCATCGCCTGATGGGTGCGGGGCTCAATGCCCCGCGTGCTCGCCGCCGTCCTTGGCCCCGATCGCGCCGACCTTGAACTCGACCTCGACGCTGCCGGCCTTCTCGAAGGTCAGCGTGCCCTTCACCATCTCGCCCTGCTTCAGCGGCTCCCTCAGCTCCATGAACATGATGTGGTAGCCGCCGGGCTTGAACACGACCTTGGCGCCCGCCGGCAGCGCGACGCCCTGCTCCAGCGGCCGCATCGTCATGATGCCGTCCTTCACCGCCATCTCGTGGATCTCGGTACGGGCGGCGAAGGGCGCCGAGACCGAGACGAGCCGGTCGTCCGCAGTTCCGGTGTTCTCGATCACGAGATAGCCGCCACCGACCTTGGCGCCGGCAGGCGTGGCGCGCGCCCAGGGATGGACGATCGTGAGCGCGCCGAGCTTGGAGCCGTGGGCGCAGGCGAGGGTGGCCGACAGCGCCAGCGCCACGGCGGCGGCGAGCGAATGGGAAAGCTTCATGGCAGACTCGTGAGAAAGGGCCCTCGCCCCATGGCGGAGCGGACAGGCCGGATGACGATGCGGATGGACGGGCGAAAGCTTCAGCCCGCCGGCGGCGCGCGCGATTGCGCAAGCCCGGTCGCGAAACGATGCGGCAGCCCCGCGGCCGGCGGCCGGCTCGAGGGCAGGTATACGGCAAGCCGCGCCGGTTCGGGCGTTGCCTCGGCCGGCGGGCCGGCGAGGACGGGGTTGAGCGGGCAGCCCTTGCAGTGGAGGACGTCGCCTGCGGGCGCCGGCGGGTCCTCGCCCGGGACCGGCGCACCCGAGCAGAGCACCGCGCCGTCATGGCCGCCGAGCGTCGCCAGGGCCGGAGCCGGCGCGAGCGCGAGCGTCAGGACGCCTAGCGCATAGAGCGTCGCCGCCCAGGCCCCGAGCCCGGAGCGGCGAAGACGATCGAGAAGGGTGGCGGGAGCCGGCATGGTCGCAGATGGCGCCGCTTTCGCCGCTTCGTCAAGCCACCCCTCGCCGCGGCTTTGCCGCGGCGCAAAGAACAGCCGGAGGCGATTTCGCTCCATCCTGTCGTTTCTTTAAAAGAACAGTTTGGTTGACAGAAAGGACGATCCCCCTCAGATTGGCTTTCGTTCCCGGAACGCTCGGGGAGCCGCGGAGATTTGAGCGAGCAGCTTGCGCCGCGTCATCAAACGCTAAAGCGCCACGACTAGGTCGTGGGCTCCGGATCGAGGAGACCGCTATGACCGTTCCGCATTCCCGCCGAAGCCGAACCCGCTTCCGCACCCTCTGCCGTTGTCGACGCTGAGTTGGGCCGCAAGGCCGTTTCCATCCAACCGTTTCGACGAACGCCGCCCGGGCGGCGAAAGGCAGAACCATGTCTGAGCTTCATTCCGTTTCCGGCCGGGCCCGCCCGGCGCAGCAAGCCTATGTCATCGAGCTCGGCGAGGCCCAGATCGGGCTGGTGAACCGGCGCGCCGACGAGCGCGACTTCACCTTCGTCTCCGCCTGCGCCGCCTTTCGCTCCCTGGACGGGCGGCGTTTCGCCACGCCCATCGCCGCGGAAGCCGCCGCGCGCCGGCTCGCCGGCCGGCCCCGGCGCCGCTCCGCGCGGCTGGATTCGTGAGGCGGGCCTCGCGGGCGGAACCTTTCCGCACCGCGCCGGTTTTCCGTCCGGCGAACGGCTGGGGGGCCGAACCTTCAGGAGCCGAAGACGATGGGCAGCACCACCGACAAGATCAAGGGCATGGCCAACGAGGCCGCCGGCAACGTCAAACAGGCCGCCGGCAAGGCGCTCGGCAAGCCGGGGCTCGAAGCCGAGGGCAAGGCCCAGGAGCTGAAGGGCGAAGCCCAGCAGGCGCTGGGCAAGGGCAAGGACGCGGTCAAGAAGGCCGTCGACAAGGTCTGACACCGGCCAAGCAGCCAAGACGGGAAAGGACCGCGCAGGCGGCCCTTTTCCAGGCGAGGCTCAGGCCGTGCCGCCGAGCCCGCCGAGGAAATCCTTGACCCGGCCGAAGAAGCCCGCCGTCTCGGGATGGTTGCTGTTCGAGCTCTCGCGCTCGAACTCCTCGAGCAGCTCGCGCTGGCGCGCCGTCAGCTTCTGCGGGGTCTCGACCACGACCTGGATGTAGAGATCGCCGACCTCGCGCGAGCGCAGCACGCTCATGCCCTTGCCCTTGAGGCGGAACTGCTTGCCGGTCTGGGTGCCTTCCGGGATCTTCACCCGCGCCTGCTCGCCCGACAGCGTCGGCACCTCGATCTCGCCGCCCAAAGCCGCCGAGACCAGGCCGATCGGCACGCGGCAGAACAGGTCGGCGCCGTCGCGCTGGAAGATCGCATGCGGCTTGATCGACAGGAAGATGTAGAGATCGCCCGCCGGCCCGCCGCGCAGGCCGGCCTCGCCCTCGCCGGCGAGCCTGATGCGCGTGCCGTCCTCGACGCCGGCGGGGATCGCGACCGAGAGCGTGCGCTCGCGGGTGACGCGGCCGGCGCCCTGGCAGTTCTTGCAAGGGTCGTCGATCACCTCGCCGCGGCCGGAGCAGGTCGGGCAGGTGCGCTCGACCGAGAAGAAGCCCTGATTGGCGCGCACGCGGCCGTGCCCCCCGCAGGTCGGGCAGGGCCGCGACTTCGAGCCGGGCTTGGCGCCCGTGCCCGAGCACGATTCGCAGGAGACCGAGGTCGGCACCCGGATCGAGGCGTTCTTGCCGGTGAAGGCTTCCTCCAGCCCGACCTCGAGGTTGTAGCGCAGATCGGCACCGCGCTCGCGGGTATTGGCGCCGCGCGGGCCGCCGCGGCGGGCATCGCCGAAAAAGGAATCGAAGATGTCCGACATGAAGTCGGAGAAATCGGCGTTGCCGCCGGCGCCGCCGCCGTTCTCGAAGGCCTGGTGGCCGAAGCGGTCATAGGCCGCGCGCTTCTGCCCGTCCGAGAGGATCTGATAGGCTTCGTTGATTTCCTTGAACTTGATCTCGGCTTCCTTGTCGCCGGGATTCTTGTCCGGATGGTGCTGCATCGCGAGCCTGCGGAAGGAGCTCTTGAGCTCGACCTCCGTGACGGTCCGGCTGACGCCCAGAATCTCGTAGTAATCGCGTTTCGACATCGACCGAACAGCCCCTGCGCCTTCCCATGCGCATCATGGCCGGGCAAGCCCGGCCATGACATGCCGATGAAAGGCGAGCGCGGATTAAGCGCTCTTCTTCTTGTCGTCCGAGACGTCCTTGAAGTCGGCGTCGATGACGTCGTCCTTCGCGGCCTCCTCGGGCTCAGCGCCCTCGGCACCGGCCTCGGCCTGACTTGCCGCATACATCGCCTCGCCGAGCTTCATCGAAGCCTGCATCAGCTCGTTGGTGCGTGCCTGGATGGCCTCGGCGTCCTCAGCCCCAAGCGCGGTCTTCAGCGCCTCGACGGCGGCCTCGATCGCCGATTTGTCGGCGGCGGCAACCTTGTCGCCATAGTCCTTCAGAGACTTCTCGGTCGAGTGCACGAGGCTCTCGCCCTGGTTCCTGGCCTCGACCAGCTCGCGGCGCTTCTTGTCCTCGGCGGCGTTGGCCTCGGCATCCTTCACCATCTTCTGGATATCGGCCTCGCTGAGGCCGCCCGAAGCCTGGATCTTGATCTGCTGCTCCTTGTTGGTGGCCTTGTCCTTCGCCGTCACCGAGACGATGCCGTTGGCGTCGATGTCGAAGGTCACCTCGATCTGCGGCATGCCGCGCGGGGCCGGCGGAATGCCCATCAGGTCGAACTGGCCGAGCAGCTTGTTGTCGGCCGCCATCTCGCGCTCGCCCTGGAAGACCCGGATCGTCACCGCGTTCTGGTTGTCCTCGGCGGTGGAGAAGACCTGGCTCTTCTTGGTCGGGATCGTGGTGTTGCGGTCGATCAGGCGCGTGAACACGCCGCCCAGCGTCTCGATGCCGAGCGAGAGCGGGGTCACGTCCAGCAGCAGCACGTCCTTGACGTCGCCCTGGAGGACGCCGGCCTGGATCGCGGCGCCGATGGCGACGACCTCGTCGGGGTTGACGCCCTTGTGCGGCTCCTTGCCGAAGAACTGCTTCACCACCTCCTGCACCTTGGGCATGCGGGTCATGCCGCCGACGAGGACGACCTCGTCGATCTGGCCGGCCGACAGGCCCGCATCCTTGAGCGCCTTCTTGCAGGGCTCGATGGTGCGCTGGATCAGATCGTCGACCAGGCTCTCGAACTTGGCGCGCGAGAGCTTGATGGCGAGGTGCTTCGGGCCCGAGGCATCCGCCGTGATGTAGGGCAGGTTGATCTCGGTCTGGGCCGCGCTCGACAGTTCGATCTTGGCTTTCTCGGCCGCCTCCTTCAGGCGCTGGAGCGCGAGCTTGTCCTTCTTCAGGTCGATGCCCTGCTCGCGCTTGAACTCGTCCGCCAGGTACTCGACCAGGCGCATGTCGAAGTCCTCGCCGCCGAGGAAGGTGTCGCCATTGGTAGACTTCACCTCGAAGACGCCGTCGCCGATCTCGAGGATCGAGACGTCGAAGGTGCCGCCGCCGAGGTCGTAGACCGCGATGGTGCCGGCCTGCTTCTTGTCGAGGCCATAGGCGAGGGCCGCCGCCGTCGGCTCGTTGATGATGCGCAGCACCTCGAGACCGGCGATCTTACCGGCGTCCTTGGTGGCCTGGCGCTGGGCGTCGTTGAAATAGGCGGGAACCGTGATGACGGCCTGGGTGACGGGCTGGCCGAGATAGGACTCCGCCGTCTCCTTCATCTTGGTGAGCGTGAAGGCCGAGATCTGCGAGGGTGAATAATCCTTGCCGTCGGCGGAAACCCAGGCGTCGCCGTTGGCCGCCTTGGTGATCTTGTAGGGAACGAGCGACAGGTCCTTCTGCGTCATCGGGTCGTCGAAGGTGCGGCCGATGAGGCGCTTGATGGCGAAGAAGGTGCGCTCCGGATTGGTGACGGCCTGACGCTTCGCCGGCTGGCCGACCAGACGCTCGCCGTCATCCGTGATGGCGACGATGGAGGGCGTGGTGCGCGCGCCTTCCGAGTTCTCGATGACCTTCGGCGTGGTGCCTTCCATCACTGCGACGCAGCTATTGGTCGTGCCGAGGTCGATGCCGATGACTTTACCCATGGATGGGATCCCTTTCGATTGAGCAGATCGCCGGCCTGCGGCGCCTTCGCCCCGCCTGCCGGCCCATGGACCGGCCCGCCCCCGCTCCAGCGGCGAACGAACCGGCATTCCACGTCGGGCGGCATGTGAAACCGCCCCTTGGCCGGGTATATAGTGAGGGTGTTCCCGCCCTTGCAAGACAGGCGCGCCGATTAGAGTCGCGGAATCGCCGCAAAGGCGGGCGCGCTGCGTTTTCCGCCCGGGTGTGGCCTTCCCGTCCTTGCGCGACCCGGCTCATCCCGCCATGCAGAAAGGCCGTCCCGGTTTTGCCAGGCCGCCACGACACGATCGACATGATACGACCGACGCGCCTCATCCTCGCCCCGGCGGCGCTCGCCGCCACCATGACGGCCGCGTTCGCGCAGCCGCTGCAGCTGCCGGGCGCCCAGCCGTTCAACCCGCCCGGAACCCAGCAGGCCGCCCCCGCCCAGCCCGGCGCCCCGGCGGGGCCGAAGCCGCCCGCCATGCCCGCGATCAGGGTCGCCGGCGAGGACGCCATCCTCGGCAAGGTCCTGCACCGCCACGGCCATCGCGGCGAGGCGGTCTTCTCGAAGACGGCGGCGGGCTACGGCCTCAGGCTCGCGCTCGACGGCTTCCAGAGCGCCAATCTGATCGAGTCCTGCGCGGTCTCCTTCGGCGAGACGCCGGTTCCGGTCACCCCGCTCGGCCGTCCGGACGGCGTGCCGCGCTATCGCCTCGAGGCGCCGGTCTGCCCGATCGTCCTCGACGTGCTCGACGGCGCCTTCCTCGTGGTCGAGCCGGCCGAGCCCTGCATCGTCGAGGCGGCGCAATGCCGGATCGACCCGCGCGGGCTGTGGGGCCCCGATGCGCGCACCCTCGCCGGCCAGGCCAAGGAGATCGAGAAGGCACGCGGCAGCGCCGAGCGCGCCGTGCGCGAGGGCTACCGGACGCTGACGGCGAAATCCGACGCGGTCGAGCAGCGCACGATCGCGCGCGAGCAGGCGGGCTTCTCGGCCGAGCGCGAGATGATCTGCCGCGACTTCCAGCGCGAGGGCCAGCTCGGCTTCTGCGCCGCCCGGATCACGGAGGCCCGCGCCGCTTCCTTACGCGCCCGGCTCGGCCTCGATGCCGAGCCGAAGCCCGCCGCCAAGCCGCGCCCACGCCCGGCGGCTGCCAAGCCCGCCGCGCTGCCGCCGGCACCGACGCAGTAGCCGCTATCCGATCCGCGCGGTGAGCGCGGCCTCATTCAGCCCGGCGAGCGCATCGATCAGATGCATCGCGAAGCTGCCGGGGCCGGCGGCCTGCCCGGCCGCGATCTCGCCGGCGATGCCATAGGCCGTGAGCGCCGCCGCCGCCGCGACGGCCGCGTCCGGCTCGACCGCCCGGCAAGCCGCGACGAGCGCGCTCGCGGCACAGCCGAGCCCGGTGACCTTCGTCATCCATTCATGGCCATGGGCAACCGCGAACATGCGGCCCTCGCCCTCGATCCGGTCGATCTTGCCGGTCGTCACGCGCAAGACGCCTTGCGCCTCGCCGACGAGACCGGCGAGCGCGGCCATTTCCGTGGCATTGCCGCGCACCGTCACGCCGGGCAGGCCCAGCACCGCTTCGGCCAGGCGCAGCCTGAGCGGCGAGAGCTCGACGAAGACGGGATCGAGCACCAGCGGGATGCCGCGTTCGCGGGCGACGGCGACGAGCGCGGGGATGGCGCGCTCGCCCTCGGGGCTGATCGTGCCGAGATTGATCAGGATCGCGCCGGCGCCGGCGGCCACCGCGCCGACCTCGCCGGGATGGCTCGCCATCGAGGGCACGGCGCCGCAGGCGAGCAGCATGTTGGCGGTGATGTTCTGCGCGACCGTGTTGGTCAGGCAATGGACGCGCGGGCGCAGCCTGCCCACCGCTGCGAGGATCGCGGCGACGCGGGCGCCGTCGAGGCTGTGGTTCATGCGCTTCATCGCGCCGAGCTAGAGGGATGGCACCGCCCTTGTCGAGAGCTTCTTTCACCTGCCGCCGCCATCGTTTGTCGCATGGCCTTCGCGCGAAGCGGTGACCACTTCGTGCGAAAATGCTCTAGAACCGGGCGAAGGACAGGGATGGATTCATGAGCTTCGAGATCGCAGAGACCCCCGAGGCCGCCGTCGACCGGCTCGACCGGCTCTATGACGCGGCCCGCTCGGCGCTCCGCGGCGACCTGCAGCGCTTCTTCGAGAGCGGCACGGCGCCGACGCCGGAGGAGCGGGAGCGCTATCGCTACCCGATGCTGCGCGTCACCTACGAGCCGGCGAAGCTGCCGGCGGCGACGCGGCGCGGCTACGCCAAATTCGCCGTCCCCGGCGTCTATTCGACCACGGTGACGCATCCGGCCGAGTTCCGCGGCTATCTCCTCGACCAGCTCAGGCCGCTCGTCGCCGAATACGGCGCGACGATCGAAACCGGGATCAGCACGCAGGAGATCCCCTACCCCTATGCCCTCGACGGCGGCGACGAGCTCGGGCGCGGCAAGATCACCGCCGCCGAGCTCGCGCGCCATTTCCCGACGCCGCTGCTCGCGCTGGTCGGCGACGAGATCGCCGACGGCACCTATGCGCTGGTCGAGGGCGAGCCGCGCCCGCTTTCGCTGTTCGACGCGGTCCGGGTCGATTATTCGCTGCGGCGGCTGGTGCACTATACCGGCACCGACTGGCGCGCCGTGCAGCCCTGGGTGCTGCTGACCAACTACCATCGCTATGTCGATCAGTTCGTCCGGCTCGGCCTCGCCGAGATCGAGGCCGGGACGGCGCAGGCGCTGGTCGCGCCCGGCGGCATCCGCATCGACCGCGACGGCATCGACGTCACGGCCGCAGAGCGGGTGATGACGGCGCCCTGGCACCGCTTCCAGATGCCGGCCTATCACCTGATCCGGGCGGGCGGCGAGGGCGTCACCCTGGTCAATATCGGCGTCGGCCCCTCCAACGCCAAGAACATCACCGATCATCTGGCCGTTCTGAGACCGAATTGCTGGCTGATGGTCGGCCATTGCGGGGGCCTGCGCCAGACCCAGATCATCGGCGACTACGTGCTCGCCCATGCCTATCTCAGGCAGGACCGCATTCTCGACGAGCTCGTCCCGCCCGATATCCCTATCCCTGCGCTGGCGGAGGTGCAGGTCGCGCTGCAGCAGGCGGCGGCCGACATCACCGGCGAGAAGGGCGACCGGCTGAAGCAGCGGCTGCGCACCGGCACCGTGGTGACGCAGGACGACCGCAACTGGGAGCTGCAATGGACCAAGGAGCGGCGGCGCATCAACCTCTCGCGCGCCATCGCGGTCGACATGGAATCGGGCACGATCGCGGCTCAAGGGTATCGGCTGCGCGTGCCCTACGGCACGCTGCTCTGCGTCTCCGACAAGCCGCTGCACGGCGAGATCAAGCTGCCCGGCGCGGCCAACGCCTTCTACGAGCGGGCGGTGGGCGAGCACTTGCGCATCGGGCTCGACGCACTGGAGAAGCTCAAGGAGGCCGGCGCGACGATCCATTCGCGCAAGCTCAGGAGCTTCGACGAGCCGCCGTTCCGGTAGAGCATCTTCGCCAGCAACACTTACAGCCTGCGCTTCTTCTCCAGCGCGCGGCTCCAGCGCGAGAGCGCAAAGCAGATCAGCCAGTAGATCGCGCCCGAGAAGGCATAGGCCTCCATCGTCATGCCGACCCAGTTGGGATCTGCGAGCGAGGCTTGCGCGATGCCGAGCAGGTCGAGAATCGAGACGACCAGCACCAGCGTCGTGTTCTTGATCAGCGCGATGAACTCGTTGGTCATCGCCGGCAGCGAGATGCGCAAAGCCTGCGGCAGGATGATCAGCCCCGTCGCCTTCCAGTAGTTGAGGCCGAGCGCGGTCGCAGCCTCGCGCTGGCCCCTGGGCAGAGCCTGCAGGCCGCCGCGCACCGCTTCGGCCATATAGGCGGCGATGACGAAGCCGAGCCCGATGACGGCGCGCGCCAGCCGGTCGATGCCGATGCCGCCGGGCAGGATCAGCGGCAGCAGGAGCGAGGCTAGGAAGATCACGGCGATGATCGGCACACCGCGCCAGAACTCGATGAAGATCACGCTGATCAGCCGGACGATGCGCAATTCCGATTGCCGGCCGAGCGCGA
This sequence comes from Bosea sp. (in: a-proteobacteria), assembly GCF_023953965.1. Taxonomy (NCBI): domain Bacteria; kingdom Pseudomonadati; phylum Pseudomonadota; class Alphaproteobacteria; order Hyphomicrobiales; family Alloboseaceae; genus Allobosea; species Allobosea sp. The sequence continues at coordinate 1,164,941 of NZ_JAMLIX010000001.1, forward strand.
AGAGGATGCCGAGCGGGATCGCGATCAGGGCGGAATAGATCGAGATGAACAGGGTCAGCATCAGCCCGCCCCAGTCGCGCGTCTCGATATAGCTGAGCCCGAAGCCGCCGGAGAGCAGCCAGATGCCGAGCGGCGGCAGCACGACGAGCATCACGAGCGCGAGCTTCAGCCGCAGGCGCCGCGGCGCGAAGACCACCGCCAGCACGCCGGCAAGCGCGAGAATCCCGGCGATGTCGACGCGCCAGCGCTGGTCGAGCGGGTAGAGCCCGTACATGAACTGGCCGAAGCGGGCGCGGATGAAGACCCAGCAGGCGCCGCCGCCGGTGCAATCGGCCCGCGTCGAGCCGACCCAGTTCGCATCGATCAGCGCCCAGCGGATCAGCGGCACCGCGATCCAGGCGATCAGCACCCCCAGCGCGATGCTGACGAGGCCGGTGGAGGGCGTGGCGAAGAGGCGCTCGCGCCAGAGCGAGAGGGAGGAAGCGCGGTTCATCGCGTCACCAAGGCGATGCGGGCGTTGTACCAGTTCATCAGGGCCGAGACGGCAAGCCCGATGACGAGATAGACCGCGAGCGTCATGGCGATGATCTCGATCGCCTGGCCGGTGTTGTTGAGCGCCGAGCCCATGAACAGGCTGACCACGTCGGGATAGGCGATCGCCGCGCCGAAGGAGGAGTTCTTCAGCACGTTGAGATACTGGTTGGTCAGCGGCGGGGTCATCACGCGCAAGGCCTGCGGGATGACGACGAGGCTGAGGATCCGGCGGGGCCGCAGGCCCAGCGCCGCGGCGGCCTCGGTCTGGCCCTTCGCCACCGATTCGATGCCGCCGCGCACGATCTCGGCGATGAAGCCGGCGGTATAGGTGACGAGGGCTGCCAGCAGCGCGACGAATTCCGGGATGACGACGAAGCCGCCGCGATAGTTGAAGCCGCGCAGCACCGGAATGTCCCAGGCCGTGGCGAGGCTCGCCCAGGCGAGCGCGAGCGCCGGCACGGCGACGATCAGCGCAAGCCCGATGGCGAGCAGCGGCGCGTCCTGCCCGGTGGCCTCCTTGCGCCGGCGCGCCCAGGCGCTGACGAGCCAGTAGCCCGCCCAGGAGATCAGGATCGCCAGCGCCGCCCAGCGGAAATTGCCCGGCTGATCCGGCAACGGGATGGTGATGCCGCGGTTGTTGAGAAAGGCGACGCCGAACAGGCCGATGCTCTGGCGCGGCTGCGGCAGGGCGGCGATGACGCCGAAATACCAGAACAGCACGAAGAACAGGAGCGGGATGTTGCGGACGAATTCGATATAGGCGCCGGCGATGGTCGAGAGCAGCCAGTGCGAGGACAGCCGCGCGATGCCGACCGCGAAGCCGAGCAGCGTGGCCAGCACGATCGCGATCACGGTCACCAGCATGGTGTTGGCGACGCCGACCCAGAACAGGCTCAGGATATTGTCGGCCTGGGTATAGCTGGTGAGCACGAAGGGCACCTCGATGCCAGAGGTGCGCCAGAGGAAGTCGAAGCCCGAGGCGATGCCGGCCTTGACCATGTTCTCCGAGGCGTTGCGCACGAAGAACACGGTGAGGCCGACGAGCAGGACGATCAGGCCGATCTGGTAGAGCCAGTCCCGGACGCGCTTGTCGTTGATGAGGGCGAGAGCTTTGGCCAAGGTAGTCCTCCGGCGAAAGGCTGGGAGGAAAGGTCCATCCGTCATTCCGGGCGAAGCGAAGCGCAGGCCCGGAATCCATCATAGGGCGATAGGCTCTACGATGGATTCCGGATCAGCGCCGCTGCGCAGCTCATCCGGAATGGCGGGAGCGTTTCATCTCACGGGCGGCGAGCCTTTCCCGCGCTCACTGGAAGGGCGGGGTGAAGAGCAGGCCGCCCTTGGTCCAGAGCTGGTTCTGGCCGCGCTCCAGCTTCAGGCCGGAGCCCATGCCGACATTGCGCTCGTAGCTCTCGCCATAGTTCCCGACCTGCTTGATCGCGTTGTACATCCAGTCGTCCGAGAGGCCCATCATCGCGCCGAAGCCACCCTCGGCGCCGAGCAGGCGGCGCACTTCCGAATTCTTGGAGTTGGCCTTCATCTCGTCGACGTTCTTGGAGGTGACGCCGAGCGCCTCCGCCGCGATCGTGCCGTTCAGCACCCAGCGCACGATGAGCTGCCAGCGCTCGTCGCCCCAGCGCGTCACCGGGCCCTGCGGATCGTTCGAGATCGGCTGGGTCAGGATGACGTGCTCGTCGGGAGTCTTGAGCTTGGCGCGCTGGCCGGCGAGCGCGCCGACGCCGGCGGTGTAGGCGTCGCAGCGGCCCGCGTCATAGGCGGCGATGGCGTCGTCGTTCTTCTGGAAGTTGGTGATGGTGACCTTGAGGTTGCGCTCGCGGAACCAGTCGGCGGCGTTCTTCTCCTCGGTCGAGCCGGCGGCGACGCAGACCGAGGCGCCGTCGAGATCGGCCGCCGTCTTGGCGTTGGCCGATTTGCGGACGATGAAGGTCTGGCCCTCGTAGAAATTGATGCCCTGGAAATTGAGGCCGAGCGTGGCGTTGCGCGAGAAGGTGATGGTCGAGTTGCGCGAGAGCACGTCGACCTGGCCCGATTGCAGGATCGGCCAGCGCTGCTGCACCGAGGTCGGGGTGAACTTCACCTTCTTGGCGTCGCCGAGAACGGCGGCGGCGAGCGCCCGGCAGTATTCGACGTCGAGCCCGGTCCATTCGCCCTTGTCGTCGGCGAAGGAGAAGCCGGGCAGGCCCAGATGCACGCCGCATTCGAGATTGCCGCGCGCCTTGACGGCGTCCAGCGTCGGGCTCGGCGTCAACTGCTGCGCCTGCGCCATCGAAGTCCCCGCGGCGAGCAGCGCCACCGCACCCAAGATCCTGAAGGTCATCTGTCCGTCTCCCCGAAGCCGTCGGCGGCTTTCTCCGTTGCAGGGGCAACTATGCAACAGCCGATCGGAAAGCGATAGCACGTCGAAAGACGAGTGGACGGCCGGGCGGAACGGCCGCCGAATCAGCTGCCGAACACGGTGTTGAGCTGGCTGCCCACCATGATGAAGGTGGTGCGCTTCGACATCTCCTTCAGGCGGACCGCGCCGATATAGGTCATCGCCGAGCGGACCCCGCCGATCAGCTCCTGCATCGTGCCCTCGACCGGGCCGCGATAGGGCACCTCGACGGTCTTGCCCTCGGAGGCGCGGTATTTGGCGACGCCGCCGGAATATTTGTTCATCGCCGTGTCGGAGGACATGCCGTAGAAGGTCATCGCCACCGGCACCTTCTCGCCGGCGCGCTCCTCGTAGCGGATCTCGCCCTCGCATTCGTCGTGGCCGGCGAGCATGCCGCCCATCATCACGAAATCGGCGCCGCCGCCATAGGCCTTGGCGACGTCGCCCGGCACGGTCAGGCCGCCGTCGCCGCAGACGAGGCCCTTGAGGCCATGGGCCGCGTCGGCGCATTCGATGATGGCGGAGAGCTGCGGATAGCCGACGCCGGTCATCTTGCGCGTGGTGCAGACCGAGCCCGGGCCGATGCCGACCTTGACGATGTCGGCGCCGGCCAGGATCAGCGCCTCGGTCATGTCGCCGGTGACGACGTTGCCGGCCATGATCGCCGCATCCGGGAAGGCGGCACGCGTCGCCTTGACCGTGTCGACGAACTTCTCGGTATAGCCGTTGGCGACGTCGAGGCAGATCTTGTCGATCGGCGAGCGGGCATGCACCGCCTTCAGCTTGTCATGGTCGGCCTCGGTCGTGCCGAGCGAATAGAAGGCGTTGGCCGCGCCCGGCTCGCGGAAGAAGGCGGCAAGCTCCTCGACGCCGTAATGCTTGTGCAGCGCGACCATGGCGCCGTGCTTCAAAAGCGCGCGCGCCATCGCCATGGTGCCGACGACGTCCATGTTGGCGGCGATCAGCGGAAAGCCCGTCCACTCCCGGCCGGTATGGGCGAAGCGGAAAGAGCGCTCGACATCGACCTCGGCGCGGCTGCCCAGCGTCGAGCGCTTGGGCCGGATCAGCACATCGCGGAAATCGAGCTTCGGGTCGTTTTCGATGCGCATGATCGGGCCTTCCGGATCTCGCTGCGCGCGGAGAGGCGTGCGCCCAGTCATAGAGCATCGGAGCGGGGCCGGCGCAATCCCGCCCGCCTTCAGGCCAGGGCGGCGGCAAGCCCGCGGGCGAGCCCTTCCGCCAGCGCCGCGCGCTGGCCGGCCATGAAGGCCGCGCCGTCGAGGCGGCGCCGGTCGCCGGCGCGGATCGCGGCGACCGCCTCCGTCACGGCCCGGGCGAAATCGGCCGCCGTATCGGCGAGGATGAAATTGGCCGGCAACGCCGTGAAGCCGCGGCAGGACCAGGCCGTCGCGACCGCCGGCAGGCCGAGCTCGATCGCCTCGATCGTCTTGAGCTGCACGCCGGTCCCGGCCCGGCTCGACAGGGCGACGAGCCGGCAGGAACGCAGGAACTCACCGGCCGAGGGCACGCGCCCGACGAGCGTCACGCCCGGCGGCGCGGCAAGCTCCGGCGGCACGCGGCCGGCGACGGCGATCCGGATATCCGCCGGCAGAAGCGGGCAGACCTCGCGCAGGAACCATTCGAGGCCGATGAGATTGGGGCCCCAGGTCCAGGTGCCGATCAGGCCGACATCGAAGGCAGGCCGCCCGTCCGCGTCCTCGGGCGCGGTTTCCGGCCGGCCGGAGACCAGCGGCAGCACGCAGGATTTCGCCTGACGGCCCGCGCCCAGCACCTGCCGGTCCTCCTCGGAGAGCGTCCAGACGAAACGCGCCTCGTCCCAGAGCCGCCGCTCGAGCGCTTCCAGCAGCCGCGCCTCGCGCCGGTAGAGCCGGCGCAGGAGCGGGTTTGCGGCATGGGCGGCGTTCTGCCCGGCCGAGACATGCTCGATATTGTGCTCGACCAGGATGCAGGGCGCGATCCGCATCAAATCCGGGAAGGCGCCGGGCAGGAGCACCGAATTCAGCACCAGCGCATCGAAGGGCCCCCGCGCCGCCACGGCCTCGAGCAGGCTGCCCGCCCCGGCGAGCCTGAGCTTGGCGCAGGCCACCGGCAGCCCGAACCGGAAGGCCGCGATCAGCCAGCGCAGCTTCCGCGCGGCCGGCACCACGGCATTCTCGATATCGGCCTTAGCGACGACGACCGCCTGCTCGGGTTCGTCCGGCACCTCGCCGGGGCGCAGGAAGCCGATCGCGACGACATCGTGCCCGGCCTCGCGCAAGGCCGACAGGATCGCGGCATTGGCGATCTCGAAGCCGGTCTGCGGCCGGCCGACCGGAATGAGCGAGGTCAGGAAAGCGAGGCGCAAGAGATCGGGCCCGGGGGGAAAATCCTCCACTCGCCCCATTGCCGGGGGAGGTCAAGCCACATCGCCGGCCATGATCAACGCGACCTCATGGAACAGACCCCGGTTTCGACGACGGCGAACACCGAACCTTAAGCCGCCGCGGCCTAGCCTGCGGCGCGATGACGACGGCCGGGCAGGGAAGCGCGAACAGGACGGGAGCGAAGCATGTCGCCCCGCCGGGCTTCGACACGCCCGAAAGCTTCGAGGTCATGGCGAGTTCGGCGCCGGAGGCGCTGGCGGAGATCGTCAGCGTCGTCTGCGTCCCGACCTTCAGGCGCCCCGACATGCTGGAGGCGACGCTGCGCTCGCTTTCCCGCCAGCGCGGCGGCCACGACTTCGCGGTGATCGTGGTCGAGAACGAGGGGATCGAGCGCGCGGGCGCGCTACGCGCCAGTGCGCTGCTCGCGGCCGGGCTGTTCAAGGGGCTCGTCATCGTCGAGCCGCGCCAGGGCAACTGCAAGGCCTACAACGCCGCCTGGCGCTGCGCGCTGACGCGCTTTCCCAGGCTGGAGCAAATCCTCGGCATCGACGACGACGAGGAAGCCGAGCCCGGCTGGCTCGACGCCTTCGTCACGGCCGCCCGCACGGCCCCGGCCGAGCTGTTCGGCGGCTCGGTCACGCCGGTCTTCGCCGATCACGCGCGCGCCTGGCTTAGCGCGCATCCGGTGTTCCGCTCGCACTACGACGCCTCCGGGCCGGTGCCGATGCTCTATTCGAGCGCCAACTACCTGATCCGGCGCGAGGTGCTCGCGCGGCTCGGCTTCCCCTTCCTCGACGAGAGCTTCGACTTCACCGGCGGCGGCGACACGGATTTCTTCAGCCGCGCGAAGGCTGCGGGCTTCCGCTTCTGGTGGGTGCAGGAGGCGGCCCAGCGCGAGACCATGCCGGCGCGGCGCAGCGAATCCGGCTGGATCGCGGCGCGGGGCCTGCGCAACGGGGCGATCTCGGCCGCGATCGAAAGGCGCCGGAACCCCGGCCTCGCCGGGCGGGTGCGGGTGCTGGCGAAATCGCTCGCCCTGCTCGCCGCCGCCGGCCCGCGCGGGCTCGTCCTCGGCCTGCGCACGGGCTCGGGGCTGATCGGCCTCTACCACGCCCAGGTCGCGATCGGCCGGCTGCTGTCGGAATTCGGCGTCGCCAACGAGCAGTACCGCAAGCCCGAGAAAAACTGAGCCGGGCGCTCAGGCGGCGTTGACCACGAGGCCGCGCAGCTTCGCCGCATGCGGCCCGAGCTCCTCCAGCCAGCGTCCGCCTTCTGCCTTGGCGAGGCTGTCCTGGCGCGTGACCAGCACGATATCGTCCACCGCCTCGGCGAAGCGGGCGATCAGCCCGGCCACCGGCAGGCTGCCGCCGTCGACGATCATCGGCGCGAAGCGATGCGCGGCGGCGAAGGGGCCGGTGCGGAACGAGCCCGTTTCCGCCGAGGGCAGGGCCCCCGAACGCGGCAGGAAGGTCAGGCCGGTGCCCTCGTCGGTCAGTCTCGCGCGCGCCAGCGGCGCCTGCCCGGCGATGACGTCGCCGAAGCCGATCGGCGCGCCCGCCGCGAAGACCGCGGTCAGGCCGCGCGCGCCGCCGCCGGCATCGACGAGCAGGGCCGGCAGCCCGGCGAGCGCGGCATCCAGGGCGAGGTTGAGCGCGAGCGTCGTCGCGCCCGCCTGCGGCTCCAGGGCGAGGACGAGGATCCGGCGCCGCTCGTCGCCCCCGGCCGCCTCGGCGAGCGCGCGGCGGATGCCGGCGACGGCCGCGGCGAAGCCGGCCTTCGGCTTGTCGATGACGTCGACCAGATGCGCCTGCCCCTGGAAGACCGAGCGAAGCTCCGCCGCCTCGCGCCGCCAGCGGCGGTGGCGCACCGCCGGCAGGGTGCCGAGCTTCGGCAGGGGAACGGGTTCGGGCGCGGGGATCGTCGCGGGGACGGAGCGGCGCAGCGGCTCGGCCCGCCCGCCCTGGATCGCCATGAGGCGGCGCCAGCCCGAAGGCCCCAGCGCGGCAGCGGGCGCCGACGCAGGCGGCGAAGGCGGCTGCTGGGGAGCGGCGGGAGAGGGCGGCCCGTCTTCCTTCGCCTCGACCGGGCCGGGGCGGGGCGCGCGGCGCCAGAACGGCTTGCGCGCGGGGGCCGGCGCGCCCTCCGGCGCAGGCGGGGCGGCGAAGAGGGCGAGCGCCAGCGCCAGCAGGGCGCCCGCGCCGCCGCCGCCGACCGCGCCGATCAGCGCCAGCGTCCTGCGGCTGAGGCCGCTCTTCTCGAGCGGCGGCATGGCCGGGCTGATGATGCGGGCATTGGTGGTGTCGATGCCCCCGAGCTCGCCGGTCTCGCGGGCGCGCCGGAGGAAGGCATCGTAGACGGCGCGCGAGGATTCGACCTCGCGTTCGAGTTCGCGCAGCTGCACCGAGGCGCGGCCCGCGGCGTATTGCCCGGCCGTGAGCTCCTCGACGCGGCGGGCGAGCCCGCGCTCGGCCTCGACCGCGCGGTCGTATTCGGCCTTGGCGGCGCGCGCGATGCGGGACAGCTCCTCGGCGATCTGGCGGCGGGCGTCGCGCACCTGCGCCTGCGCCGCCGCCAGCGCCGGATGCCGGGCGCCGAGCGAGGAGACGAGATCGGCCTCCCGCGCCAGCGCCGCGCCGAGCTGGGCGCGCAGCGCCGTCATGGTGTTGGAGGCGATCGCCTCGGGCATGGCGCCGGCCTCGATGCCTGAGGCGCGGGTGGCAGCGATCTGCTCGTATTTGGCCCTGGCCTCGGTCGCGCGGGTGCGGGCGGCGACGAGCTGGGCGCTGTTGAGCGCGAGCTGGTCCTCGCCGAGCGAACGGCCGCCGAGGCCGACGATGTTGTGGGCCTCCTTGTATTTCTCCGCCTTCTCCTCGGCGATGCGCAGCCTGTTGCGCATTTCCTCGAGCCGGCCGGTCAGGGCGGCGGTCGCCCGCTGCGCGGCCTCGGCGCGCACGGCCGCCTGATCCTCCAGATAGGTCTCCGCCAGCGCGTTGGCGATTCCGGCCGCCTTGTCCGGGTCGCGCGCAGTGGCGGAGATGTCGATGACGAAGGTGCGCTCGCCGCGGCGGACCGCGACGGTGCGGTCGAGCGCCGCCAGCGCATAGAGCAGCGCCTTCGGGGAGGAGCCGGGCTCGGCTCCGAGGAGCCGGGAGAGAAGGCCGCCGCTGGCGCCGCCGAAATCGGGATCGCGGTCGAGGCCGAGCCGCTCGACCACCCGCGACTTGATGCTGTCGGAGGCGATCACCCGCGCCTGGCTTTCGAGATACCCGGTGATCGAGGTCGGATCGCTGCCGACGGCGCTGGGCGAGACGTCGTTCTGGATGACGCGCAAATCGCGCGGGTCGATGAAGAGCTGCGCGGTCGAGACGTATTTCGGCGCCATCACCAGCCCGGCGAGGATCGCGAGCCCGAGCCCGAGCCCGGCCATGGCGAGAATCAGCCGGCGCCGCGCCCACAGCACAGCCGCGATCCAGGCGGGATCGGCAAGGCGGGCGAAGCGGGCGGGCCCGGCCGCCGCGGGCGGCTGCGGCGCGCCCTCAGCTTCACTGTGAGCCGGCTCGGTGGTGAACATGGCGCTAGGCTTCACGGTCGCGCATCAGCTGAGCCCGGCCCGGTAGCGCTCGAGCACGGCGAGCATCGGCTTTGCCCGATAGTCGGCATCGAGCGGCAGGGGTCGCGCCCGGGCGCTATCCCTGCGCGGAAAGGTCTCGTGGATCCAGGAATAGCGATCGGTCAGCCCCCAGGTGACGATCGCCTTCGGCCGCTTCACCGCCACGACCGCCTCGAGAAAGGTCGAGACCAGGGCGGCGGCGGCGGCATCGCGCTTGCCTGAGTCGGCTGGCATCTTCCAGTCGATCACGTCGAGCTCGGTGATCTCGACATCGAGGTTAAGATCGTCGAGCTCGCGCATGAAGCGCTGCACCCCGTCCACGTCGATGCCCTTCTCGGCATAGAGATGGGCCTGCATGCCGATGCCGTGCACCGGGATGCCCTTGTCCTTCAGGCGCCGGCAGATATCGAGCGCGATCCTGCGGCGGGCGGCGGCGTCCGCGACCGGCTCCTCGAAATGATAGTCGTTGAGGACGAGCCTCGCCTTGGGATCGACCCGCGCCGCCGTGCGGAAGGCGATCTCGACATGCTCCGGCCCGAGCAGGCGCTGCCAGATCGTGTCGCGATAGGGCTGGCGGGGGCTCGGCTCCCAGCGGATCGCCTCGTTGACCACGTCCCAGGTGGCGATGCGGCCCTTGTAGCGGTCGACCACGACCTCGATGTGGCGGATAAGCTCGCGCTCGGCCTCGGCGCGGGTCGTCATCGCCTTCGCCCAGGCCGGGAGCGCCTCGCCCCAGAGCAGAGCGTGGCCGCGCAGGGCCTTGCGGTTCGCCTCGGCGAAGGCGACGATCTCGTCGGCGCCGGAGAAATCGAAGCGGGACCGGTCCTGCCGCAGCGCCTCCCATTTCAGGTCGTTCATCGGCACGACGACGTCGCAATGGCGCTTCAGCGCCGCGCGATAGCGGCTATCCGCGCGGAAGGCGCCGATCTCCGCCGCCGAGCCGAGCGGGATCGGGGCCGAGGCCACGGCGGCATGGCCCGCGCCCGCGACAGTGCCCGCCGCCACGCCGGCGGCGGCGCGCAGCAGGGCGCGGCGCGTCGGCTGCGCCTCATTCCAGTCCGTTTGGCTGTGCCGCTCGATCAATCGGGACGCTTCCGTGTCGTTTAGGGTCGTTCAACGCCTCTGGATTAAGACAACTTCATCTCGAGGCACGCGCCGGGCCAGCCGCCGCGGAAACGGAACATGCTGCCGGATCGCGCCACCATCCTCGCCTACCTCACCATCCTGAGCGGCTCCGCCGGCCGGCTCGCGATCTCCCTTGTCTACTTCCTCATCGTTGCGAATACGTTGACCCTCGGCGAATTCGGGCTGTTCGCCACCGCCTCCGCCACCGGGCTGATCCTGTCGCGGATGCTCGCCTTCGGCTTCATCTCGCCGCTCTACCGCGTCGCCACCGTCAAGCCGCGTCTGATCGGCGCCTATCTTTCCGGCTTTTCCGTCCTCGCCGTCCTGTCGCTGCCGCTGATCGCGGCGGCGGCGGCGGGCGCCTGGCACGTGCTCTTCGCCGGCCGCCTCGCGGCCCTGCCCTTCGCGGTGATCATCCTCGCCGAGGTCGTGGGCTGGCGGCTCGTCGAGGTCGTCGCCATCGTCAACAACGGGCTCAGGCGCTTCCGGCAGGCGGCGACGCTGGTCGTGATCGGCTCGGCGCTCAGGACGCTCGCGGCCCTCGCCTTCGCCGGCTTCGGCCAGGCAAACCTCGAGATCTGGGTCCTCGCCTATTGCGGCGCGACGATGGCGAGCGCGCTGATCGCCTTTACGGTCTTCCTGCCCCGGGTGCGCTGGCGCTTCGTGCGCCGGCTCTATCCGCGCCGCATGGCCGATGCCGTCTTCGCCGGCACGGCCGACATCGTGTTCTACATCCAGTCCGAGCTCGACAAGCTCCTGGTGCTCGGCCTCGCGGGCGAGCGCACGGCCGGGCTCTACGCCATCGCGCTGCGGGTGATCGACCTCACCGCCATGCCGGTGCGCAGCTTCAACCAGATGCTGGTGCAGAAGATCATGCAGGAGCGCGGCATCGGCGGGCTCAAGCGCCTCGCCGGCTACGAGATCGGCATCGCGCTCATCTCGGTCGCGGGGCTTGCCGCCGTCATCCTGGCGCTGAAGCCTTTCCCGCATCTGCTCGGGCGCAACGTCTCGGAAGCCGCCTATCTGTTTTCGCCGATGCTGCTGGTCCCGGCCTTCCGCAACCTCGTCGAATATCACGCCGAGCTGCTCTATGCCCGCGAGCGCACCGGCGCGCGCATCACGCTCCTGTGCCTGCTCACCGCCCTGAAGGCGGGGCTGATCACCATCGTGATGACGCAGCTTTCCGCGGACGGGAGCTGGGCCTTCTGGATGAACGGCGTCTTCGCCGCGGTCTATCTGGCCTCGGCGGCCTTCACCTATCGCCTGCTGGCGCAAGCGCGGCCTGGCGCTCGAACAGGCGGCGGATCCGCGCGAGCGGCTGGCCGATGAAGGACTGCACGGCGACCGCGACCTGGCCGGGCTGCAACACCTCCTCGAAGGATTCCAGCCGCTCGAAACCGACCGTGTCCTCGCTGAACCAGTAGTATTTGCACAATTCCTCAGGCGCCGCCCAATGGCGCGCCGCCTCGATCCCGACGAGGCGCTCGACGTAATAGCCGTAGATCACATATTCGGAGAAGCGGCGCCGGCGGGCGAGCGCCGAGACCCAGTCCTCGCCGCCGACCGCCTCGATCCGGTCGAGGAGCCCGAGCACCACCTCGCGGCGCCAACTCACCATGTTGATGTAGTCGGGGCAGGGGAAGGCCGGCCGGTCGAGCCCGAGCAGCGAAGCGGCGTTCTCGCACCACGGCACATGCCGCTCGCGCATGTCGGCGGTAATGGCGCCGGGCTTGCTGTAGAGCCGGATCTCTCCGTCCCGTTCCAGCTGCGTGAGGTCGAAGGGCCGCACGAACAGCATGTCCGAATCGGCGAAGAGGACGACGTCCTCGGGGCAGAGCCTGGCGAGGGCGAATTTCCTGAGCTGCTGGGCATGCCAGCCCCGCAGCGGCGGAAGCCCGCGCGCCAGCGCCCGCACCCCGGTCCAGAGCCGGCGCCGGCCGAGGCTCGAAGGATCGGGCCAGGGCTTCAGCCAGCCCGGCAGCAGCTGCGATTCCGGCAGGATGGCCCGCCGCGGCCCTTCGAGCTCGCGGAAGAGCGGGACGTCGCGATCCTCGACCAGGAGATAATGCACCGCGTGGCCGGAAACGAAGCGGTCGATGCTGGCGCAGAGCAGCCGGCAGCGCTCGATATCGCCCCGGTAGCTCGGCGTCGCCAGCGCGAAACGCGTCGAACTCACCGGCTGCGCCTGCCGCCCATGGCGTATTGACGCGCCATCTGCATCAGGAAAGCGGGATTTCCGAGCACGTAGCGCCGCCAGAGCCGGCGCGGCTCGCGCCAGAGCCGGTAGATCCATTCGAGCCGCGCCCGGCGCAAGGCTTCGGGCGCGCGCGGCACCTCGCCGGCGAAGAAATCGAACAGCGCGCCGACGCCGGCGGCGACCGCGCAATGCTGGGGCCCGAGCCTGTCGGCGATGAAGCGCTCCTGCAGCGGGTTGCCCATCGCCACCAGGAGCAGGTCCGGCCGCGCGCGCTTCAGCCCGTCCAGCAGCGCCCCTTCCTCCTCGGCGGCGAAATAGCCGTGCGAGACGACCGTGAAGCGGTGCGCCGGGTAGCGCCGGGCGAGAGCCGCGGCGGCCCGGTCGGCGACGCCCGGCCGGCCGCCGAGCAGGGCGACGCGAAGGCTGCGCCCCGCCCCGTCGAACAGGGCCGGGAAGAAATCCGTCCCGTTGAGGTTGGCCGGGAACGGCTGGCGATAGAGCAGGAGGCTGCCGAGATCGACGCCGATGCCGTCGGCGAGCACGAGGAAGGTCGAGAGGCTGCGCTGCAAGGCGGCATCGCCCGCGGCGACGTTCACGAGGTTGGCGTTGCAGAAGGCGAGCTTGACATGGCCGCCCGTCGCCACCGCGTCGATCACCTCGGCGATCGCCGCCTCGCGCCCCATCACCGCGATGCCGATGCCGCCGATGTCGCGCTTGGCGTAGCCCGGCCGCTTGCGGCGGCCGGCGTCGCGGGCGACCAGGATGGAGGCGGTTGCGGACACGGATTTCCCGATTCGGAACACGGCGGCGAGGATCGAAATCGGGCCGATTGTGTTGGTCGACCCGCGGCCCGGTCAAGGCAAAGCCGGCCGCAAGGTAAATGGTCCTCTGGCGGGTGCCGATCCGCCCCGCTAGGGTAGCCCCGGCGATGCCGGGAGCGCCGAGGATGAACCAGATCGACCTGAAGGACCGCGTCGCGATCGTGACCGGGGGCGCGCAGGGCATCGGCCGGGCCGTCGCCGAGCGCTTCGCCGCAAGCGGCGCGACCGTCGCGATCTGGGACGTGGACGCAAGGCTCGCCGCGCTGACCGCCGCCGAGATCGGCCATGGCGCGATCGGCACGGGCGTCGACGTGACCGACGCCGAGGCCGTGCGGAAGGCGGGCGCGGCGCTGGAAGCGGCGCATGGCCGCATCGACATCCTCGTCACCAGCGCCGGCATCGCCGGCCCCAACCACAGGACCTGGGAATATCCGCTGGAGGACTGGGCGCGCGTGATGCGGCTCAATGTCGATGGCACGCTGCATTGCTGCCGCTCGGTGATCCCCGGCATGATCGCCCGCAATTACGGCCGCATCGTCCTCGTCGCCTCGATCGCGGGCAAGGAGGGCAATCCGAACGCCTCGGCCTATTCCGCCTCGAAGGCGGCGGTGATCGCGCTGACGAAATCGCTCGGCAAGGAACTGGCCGACAAGGACATCGCGGTGAACTGCATCACGCCCGCGGCGGCGCGCACCCGCATCTTCGACCAGATGAGCGAGGAGCATATCGGCTACATGCTGGCCAAGATCCCGCGCGGGCGCTTCCTCCTGCCGCAGGAGGTCGCCGCCATGGTCGCCTTCCTCGCCTCGGCCGAGAACAGCTTCACCACCGCCGGCGTGTTCGACCTTTCCGGCGGCCGGGCAACCTACTGAACGCCATGACGCAAGCACTCCCCTCCGCCGCCGTCCTGAGCGAGGCCGATGCCGGCGCCGCCGTCAGGGTCCTGCTCGAAACGGTTCTGGAACTGGCCGGGCACTCGAAGTAGAAGAATTCCAGCCGCGACACCGCGCACCATGTCTTCAAGGGCCGGAAGGGCTTAGGAGAGGGGCGCGCCGCAGGAGGCTGGGCATGGATTTCGAGACGTTCTTCCGCCGGGAACTCGACGGGCTGCGCGGCGAGGGCCGCTATCGCGTCTTCGCCGACCTGGAGCGCCAGGCCGGCCGCTTCCCGATCGCGACCTATCATGGCGAGGGCGGCCCGCGCGACGTCACCGTCTGGTGCTCGAACGACTATCTCGGCATGGGCCAGCATCCCAAGGTGCTCGCCGCGATGCATCAGGCGCTCGACGGCAGCGGCGCCGGCGCCGGCGGCACCCGCAACATCGCCGGCACCAACCACTACCACGTCCTGCTGGAGCGCGAGCTCGCCGCCCTGCACGGCAAGGAAGCGGCGCTGATCTTCAATTCCGGCTACATGGCGAACTGGGCCTCGCTCTCGACGCTGGCCGCGCAGATTCCCGGCTGCATCGTGCTGACGGACGCGCTGAACCACGCCTCGATGATCGAAGGCATCCGGCATTCGCGCGCCGAGAAGCAGGTCTTCGCCCATAACGACGCCGGCGACCTGCGCCGCCGGCTCGCCGGGCTCGATCCGGCCCGGCCGAAGCTGATCGCCTTCGAATCGGTCTATTCGATGGACGGCGACATCGCGCCGATCCGGGAGTTCTGCGACATCGCCGACGAGTTCGGGGCGCTGACCTATCTCGACGAGGTCCATGCGGTGGGCCTCTACGGGCCGCATGGCGGCGGCATCGCGGAGCGGGAGGGGCTTTCCGGCCGGCTCAGCCTGATCCAGGGCACGCTGGCGAAGGCCTATGGCGTGATCGGCGGCTACATCACCGGCTCGGCGGCGCTGTGCGACTTCATCCGCAGCTTCGCCTCCGGCTTCATCTTCTCGAGCTCGCTGCCGCCGGCGGTGGCGGCCGGCGCGATCGCGGCGATCCGGCACCTGAAGGAAAGCTCCGTCGAGCGGCAGCAGCAGCAGGAGCGCGTCGCGGCGCTGCGCGCAAAGCTCGACCTGGCCGGCATCCCGCATCTTAACAATCCCAGCCATATCGTGCCGGTGATGGTCGGCGAGGCGAAGGCCTGCAAGGCGATCAGCGACGAATTGCTGTCCCGCTTCGACATCTATGTCCAGCCGATCAACTACCCGACCGTGCCGCGCGGCACGGAGCGCCTGCGGATCACGCCCCTGCCCTTCCATTCCGATGCCGACATCGACGCGCTGGTGGCGGCGCTCAGCGCGATCTGGGCCCGCGACGGGCTGAAGCGGGCGGCCTGAGGCCGCTTCCCCTCAGAGATTGAAGACGCGGTGGGGGACGAACTCGCCGTTCTCGACCGAACCGGTCGCGACCAGCGTGCCGGCGCAGGTGGCATAGGCCGCTTCGAGCGCGACGGGAGCGCCGGCACCGCGCAGCAGGGCGCTCTGGCCGCGCCTGAGGCGGGCGGCGGCATCGCGGTGGAGCACGATCTCCGGGATCAGCGTCAACGCCGCCTCGACCGGCCGCAGCGCCGAAAGCGCGCTCTGCGCCCCCTCGCGCAGGCTCTCGACGCTTACCGCATCCGTGACCGTGAACGGCCCGACGCGGGTGCGGCGCAGATGCGCGACATGGCCGAGGCAGCCGAGCGCGAGGCCCAGATCGCGCGCGATGGCGCGGACATAGGTGCCCTTGCCGCATTCGGCCTCGAAGGTGGTGGTGGCGCCGGCATGGCCGACGATCGAGAGCGCATCGATCTCGACCGCGCGCGCCTCCAGCCTGACCTCCTCGCCGTCACGGGCGAGATCGTAGGCGCGCTCGCCGGCGATCTTGATCGCCGAGTACTTGGGCGGCGTCTGCAGGATCGTGCCGGTGAAACGCGGCAGCAGCGCCGCGATCGCGCCTGCGTCGGGCCGCTCGTCGGAGGTCGCGATAATGCTGCCCTCGGCATCGTCGGTATCGGTCTGCGTGCCCCAGGCCACGGTGAACTGATAGGCCTTGCGGCCGTCCATCACGAAGGGAACGGTCTTGGTCGCCTCGCCGAGCGCGATCGGCAGGAGCCCCGAGGCCAGCGGATCGAGCGTGCCGGCGTGCCCCGCCTTCCTGGCGCAGAACGCGCGCTTGACGACGCTGACCGCATGGGTCGAGGTCATGCCGATCGGCTTGTCGAGGACGATCCAGCCATGGACGTCGCGCTTCTTCGGGCGCGGCGCCGGCGCGGCGTCCCGGGCGGTCGCGGATGGGTTCTCAGCGGTCATCGTCTGCCTGGTCCCGGTCGATCTTCAGGCGCTGAGCTTGCGTGTCGCGGCGCACCGCGTCCGAATCGAGCAGCGCGTCGATGCGCTCGGCCTCGGCGAAGCTCTCATCGGCGCGAAAGCGGATATCGGGCGCATATTTGAGGTTCACGCGGTGGGCGATCTCGCCGCGGATATAGCGCTTGTGCCCGTCGAGCGCCTTGATGACCGGCGCGATGTCCTCACCCCCGAGCGGCATGACGTAAGCCGTGGCGAGCTTCAGATCCGGCGAAAGGCGTACCTCCGGCACGGTGACGACATGGCGCGCCAGCACCTCGTCATGGATGTCGCCGCGCGCGAGCATCTCGGCGAGCGCGTGGCGGATCAATTCGCCGACGCGCAATTGCCGCTGGGAGGGCCCTGAGGGTTTCGCTGGTCTTGCCATGGCTCTCGTTCTCCGGGATCGGACCGGATGGACGGGGGAATGAAAAAAATCATGGCCGGGGCAGCCCGGCCATGACGCACTGCTTAAGGAAGCGCCGCCCTTACAGGCTGCGCTTGATCTCCTCGACGCGATAGCACTCGATCACGTCGCCGACGCGCATATCCTGGTAGCTCTCGAAGGCCATGCCGCATTCCTGGCCGGCCACGACTTCCTTGGCGTCGTCCTTGAAGCGCTTGAGCTGGCCGAGCTTGCCCTCGTGGACCACGACGTTGTCGCGGATCAGGCGGACATTGGCGCCGCGCTCGATCGTGCCGTCGGTGACGCGGCAGCCGGCGATCTTGCCGACCTTCGAGACGTTGAAGATCTCGAGGATCGTCGCGTTGCCGAGCATGGTCTCGCGCAGCGTCGGCGCCAGCAGGCCCGACATCGCGTCCTTCACATCGTCCATCAGGTTGTAGATGATGTTGTAGTAACGGATCTCGATGCCGGCCCGCTCCGCCGCCTCGCGCGCTTCCTTGTGCGCGCGGACGTTGAAGCCGACCACGACCGCGCCCGATGCCTGGGCGAGCGTGATGTCCGATTCGGTGATCGCGCCGACACCGGAGGAGAGCACCCGCGCCCTCACCTCGTCGTTGCCGACCTTCTCGAGCGCTCCGACGATGGCTTCCACGGAGCCCTGCACGTCGCCCTTGACGACGAGCGGGAACTCCTTGCGGCCGGCGCCTTCCTTGAGCTCGCGCATCATCTCGGCGAGCGAGCGGCCGGCGCCCGAGGCCGCGCCGCGGGCGGCGAGGCGGTCGCGACGCTGACGCTCGCGGTAATCGGTGATCTCGCGGGCGCGCGCTTCCGACTCGACCACAGCGACGCGGTCGCCGGCCTCGGGCGTGCCGTTGAAGCCGAGCACCTCGACCGGCATGGAGGGCGGCGCCTCCTTCACCTGCGCGCCGGTATCGGCGATCAGCGCGCGCACGCGCCCCCATTCGGCGCCGGCCACGACGATGTCGCCGGTGCGCAGCGTGCCGCGCTGGACGAGCACGGTCGCCACGGGCCCACGGCCGCGGTCGAGCTTGCCCTCGATGACGGTGCCTTCGGCGGCGCGCTCCGGATTGGCCTTGAGGTCGAGCAGCTCGGCCTGGAGCGAGATCGCCTCGAGCAGCTTGTCGAGATTGTGGCCGGTCTTGGCGGAAACCTCGACCTCCAGCGTCTCGCCGCCGAGCGTCTCGACCTGGATCTCGTATTGCAGCAGCTCGGCGCGGACGCGCTCGGGGTTGGCGTCGGCCTTGTCGACCTTGTTGATCGCCACGATCAGCGGAACGCCGGCGGCCTTGGCGTGATTGATCGCCTCGGCCGTCTGCGGCATGACGCCGTCATCGGCCGCGACCACCAGCACGACGATGTCGGTCACCTTGGCGCCGCGGGCGCGCATCGCCGTGAAGGCGGCGTGGCCGGGGGTGTCGATGAAGGTCACCTTGCCGCCGAGCGGCGTCGTCACCTGATAGGCGCCGATATGCTGGGTGATGCCGCCGGCCTCGCCGGTGACGACCTTGGTCTTGCGGATCGCGTCGAGCAGCGAGGTCTTGCCGTGGTCGACATGGCCCATGATGGTCACGACCGGCGGGCGCGGCTCCAGCGTCTCGTCGGTGTCGGGCGTGTCGAACAGGCCCTCCTCGACGTCGGATTCGGCGACGCGCTTGACGGTATGCCCCATCTCCTCGGCGATGAGCTGGGCGGTGTCGGCATCGATCACGTCGGTGATCTTGTGCATCGCGCCCTGCTTCATCAGCAGGCGGATGACGTCGACGCCGCGCTCGGTCATGCGGTTGGCGAGCTCCTGGATGGTGATCGTCTCGGGGATGATCACCTCCCGCATCACGCGCTCCTTCTGCGCGTCGGAAGCCCGGTGGCCGGTCATGCGCTGCACGCGCCGGCGGAAGGAGGCGAGCGAGCGCGTGCGCTCGTCGTCCCCGCCGGTGGCGGTGGCGAGCGTCAGGCGGCCGCGCGGCTTGTCGTTGGCGGTCTTCGGCGTCTTGGGCGCGGCGGGAGCCGGCCCCCGGCCGGCGCCGGCGCTCAGGCCGGGGCGGCGGAAGGCGGCCTTGACGTCGACATCGTCCGAGCGGTTGCGCGAGGTGTTGGCCGAGGGCGCCTGGCGCGCCGGGCGGGCGACCGCCGGCTCGGACGGGGCCGAGGCATCGATCCGGGGCGGGCGCGGCGAATCCGAGCGCGGCGGGCGGCCGTCGAGCCGGGGCGGGCGCGCGCCTGTATCGCGCATCGGCGGACGCGCGCCGAACTCGCGCGGGCCGGAGGGGGCCGGGCGGCCGTAATACTGGGTCGGCTGCGGCGCGGCCTCGCGGGCCGGCGGCGGGGCGGACGGGCGGGCGGGCTGATCCTCGCGCTGGCGGGCGGCGCTTTCGGCGCGGCGCTTCTGGTCGTCCTCCTGGCGGCGGCGCTCTTCCTCCTGCCGCTGGCGGGCGGCGGCGGCCTCGCGCTCCTGGCGCTCGCGCTCGGCGGCGAGCGCCCGCTGGCGCGCCTGGTCCTCGGCGACGCGGCGGGCCTCGGCCTCGTTGTTGCGCGCTTCCGAGAGCGCGCGCTGGCGGGCGTCCTTCTCCTCGTCGGAGAGGGTGCGCAGCAACAGGCCGAGCGGCGGCCGCTGGGACGCCTGCGGCGCGGCGGGGGCGGGACGCGCGGGAGCGGGCTGCGAAGACGGGGGCTGCGGCGCGCGCGGGGCGGCCGGCTCCTTGGTCTCGTGCCCGGCGACGCGGCGCTTGACCTCGACGACGACCTGCTTCGAGCGCCCATGCGAGAAGCTCTGGCGAACAGTGCTCTGCTCGACAGGCCGCTTCAGCGACAGGGTCTTGGGCGGGTTGACGGTCAAAGTCTTGTCGCCCGGATTCTTGGTATCGGTCATTCCGCGTTCGGTCCTGCCGGTTCGGTCTCAGTCTTCGGTATCGTTCTGGTCGGATGCGGCGGTATCGTCCGTCCGATAACGGACGAGCCGACGCCAGCGGGAGAGGACACCCTCGGCCGCCGGTCCCGGAGCTAGGGCGGCATGTATCACATGTGCGCGCCCCAACGCCAATTCCAAATCCGCCGCCGTGAAAATCGCGACGACGGGCATCTCGCGGGCCTTGAGCCCCGCGGCTTGCCGGGCCGCGGCGGCCCGCCGGACGGCCTGGCCGATCTTGCGCCGGCCATCCTCGGCGCCATCGCTCGCCGCGACGACGGCGAGGCAGGAGCCTGAGCCGATCAGCGCCTCGACCTTGGCGAAGCCCGCCGTGACGAGCCCCGCCTTGTTCGCCATCGACAGCGCCTGGAGCGCATCGCGCAGCATCAGCGCCTCGACCGTCTCGGCAAGGTCCGGCGCAACCGTGACCTTCGCCTTGAGCGAACGCTCGAAAGCCTTGCGGCGAACCGCCTCGGCCACCGCCTTGCGGCTCAGGCTCGCCCAGACGCCGCGCCCGGGGAGCTTGCGCCTGAGATCGGGCACCAGCACGCCGTCGGGCCCGGCGACGAAGCGGATCAGGTCGTCGGGCGCTTTCACGGCCCGCGTCACGACGCAGCTCCGTTCCGGCCCGTCCCTGCCCGTCGCCGCCTTCACCGCGGGAGCATGTCCGCGTTTCTCCGAATTGCGGCTAGGCTCGATTTCTCTGTTCGATCGCATTTTCTTCACGCGAACCGGTATCCACTTCGCTCGAAAATGCTCCTGGACCCCGCTCAGGCGCCTTCCGCCTCGTCGACCTCGCCTTCGGGCTCCCCGACCGGCGCCTCGATCCAGCCGGCATGGACGCGGGCGGCCATGATGATGGCTTCCGCCTCCTGGCGCGACAGGTCGAAGCCGTCGAGATAGCCGGCATGGCGGGTGGTCTCGCCATCGGCACGCTCGGTCCAGCCGACGAGATCGTCGGTCGCGCAGCCGGCGAGATCCTCGACGGTCTTCACCTCGTTCTCGCCGAGCGCGACCATCATGGAGGTGGTGACGCCCTCGACCTCGCGCAAGGCGTCCTCGACGCCGAGCGCCCGGCGCTTCTCGTCGAGCTCGGCCTCGAGGGCGGCGAGATGCTCCTGGGCGCGGCTCTGGATCTCGGCTGCGGTATCCTCGTCGAAGCCCTCGATCGAGGCGAGCTCGGAGAGGTCGACATAGGCGACCTCCTCGACGTTGCGGAAGCCTTCCGAGGCGAGGAGCTGGCCGACCGTCTCGTCGACGTTGAGCGCATTCATGAACAGGTCGGTGCGCTGCACGAACTCCTTCTGGCGGCGCTCCGATTCCTCGGCCTCGGTGAGGATGTCGATGTCCCAGCCGGTGAGCTGCGAGGCGAGGCGGACGTTCTGGCCGCGCCGGCCGATGGCGAGCGAGAGCTGCTCGTCGGGCACCACGACCTCGATCTTGTCGGCTTCCTCGTCCAGCACCACCTTGGCGACTTCCGCCGGCTGGAGCGCGTTGACGACGAAGGTCGCGACGTCGGGCGACCAGGGGATGATGTCGATCTTCTCGCCCTGGAGCTCGCCGACCACGGCCTGGACGCGCGAGCCGCGCATGCCGACGCAGGCGCCGACCGGATCGATCGAGGAATCGCGCGAGATCACGGCGATCTTGGCGCGCGAGCCCGGATCGCGGGCGACCGCCTTGACCTCGACGATCCCGTCATAGATCTCCGGCACTTCCTGGCCGAAGAGCCTCGCCATGAACTGGGGATGGGTGCGCGACAGGAAGATCTGCGGGCCCCGCGGCTCGCGGCGCACGTCGTAGAGATAAGCGCGCGCGCGGTCGCCGACCTTGAAGGTCTCGCGCGGGATCATCTCGTCACGGCGGATGATCGCCTCGCCGCGGCCGAGATCGACGAAGACGTTGCCGTATTCGACGCGCTTGACGGCGCCGTTGACGATCTCGCCGATGCGGTCCTTGTACTCGTCGTATTGCCGGTCGCGCTCGGCCTCGCGCACCTTCTGGACGATGACCTGCTTGGCCGACTGGGCGGCGATGCGGCCGAAATCGAAGGGCGGCAGCGGATCGGCGATGACGTCGCCGGCCTGGGCGGCGGGGTTGTGGCGCTTGGCCTCGTCGACGGTGATCTCGATCGCCGGGTTCTCGACATGGTCGACGACCTGGAGATGGCGGGCGAGGCGCAGCTCGCCGGTCTTGGTGTTGATCTCGGCATGGACGTCGGTCTCGGCGCCGTAGCGCGAGCGGGCGGCCTTGGCGATGGCGTCCTGCATGGCGTCGACCACGATCTGGCGGTCGATCGACTTCTCGCGGGCGACCGCGTCGGCGATCTGCAGCAGTTCGAGCCGGTTGGCGCTGACAACCATGACGCTCACTCCTCTTCGCTATCGTCTTGTTCGTTATCGGCTTTCGGGGCGGCCTTCCCCGGCCGCGGTCCCAGCGATTTTCCCCGGCCCTTCGGCGGGCCGGCGATCTCTTCGGCGGCCGGCATCTGCGGCGGCAGGCCGGACTTGCCGCGGCGCAGCGACTCCGTGACGAGCGCGTCGGTCAGGACGAGGCGGGCGTCAGTGATCGCCCTGATCGGGATCGCGACGTCGCGCTCCTCCTCGCTCTTGGCGTCGTCGCGCGCGAGCAGCGCGTCCTGTCCGGAAACGCCGCGCAGGATGCCGCGGAAGCGCTTGCGACCGGCGACCGGCTCGCCCGTCTCGATCTTGGCGAGATGGCCGGCCCAGCGCTCGAAATCGCTGACGCGCACCAGCGGCCGGTCGATGCCGGGCGAGGAGACCTCGAGATGATAGGCCGTCTGGACCGGATCGTCGACGTCGAGCGCCGGCGAGACCGCCTGGCTGATCGCCTCGCAGCCCTCGACGGTCATGGTGCCGTCCGGCCGCTCGGCCATGATCTGCACGGTGCAGCCGTTCTGGCCGGTGACGCGCACGCGCACCAGCCGGTAGCCGAGATCGACGATCGCCGGCTCGATGATCGCGGCGACGCGCGCCGCAACCCCGCTCTCGACGACGAGGCGGGCTTCGGAAGCGGGTTCTGTCGTCGGCGCCTGCGTAGGCTCGCTCATGGCCCTGACCGTTCACAATCTGTCCCCGGCGGCTCGCGGCCAATAAAAAAGAGCGGGCCGGCAGGCCCGCTCTTGATCATCGGCGTTAACCGATACCAGAGCTGTTGACCCGCTTTAGTCCGCATCGCCGCGATATGCAAGGCTTCCTGCGACCGCGCTAACTCAATGGTCATCCTTCCATGCCAGATTGCGTGACGGGATAGCGGTTGAGGACAAAGTATGAGTGCGGTCGGCTCGCTGTTGCGGGACCTCGAATCGACGATGCTGCGCGGCTCCAGCGACGAGCGCGCCGACATCCTCTCGCGGCTGACGGATCTGTTCCTGGCCACTGCCGTCCATATGGACGAGGAGCAGGTCGGCGTCTTCGACGTGGTGATCGGGCGCCTGTCGCGCGCCATCGAGCTGCGGGCCCGCATCGAATTGTCGGAGCGGATCGCGCCGGTGCCGAACGCGCCCGCCGGCGTGGTGCGCCAGCTCGCCCTCGACGAGATCGCCGTGGCGCGCGCCGTGCTCGTCCAGTCGCCGCGCCTCTCGGACCAGGACCTGGTGGCGATCTCCGCCTCCAAGGGGCGCGATCACATGCTCGCCATCACCGAGCGGCCCGATCTCGGCGAACCGGTCACCGATTTCCTGGTGCTGCGCGGCGGGCGCGTCGTCACCCATGCGGTCGCCGCCAACCAGAGCGCGCGCTTCTCGCGGCACGGCATGGGCGTGCTGGTGATGCGGGCGATCCAGGACGACGCGCTCCAGGCCACGCTGGGCTTGAGGCGCGACATCCCCACCGAGCTCGTCGACCAGCTCATGGTCGCCGCCAAGAACTCCGCCCGGCGCCGGCTGAGCGAGGGGATCGAGCCGGCCCTGGCGGGCGATGTCGACGAGGCGGTCGAACGCGGCGCGGACGCCATCGCCGCCCAGGGCCAGATGCCCGGCGAGCTCGGCGCGATCAGCGCGGCGCTGGTCGAAATCCGCGAGCTGAACGAGGCGGGGCTGCTCGACGAGGCGAAGGTGCGCAGCTTCGCCCGCGACGGAGCGGGCGAGCATGCGATCTGCGGCGTCGCCGTGCTGGCGCAGCTCAGCCTGCCGGCGAGCGAGCAGATCATCCTCGGCAGCGACCGCGAGGCGGTGCTGCTGATGGCGCGCGCGCTCGGCTGGTCGTGGGAGACGACGGCGGCGCTGATCTCGCTGCGCCGCGATCTCGGAAAATCGCAGGCCGCCCTCGACCGCGCCCGCGACTCTTTCCGCAACCTCGCCCAGAGCACCGCCCAGCGCGTGCTCGGCTTCCTCAGGATGCGCGACGTAAAGCCGTGAGATAGCTGGAGATACGCCCCTCGCGGACCGCCTTCGCCTCGTAGCGGGTGCGGATCCAGCCGGGATAGGGCGTGCGCCAGTCGGCCGGCCGCTCGGCGGTCCAGTCGAAATCCGGCGAGGACAGGAGCCGTGCCAGCGTCCAGCCGACATAGTCGTCGATGTCGCTGGCGAAGCGGAAGCGCCCGCCCGGCCGCAGGGCGCGGGCGATGAGGGACAATGTGCGCTCGCAGACGAAGCGGCGCTTGCGCTGGCGGCGCTTCGGCCAGGGATCGGGATAGAGCAGGTCGATCGCCTCGAGCCCGCCGGCCGGCAGCCGCGGCAGCAGGAGCGCCGCGTCGCCGTCCCAGACCCGGATGTTCGTCAGCCCCTCACGCGCGGCGACCGCCAGGAACTTGGCCATGCCGTTGATGAAGGGCTCGACGCCGATGAAGCCGATCCCGGGGCTTTCGCGCATGCGCGTCAAGAGATGCTCGCCGCCGCCGAAGCCGATCTCCAGCCTGACCGCCTCGACCGGCCCAGGGAAGAGCGCGGCGAGATCGGCGATCCCGCCTTCGGGCAGGCGCAGGCGCGGCAGCTCGCGCGCGATCAGATCGCTCTGCCCGTCGCGCAGCGCCTTGCCCTTGCGCCGGCCATAGAAGGCGCGGTCGTCATGGTCGGGATCGTGGGTCATTCAAAACGTCTCAAAAATGAAAAGGCCGGAGCGATCCGCTCCGGCCCTTTCGTCCCGGATGGGAAAGCCGCTCAGGCGACGGCCTTCTTCAGCGCGTCGACGAGATCGGTCTTCTCCCAGGAGAAGGAGCCGTCGCGGCCGGCCTTGCGGCCGAAATGGCCGTAGGCAGCGGTCTTGGCGTAGATCGGCTTGTTGAGGCCGAGATGGTTGCGGATGCCGTTGGGCGAGAGATCGACGATCCGGCCGAGCACGTCCTCGAGCTTGGCCTCGTCGACCTTGCCGGTGCCGTGCAGGTCGACATAGATCGACAGGGGCTTGGCGACGCCGATCGCATAGGAGAGCTGGATCGTGGCGCGGTCGGCGAGCCTGGCCGCGACGACGTTCTTGGCGAGATAGCGCGCCGCATAGGCCGCCGAGCGGTCGACCTTGGTCGGGTCCTTGCCCGAGAAGGCGCCGCCGCCATGGGGCGCCGCGCCGCCATAGGTGTCGACGATGATCTTGCGGCCGGTGAGGCCGGCATCGCCGTCAGGGCCGCCGATCACGAACTTGCCGGTCGGGTTGATGTGCCAGACGGTATCCTTCGAGATCCAGCCCTCAGGCAGGGCCTGGCGAATATAGGGCTCGACGATCCTGCGGACGTCGGCCGAGGAGAGCGTCTCGTCGAGATGCTGCGTCGAGAGCACGATCTGGGTGACGCCGACCGGCTTGCCGTTCTCGTACTTCACCGTGACCTGGCTCTTGGCGTCGGGGCCGAGCTTGGCGGCGTCGCCCTCGCCCTTCCGGCGGGCGAGCGAGATATTCTCGAGGATCTTGTGGGCGTAGTAGATCGGCGCGGGCAAAAGCTCCGGCGTCTCGCGGCTGGCATAGCCGAACATGATGCCCTGGTCGCCGGCACCGACATCCTTGTTGCCGGATTCGTCGACGCCCTGGGCGATATCGGCCGATTGCGGGTGCAGCAGCACGTCGATCTTGGCCTTCTTCCAATGGAAGCCGTCCTGCTCGTAGCCGATGCTGCGGATCGCCTTGCGCGCCACGGACTTCACCTTCGACTTGATCTGCTTCTCGTCGAGATGGGTGCGGACCTCGCCGGCGATGACGACGCGGTTGGTCGTGGCCAGCGTCTCGGCGGCGACGCGCACCTTGGCGGGCTCATAGCCGGCCTTGAGCGCCTCCTTGAAGAACAGATCGACGATCTCGTCGGAGATGCGGTCGCAGACCTTGTCGGGGTGGCCCTCCGAGACGGACTCGCTGGTGAACAGGTAATTCTGGCGTGACACGGTCGCGGTTTCCCTGGATCGGCGCATGGAAAAGGCCGGCAGAACGGGGCCGGCCGACGGACGGCGCGTCATTGCAGCGGACACGTCCGCCGTCAAGGGGAAAATCCGTTTATCGGGAGGATCGTTCGGCTCGTCGAACAAAACGAAGCGAAATCACGCCGATCCGGCGTCTTCCTCGGCCAGCGCCTCGACGAGATCGATGATCCGCCGGCGCACCCGGCCGCTCCTGATCCGCGTGAACGCCTTGGTGAGCTGCACGCCCTCGCTGGTGGCGAGGAACTCGGAGATGTAGGTCGTCGCGGCGGCATCGGCGAAGCCGCTCTCCGGCATGTCCCCCGTCGGCGCGCCTTCGAAGAAGAAGGAGACCGGCACGTCGAGCATCTTGGCGATCTGCTGCAGCCGGCTCGCGCTGATGCGGTTGGCGCCCTTCTCGTATTTCTGCACCTGCTGGAAGGTCAGCCCCAGCGCCTCGCCGAGCTTCTCCTGGCTGACGCCCGCGAGCATCCTGCGCATGCGGACGCGGCTGCCGACATGCCGGTCGATCGGATTAGGGACCTTCTTGATCATGATTCACCTGCTCCGGCATTCGTGTCATGACCCGGAGCCACCCATCCCGGTCGGCGCGCGGACCCCGTCATGTATTATAGGCTGCGAGGCTAATCCACTCATGCGCAGCGAAAAAGTTCCACTCCATCTCACTTCCAGGCGCGAAAACGGGACAATGCGAGAAAAAGCAGCAGGAGGCCCAGGAAAGCGGCATCGCCCAGCCGCGCGTAGAAAGTGATGGGGCCGCCGCGCGGGAGGCTTACGTCCAGCACGCCTTCCACCCCGAGCGGCAGGCTGGCGAGGATACGCCCATAGGCATCGACCACCGCGGAGATGCCGGTATTGGCGACGCGCACCAGCGGCAGGCCCTCCTCGATGCCGCGCAGCCGCGCCTGAGCGAAATGCTGATAGGGGCCGCTGGTGCGCCCGAACCAGCCGTCATTGGTCAGGTTCAGGATGAAGCCGGCACGCGGGCCGCGCACCGAAACCTCGCCCGGGAAAACCGCCTCGTAGCAGACCAGCGGCGCCGCCGTCGGCAGGCCCTTGATCGACAGCGGCGCGCGCGCGTTTCCGGCCGAAAAGCCGCCGGGAATCGCGACGAACTGGGAAAGCCCGATCCGGCGGATCAGCGTATCCAGGACCGGGGGCAGATATTCGCCGAAGGGGACGAGATGGACCTTGTCGTAGCCGGCGACGATGACGCCCTCGTCATCGACCACCTGGATGGCGTTGAAGATCGGCGGCCGGCTCTCGCCGGGCAGCATCTCGCCGGCGCGCGCCGCCCCCGTGATCAGCGTCACGTCGGGCGGGAGCGCGGCGGCGATGCGCGACAGGGCGCCGGGCGTGCGGCCGAGCAGGAAGGGGAAGGCCGATTCCGGCCAGATCAGATGGGTGACGTTCTGCAGGCCCGGCGTCGTCGGGCTGGTCGCGCGGTCGCTGAGCGCGAGGTAGTGGTTGAGGATGGCCTCGCCGTTGCGGGCGTTGAACTTGGCGTCCTGCGGCAGGTTGGGCTGCATCAGCCTGAGCTTCACCCCGGCCACGACCGGGGAAGGACCGGCCGGGATGCGCCAATAGCCGAAGGCGAAGAGCCCGGCGAGCGCCGCCAGGGCGAGGAGCGCCGGCAGCCGCCGGCCTGCCGGCGTCGCGGCCGTGCCCATCACCGCCGGGGCCGCGCCGATCGCCACCGCGAGCAGGGTCAGGCCGTAGAGCCCGACCACGGAAGCGAATTGCGCGAGATGGATCTCGCCCGTCAGCATCGCGCCGTAAAGGTTCCAGGGGAAACCGGTCAGGACATGGCCGCGCAGCCATTCGGTGAGCGCCAGCATCGCGGCGAGCACCAGGATGCGCCCGGCGCCTTGCGGCCAGATCAGCCGCGCGAAGCCGAAGGCGGCGGCCGGGAACAGCGCCAGGAACGCCGGCAGGGCGACGACGCCGAGCGGCATCGCCCAGGCGAATTTGTCGGCCTCGACCAGGAAGGCGGCGCCGAGCCACCACAGCCCCGCGAGGAAGAAGCCGAAGCCCCACCACCAGCCGGTGGCGAAGGCGGCCCGGAAGCGGCGGCCGGCGCTCACGCCGACGGCGCCGTCGATCAGCCAGACCGCGACGGTCATCGGCACGACCACGAGCGGCCACAGATCGAGCGGCGGCAGGGCGAGCGCGCCGCTCGCGCCGGCGGTGAGCGCGATCAGGCGCCGGCGCCAGCCCCAGCTCAGGATGACGGCCTCCGCGGCCTTAGGCAAACCCATCAGCCCGGCTCCATCGCCGCGTCCTCGGAGCCGGGCTCGCTCCGGCAATGGATGGTCAGGCGCTTGACCCGCCGCTGGTCGGCGTCGAGGATCTCGAAGCTCAGCCCGTCCGGGCCCTGCACCGTCTCGCCCTGGGCCGGCACGCGGCCGGCCAGCGTCACGATCAGGCCGCCGAGCGTATCGATGTCCTCGGCGACCTCGGTGTCGGAGAGGTCGACGCCGGTCGCATCCTTGAGTTCGGCCAGCGTCGCGCGGGCATCGGCCGTGAAGCAGTTCTCGCCGGCCGGGATGATCGGCGTCTCCTCGAGATCGTGCTCGTCCTCGATGTCGCCGACGACGATCTCGACCAGGTCCTCGATCGAGACGAGGCCGTCGGTTCCGCCATATTCGTCGATGACCAGCGCGATATGGGTGCGGGTCGACTGCATGCGCACGAGCAGGTCGACCGCCGGCATCGAGGGCGGGACATAGAGGACAGGACGCAGGAGCTTGGTCTCCGACAGCCGGGTCGAGAGATCGACCGCCGCGAGCTCATGCGGGGCGGCGGGCCTGCCGTTCTCCTCCGCCGGCTCGCCTTCGTCCGGATGGGCCTTCTCGGCGATGTATTCGAGGAAATCGCGGATATGGACCATGCCGCGCGGATCGTCGAGCGTGTCGTCGAAGACCGGCAGGCGCGAATGGCCGGCGGTGCGGAAATGCGCGAGCAGCTCGTCCAGCGTCGCCTCGGCCGGGACGGCGACGATGTCGGCGCGCGGCACCATCACGTCGCCGACGCGGCGCTCGCGCAGGCTCAGAACGTTGCTGAGCATGGCGCGTTCCTGGGCCGAGAGATCGGCAAGCTCGCCGTTCTCCTCGGCCAGCGCCTCGACGATCTCCTCGCGCGCGGTGCCGCCGCCGCGCAGGCCGAGGCGGTCGAGGAACTGGCCGAGCCAGCGGCCGAGGCCCCGGCCGGCGGTTTCGTTCTGGGTTTGTCGACTGTCGTCGCTCATGGTCATGCGGGTTGCGTCGAAGAAGGGCTGAGCACCGCGACGAGCTCGGCGCCGGCGTAAGGATCGGAAATGCCGAGGCGGGCGAGCGCGGCGACCTCGAGCGCCTCCATGCGGCGGGCTTGCGCCTCGGTCTCGTGGTCCTCGCCGAGGAGATGCAGCAGGCCGTGGATGGCGAGGTGGCGCAGATGGTCCGCCACGCTCTTGCCCTCGGCATCGGCCTCCCGGACGACCGTCTCGTAGGCGATGACGATGTCGCCCAGCAGCGGGCTTTGCGCGATGCGCGCGGGCGGCGCGGCCGGGAAGGAGAGCACGTTCGTCGCCTTGTCGAAGCCGCGCCAGTCGCGGTTGACGATGCGGATGCGCCTGTCATCGGTGAGCAGGAGGCTGAGCTCCGCGCCCGGCATCGGCTTTCGCGGCGCGACCGCGATGGCGGCCGCGAGCGCCTCGTTCAGCAGCGCGCTGAGATCGGCCAGCCTGCCGAGCCCGTGCCAGCGGCGCGACTGCGCCCTGACGTCGAGATGGATTTCCGCAGAGGTCTTCTCGGGTGGCGGCGCCTGGCGCCGCCCGCGAGGTCGATCGTTCATCGCGGCCGCTCCCGCGCCAACATCCGCTTCAGCCCTTCGCTGTCGCCTTCCCGGTGGAGATCGGGCGGCGCATCGGGATCGCGCGCGCGCTCCCGGTCCGCGCGCTCGTGGCGCGCAGCGTCCTCATAGGCCATGACGATGCGTCGCACCAGTTCATGCCTGACGACGTCGCCTTCCTCGAAGCGGGCATAGCCGACGCCCTCGACATCCTTGAGCAGCCTCACCGCCTCGACCAGGCCGGAACGCTGGCCCGCGGGTAAGTCGATCTGCGAGGGATCGCCGGTGACGATCATGCGCGAGCCCTCGCCGAGCCGGGTGAGGAACATCTTCATCTGCATCGAGGTCGCGTTCTGCGCCTCGTCGAGCAGCACCACGGCGTTGCTGAGCGTGCGCCCGCGCATGAAGGCGAGCGGCGCGATCTCGATCATGCCGGTCTGCAGGCCCCGCTCGACATGGCGCGCCTCCATGAAATCGCCGAGCGCATCGTAGATCGGCCTGAGATAGGGATCGACCTTCTCGCGCATGTCGCCGGGCAGGAAGCCGAGCCGCTCGCCGGCCTCCACCGCCGGGCGCGACAGGATCATGCGCTCGACCACGCCCTGCTCGATCAGCGAGACGGCGTGGCCGACCGCGAGCCAAGTCTTGCCGGTGCCGGCGGGGCCTTCGGCCAGCACGAGCTCGTGGCGCTTGAGCTGGCGCAGATAGGCGTCCTGCGCGGCGTTGCGGGCCCTTACAGGTCCACGTTTCCTCGTAACGACCGCGTCGAAGGAGGCCTTGCCGGCATCGGCCGTCGGGAAGAGGGAGCGCTGCACGTTGCTTTCCTCGATCGCGCCGTCGACCTCGCCCAGCGTGACGGGCGCGCCGGCCTTGGCGCGGGCATAGAGCGTCTTCAGCACGCGCCCGGCCTGCTCGGCGGTCTCGCGGGCGCCCTTGACGGTGACGTGGTTGCCGTTGGGGCTGACCACGACCCCGAGCCGGCGCTCGAGATGGGCGAGGTTCTGGTCGTACTGGCCGAAGACGAGGCTGGCGAGGCGGTTGTCGTCGAAGGACAGGACCACCTCGGCCGCCGCCAGCCCGTCGCGGGCTGGCGCGAGGTCGCGCCGCGGATTCCGGTCCGGCCTCTGCGTCGTCGAATCAGCCTGTGCCAAATGCGTCGCCTCGCTCTCGGCCCGGGGGGCGGATCGCCCGGCCCCGGCGCCCGTTGCCGCCGGGCAGGAGCGCCCGGCCGGGTCGTCTTCCAGCATAACCGGACGCAACGATGTCAACCTGACGACAGGAAGCCGCCCGTCCCCGGCGGAGGCGGGGCGCGCTCAAGCGGCCAGGCCCTTTCCGGCGGCCTCGCCGGGCTCAGGCACCCGGCCGAACAGGGAATTGGTGCTGGTCTTCTCGATCACCACCCGCACGATCTCGCCGATCCGATTCGATTCGCTCTCGATCTGCACAGCGTGCAGATAGGGCGACTTGCCGGCAAGCTGTCCGGGATAGCGGCCGGGCTTTTCCAGAAGCACATCCACCGTGCGCCCGACCATGGCCCGGTTGAACGCCTGCCGGTGGTGCTCGATGCGCTCCTGCAGCCGGTAGAGCCGCTCGTTCATCACCTCGCGCGGAATCTGCGCTTCCAGATCGGCCGCCGGCGTGCCGGGGCGCGGCGAATAGTTGAAGGAATAGCTGGAGGCAAAGCCGATCTCGTCGACGAGGCGGATCGTCTCCTCGAAATCGGCGTCGGTCTCGCCGGGGAAGCCGACGATGAAATCCGACGACAGCGCGATATCGGGCCTCGCCTCGCGGATACGCGCGATCAGCCGGCGGTACTCGTCGGCGGTATGCCTGCGGTTCATCGCGGCGAGGATGCGGTCCGAGCCCGCCTGCACCGGCAGATGCAGGAAGGGCATCACGGCGGCCAGGTCGCGATGGGCGGCGATCAGGTCGTCGTCCATGTCCCTGGGGTGGCTGGTGGTGTAGCGGATGCGGGCGATGCCCGGCACCTCGGCGACGCGGTGCATCAGCCGCGCCAGGCTCCAGACGGCGCCGTCCGGCCCCTGCCCGTGATAGGCGTTGACGTTCTGGCCGATCAGGGTGACGTCGCGGACGCCGGCCTCGGCCAGCCGCTCGACCTCGGCCATGATCTGCGAGACGGGCCGGGAGAATTCGGCACCGCGCGTATAGGGCACGACGCAGAAGGCGCAGAACTTGTCGCAGCCCTCCTGCACCGTGACGAAGGCGCAGACGCCGCGCGCGCGGATCGCCTGCGGCTTCGGCGCCGGCAGGAAACCGAACTTGTCCTCGGCCGGCAGGTCGGTATCGACGACGCGGCGCTTGCCCGTCTCTGCCAGCAGCTCCGGCAGGCGGTGATAGGCCTGCGGGCCGACCACGAGATCGACGGCGGGCTGGCGGCGCTGGATCTCGCCCCCCTCGGCCTGGGCGACGCAGCCGGCGACGACGATCCTGGTCTCCTGGCCTTGCGCGCCTTGCGCCTGCTTCAGCTCGCGCAGCTTGCCGAGCTCGGTATAGACCTTCTGCACCGCCCGGTCGCGGATATGGCAGGTGTTGAGCAGGATCAGGTCCGCGCCGTCGGGCGTGGCGGTTTCCTCATAGCCCTGATGGCTCAGGATGTCGGCCATGCGCTGACCGTCATAGACGTTCATCTGGCAGCCGAAGGACTTGATGTGGACTTTCTTCATCGGCGCGGATCGGGTCTCCAAAACGCATGCTTTACTGCGGATCGCGCGGCTTGGGAACGGCCGGGGGCTCCGGGCGGCCGGTGATCGCCTGCCGGCGCGCCTTGCGCACCGATGCCTCGGCGAGGCGGGCGGCCTCCTTGCGCGAGGTTGCCCTCCCCATCACGATCGGCTCGCCCCAGGTGAGCTCGACGTCGATCGCGCCGCAGTCCAGCACATGCTTCAGATGCGGCCAGAGCTCGGTGTCGCCGTACCAGGCGAGCGCGGCACGCCCGTCGCGCCCGCCCGGAAGGTTCTGCCGGCCGGTATAGGTGATGGTCAGCGGGTAGACCGTCACATCCGCCGCCTCGTCGCCCATCGCCCGATGCGCGGCGCCGATCAGGGAGGAGCGGAAGGGCAGGATGCGCGTGCCGTCGCCGGTGGTGCCCTCGGCGAAGAGCACGACCTCCTCGCCGGCGGCGATGCGCGCGCCCATCGCCTCCGCGACGCCGGCGGTCGCGCCGCGGCGCTGCCGGTCGATATAGACCGTGCGCTGCAGATCGGCGAGGAAGCCGACCACCGGCCATGTGCCGACCTCGCTCTTGGCGACGAAGGCGAGCTCACGCTCGGCGCCGATGACACCGATATCGAGCCAGGAGACATGGTTGGCGACGATCAGCGCGCCCGTCCCGGCCGGGGGCGGGCTGCCGCGCACCTGCCGGCGCACGCCCAGGCACCAGCAGGTCAGGCGGTGGAAGCGCAGCGGCAGGGCGCCCCGCCGCCGCGGCGCGGCGCGCTGGACGACGAGCTGGGCAAGGACGAGGGCCAGCGTGCCGGTGCACAGCGTCGCCAGCCGCGCCAGCGCGCCGAGGCGCAATCCGGTCATGCGAGATCGAGCCGCATCGCGATCGCCGTCGCGCGGCTCCCGTCCGGCTTGGGGTAATAGCCCTTGCGCCGCCCGACCTCGCGGAAGCCGAAATGGCGGTAGAGCCGCTCAGCCGCGAGATTGCCGTCCTCGACCTCGAGGAAGACATGGGCCACGCCCGCTTCGGCGAGCCGCGCGAGATGAGCGGCGAGCAGCGCGCGGCCGAAGCCGGCGCGGCGGCGGGCCGGTGCGATCACGATGCTCAGGATCTCCGCCTCGTCGGCGGCCTTGCGCGAGATGACGAAGCCCTCGGGGCCCGTCCCGGCGCCGCCGAAGACGCCATCGGCCGCGACCGCCGGGTCGGCGATGAGGGCCGCGCATTCCGCCGGCTCCCAGCCGCGGGCGAAACCGCCGCGATGGTGCAGCGCCGCGACATGCCGGGCCTGGCCGGCATCGAGCCGCATCGTCCGGGGCGGGGCCGAATCGGGGTGGAGCAGTCTGTGGAGCCAATCCATGCCGCCTGTTCGCACAGACTGACGCAAGGGCGACCACCATTTGAAGGATGCGCTCACCGTCGCGGCAGGCGGGCTTTGTCCTGCGGCGTCGTCTCCGGCGCCTTCAGGTAGAGCGGGCGGGGCGGCGCGCTTTCGGGATCGGCGATGAGGCCGAGCCTTGCGACCCAGGCGATGTCGGGCGCGCGCGCGTCGTCGATCACCAGCGCGTCGAGCCCGATCGCCCAGGCTTCGTTGGCGACCGCCAGCGCCGAGGAGCCGACGAGGCTGACGGGGCCTGCGCCGATGGCGCGCGCGGCGTCGCGATAAGAGACCTGCCGCAGCGAGACCAGGGGCTTGCCCTCCGCCGTCAGGGCCTGGAACCAGACCTGGCCGTGCCTGGCATCGAGCGCGGCGGCGATGACGCGGCCCGATTCGCGCCCGATCAGGGGCGCGGCGCAAGCGGCGACGGTGGTGACGCCGACCGCCGGTATGCCCGCCGCGAAGGCAATCGCGCGCGCCGCGCTGACGCCGACGCGCAGGCCCGTGTAGCTGCCGGGGCCGACGGTGACGGCGACGCGCCCGAGCGAGCCGAAGCCGCCATCGACCGCCTTCATGACACGCTCGACGAGCGGCATCAGCGCCTCGGCATGGCCGCGCTCCATGGCGAGTTCCTCGCTCGCCAGGGGCTCGGCCTCGCCGGCTTCCAGCACGCAGGCCGAGCAGGCGCCGAGCGCGGTGTCGATCGCGAGAATGCGCATCAGGATGTCATTCCGCGAAAGATTCCACGTTTCGTCAAATCGCCTCGACCTCGCGCACGTCCGGCAGGAAGTGGCGCAGCAGGTTCTGGATGCCGTGCTTCAGCGTCGCGGTGGAGGAGGGGCAGCCCGAGCAGGAGCCCTTCATCGCCAGATAGACCGTGCCGTCGCGATAGCCGCGGAAGGTGATGTCGCCGCCGTCGCCGGCGACCGCCGGGCGGATGCGGGTCTCGAGCAGGTCCTTGATCGTCTCGACGGTCCCGGCATCGGCGGGATCGAAGAACTCGCCCTCCTCGATCACGTCCGCGGCCTCGCCGGCGGCGAGGACCGGGGCGCCCGACATGAAATGCTCCATGATCGCGCCGAGGATGGCGGGCTTGAGATGCGGCCATTCGCCGTCCGATTTGGTGACGGTGATGAAATCGGAGCCAAGGAAGACGCCCGTGACGCCCGTGACGCCGAAGAGGCGCTGCGCCAGCGGCGAACGCCCGGCCTCGTCGACATCGCGCAGATCGAGCGTGCCGTCTTGCATGACGGCGCGGCCGGGGAGGAATTTCAGGGTCGCCGGATTCGGCGTGGCTTCGGTCTGGATGAACATGGACTTGCCTCCGGTACCGGCGATTCAAGGTCGCCGTTCCTGGCTCCGATATAGGCCGCCGGCCGGAATCATTCCAGCGGCATGGAAGCGCGGCGCGATATCGTTACGCCAGCGCGTCGATCTCCTCGTCCTCCAGATGCCCCGGCACGATGGCGACGGGGATCGGGAAGCTCGCCGAGGACTTGCCGGCGAGCGCGCTGACGAGCGGGCCCGGCCCCTCGCGCCCGGTGCCGGCCGCCAGCACGAGCAGCGAGATGTCCTCGTCCTCCTCGATCAGCCTGATCAGCTCGTCGGCCTTGTTGCCGATGCGCACGAGCTTCTCGGGCTCGAGCCCGGCCAGGCTGCGCACCGCCGCCGCCGCCGCCTCGAGCCGCTTCTCGGCCTCGGCGCGTGCCTCGGCCTGCATCATCTCGCCGACGCCGAGCCAGGTTTCATGCTCGGGCGGGGTGGCGACGCCGAGGAGCACGATCGCCGCACCGACGCGGGCGCAGCGGCGCGCCGCGAAGCGGATCGCCTTGCCGCTCTCCTCGCTGCCGTCGACCACGGCGAGGAATTTCGGGCGATGGCCCGTCTCGTAGGACCGCCGTCTCTTGACCATGAACTGTCCTGCCGCCGCTTCGGGAGCGGGCATGGTGGCCTGCGCCGGGGGGCCGGCGCAAGCCCGCCGGCCTAAGCATCGGATACGAAAAGTGGAATCCACTTTTCGGAAAGATCCGATGCTCCGACAATGAGATAGATCATCGTTATCGCGTCCGACAGGACGCGTGATGATCTAGCGGCTGCGCACGAAGCCGACGATGTCCTTGACCTCGCGCATGATCGGCGCCGCGATCGCATCGGCCCGGTCCGCGCCCGCGCCGAGGATCGCATCGATATGCCGCGGCTCCGCCAGCAGCCGGCGCATCTCGCCGGCGATGGGAGCGAGCTTGTCGACCGCGAGATCGGCCAATGCCGTCTTGAAGCCGGAGAACTGGCCGCCGCCGAACTCCCGCAGCACCGCCTCCTTCGACGTGCCGGAAAGGCCGGCATAGATGCCGACGAGGTTCTCGGCCTCGGGCCGGCCCTCCAGCCCCTTCGCCTCGGAGGGCAGCGCCTCGGGATCGGTCTTGGCCTTGCGGACCTTCTGGGCGATGGCCTCGGCATCGTCGGTCAGGTTGATGCGCGAATAATCGGAAGGATCCGATTTCGACATCTTCCTGGTGCCGTCGCGCAGGCTCATCACGCGCGGGGCCGGGCCCTGGATCATCGGCTCCGGCAGAGGGAAGAAGCCCTCTTCGCCGGTGCCGAGGCCGAGCTCCGCGATCTGCGCCCCGAAATCGTTGTTGAACTTCTGGGCGATGTCGCGGGAAAGCTCGAGATGCTGCTTCTGGTCCTCGCCGACCGGCACATGCGTCGCCTTGTAGAGCAGGATGTCGGCCGCCATCAGGTTCGGATAGGCGTACAAGCCGACCGAGGCGTTCTCGCGGTCCTTGCCGGCCTTTTCCTTGAACTGGGTCATGCGGTTGAGCCAGCCGAGGCGGGCGACGCAGTTGAACACCCAGGCGAGCTCGGCATGGCCCGGGACCTGGCTCTGGTTGAAGATGATGCTGCTTTTCGGATCGATGCCGGCGGCGATATAGGCCGCCGTGACCTCGCGGATGGCGCGCTTCAGGTCGGCCGGGTCCTGCCACATGGTGATGGCATGCATGTCGACGACGCAAAACACGCATTCATGCGTCTTCTGCATCGCCACCCAGTTGGTCAGCGCGCCGAGATAGTTGCCGAGATGCAGCGTCGAGGTCGGCTGCATGCCTGAGAATACGCGCTGATGAAAACCCGACATGGGGCGCTCCGTCGTCACGATGGAGAAGGGAAGCGGCGCTTCTGGCTCAACCCCGCCGCTTGCGCAAGGGGAGAGCGCCGAAGGCCCCGAGCATCCAGCCGGCCGCGCCATAGCTTGCAAGCCCGCCAAGACAGATGAGGCCGAGCGCGCCGACCCGATGCAGGACCGGCCGGTCGACGGCGAGGGGGCCCGCCAGCAGCGCCATGAGCAATGCGAGCACGGCGAGCATGATCGCGCTGGCACCGAGGCTGGCGGCGATCGGCCGCAAGCCGGAAAGGCCCGGGCGCCAGATGCGCTGGCGCAGCAGCGCGCCGCCGAGCAGGAGAGCCTGCGCCACGAAGGCGAGCGTCGCCGCCAGCGCGGCGATCCGCGCCGCATTGCCTGCCCGCGCGAGGCCAAACCCGAACAGGGCCGCGACCGCGACCGCGACGACGCCGGAGAGAAGCGGCAGGCACGGCGCCCGGCGGGCGAAATAGACCTGGCCGAAGACTTTTGCCGCGACGGCGAAGGGCAGGCCGCAGCCGAGAGCGGCGAGCGCTGCCGCGGTACGCGCGCGATCGGCGGCATCGAAGCGGCCATGCTCGAACAGCACCGAGACGATCGGATCGGCCAGCGCCACGAGCGCGGTCGCGGCCGGCAGGGCAAGCGCGAGCCCGAGCGCCAGCGCCTGCCCGAGCAGGGCGTCGGGGCCGTCCCGCTCCGCTGCCAGCGCCATGTCGGAGAGCACGACGGTGCCCATCGCGACGCCGACGAAGCCGAGCGGGAGCTGGAAGACGCGATCGGCATAATAGAGCGCGGCGACCGCGCCGGGGCCGGTCGAGGCGATCTGCGTCGCGACCAGGAGGACGAGCTGCGCGGCTGAAGCGGCGATGAGCGTCGCCCCGCCGGTGCGCAGGAAGCGCGTCATGTCCGGCGACCAGCGCAGGCTCGGGCGCGGCAGGCCGCGACCGCGCAGCGCCATGAGGATCATGGCGAGATGGGCGAGGCCGGTCAGGCTGGTGGCGAGCGCGAGCCAGCGCGCGCCGACCTCCGGCGCGGTGGCGCGCGCGTGCAGCATGAGGAGCACGGCGAGCAGGATCGCGTTCATCAGCGCAGGCGCCAGCGCCGCGACGGCAAAGCGCTTCTCGGCGTTGAGCAGCGCCGCCAGCATCGCCGCGAGCGTGGTCAGGAAGAGGAAGGGCAGCATCAGCCTCGTATAGGAGGCCGCCAGCGCCAGCGTTTCGGGCGCTTGCGCGAAGCCGCCGGCAAGGCCGAGCACGAGCCAGGGCGCGAAGAGCTCGCCAAGCCCGACCAGCACCAGCAGCAGCAGGCTGAGCCGCCCGGCCGCCGCGCCGGCGAAGTCTTGCGCCGCCGCCGCGCCGCGCTCGCCCTTGATCGCGAGATAGAGCGGCACGAAGGGGGCGTTGAGCCCGCCTTCGCCGAGCACGCGCCGGACGAGATTGGGCAGGCGCAGCGCCGCGAGAAAAGCGTCCGCCACCGGCCCGCCGCCGAGAAGCCGCGCGATCAGCACGTCGCGCGCGAAGCCGAGCAGCCGCGAGGCGACCGTGGCGACGCCGACGATCGCCGAATCGCGGGCGAGGCGGGAGGATTCCGGCCCTGATGCGGCCGGCTTCTCCATCAGAGGATGAACCGGCTCAGATCGGCGTTCTTCGCGAGGTCCCCGATGCGCGCCTCGACGTAAGGCGCATCGATCGTCACCGCCTCGCCCGAGCGGTCCGGCGCGGTGAAGGAAATCTCGTCGAGGATGCGCTCGATCACGGTCTGGAGCCGGCGGGCGCCGATGTTCTCGACGGTCGCATTCACCTCCACCGCGATGCGGGCGATGGCGTCGATCGCGTCGGGCGTGAAGGTGACGGTGACCTCCTCGGTCGCCATCAGCGCCACCGACTGCTTGATCAGGCTCGCTTCCGTCTCGGTCAGGATGCGCTTGAAATCCTCGATGTCGAGGGGATTGAGCTCGACGCGGATCGGCAGCCGCCCCTGCAGTTCCGGCAGGAGGTCGGAGGGGCGCGAGACATGGAAGGCGCCGGACGCGATGAAGAGGATGTGATCGCTCTTCACCGCGCCGTGCTTGGTCGCGACGGTGGTGCCCTCGATCAGCGGCAAGAGGTCGCGCTGCACGCCCTCGCGCGAGACGTCGGCGCCGCCCTTGCCCTCGCGGGCGCAGATCTTGTCGATCTCGTCGAGGAAGACGATGCCGTTCTCCTCGACCTCGCGGATCGCCGCCTGGACGATCGCCTCCTGGTCGATAAGCTTGTCGCTCTCCTCGGCGAGAAGCGGCTTATAGGCGTCCCTGACCAGGACGCGCTTCGGCTTGCCCTTCTGGCCGAAGGCCTTGCCGAGCATGTCGCCGAGGTTGATCGCGCCGATCGAGGCGCCGGGCATGCCGGGCAGTTCGAACATCGGCGTCGCAGCGCCTGCGCCCGCCGCCATCTCGACCTCGATCTCCTTGTCGTCGAGCTCGTTGTTGCGCAGCTTGCGGCGGAAGGCATCGCGCGTCGCCTGGCTGGCATTGGCGCCGACGAGGGCGTCGAGCACGCGCTCCTCGGCCGCGACATGGGCCTTGGCCTCGACATCCTTGCGCCGGCTCTCGCGCACCAGCGCGATCGCGACCTCGACGAGATCGCGCACGATCGATTCGACGTCGCGGCCGACATAGCCGACCTCGGTGAACTTGGTCGCCTCGACCTTGATGAAAGGCGCGTTGGCGAGCTTGGCGAGACGCCGCGCGATCTCGGTCTTGCCGCAGCCGGTCGGCCCGATCATCAGGATGTTCTTGGGGCTTACCT
Organism: Bosea sp. (in: a-proteobacteria); assembly: GCF_023953965.1. Classification (NCBI taxonomy): domain Bacteria; kingdom Pseudomonadati; phylum Pseudomonadota; class Alphaproteobacteria; order Hyphomicrobiales; family Alloboseaceae; genus Allobosea; species Allobosea sp. The sequence continues at coordinate 1,204,769 of NZ_JAMLIX010000001.1, forward strand.
CCTCGCGCAGCGGCCCTTCGAGCTGCTGGCGGCGCCAACGGTTGCGCAGCGCGATGGCGACGGCGCGCTTGGCGTCCCTCTGGCCGACGATGAAGCGGTCGAGCTCCGAGACGATCTCGCGAGGAGAGAAACTGGTCACAGCTGGCGCTCGCTATTGGGCTTCATCGTCGGATTGCGAAATCGGACGGCTTCGCTGCCGCTCGCCTTTGCGCCGAAGCGGTCGAGCTCCGAGACGATCTCGCGGGGGGAAAAGCTGGTCATTGCAGAGAATTGCATCCGGATGAACGGGAGGGCGGCGCCGGCGGTCACGCCGCTTCCAGCGTCTCGATGACGAGGGAATGGTTGGTGTAGACGCAGATGTCGCCGGCGATCCTCATCGCCTTGCGCACGATCGCCTCGGCATCGGGCTCGACGTCGATGAGCGCGCGCGCCGCCGACAGCGCGTAGTTGCCGCCCGAGCCGATCGCCATCACCGCGCCGTGCTCGCTCGCCTCCGGCTCGAGCACGTCGCCGGTCCCGGAGATCAGGAGCGAGACCTCCCTGTCGGCGACGAGCAGCATCGCCTCCAGCCGGCGCAGATAGCGGTCGGTGCGCCAGTCCTTGGCGAGCTCGACGCAGGCGCGCAGCAACTGGGTCGGATATTGCTCGAGCTTCTTCTCCAGCCGCTCGAACAGGGTGAAGGCGTCGGCGGTGGCGCCGGCGAAGCCCGCGATCACCTGCCCCTTGGCGAGGCGGCGCACCTTGCGGGCATTGCCCTTCATGATGGTCTGGCCGAGCGAGACCTGGCCGTCGCCGCCGATGACGACGCGGCCGCCCTTGCGCACCATCAGGATGGTGGTGGCGTGCATGACGGGGGCGTTGCTGGGTTCGGGCATGGGGTGGCTGACCGGGGATCGTGGCGGGACGGATGACGCCAACATGTTCAGGCAAGCCCGCTCTATCAAGGGGCGGGCCCGCATGCCACCCCGGCAAAGGGGCGCTCCCCACGGCAGCCGCGGAACAGGCGTCGTTTTATCCGACGCGCTTTAAGCAGTTTTTCAGCATTAACCGCCAGAAGTCGAAGGCTGAAACAGTTCACACCGTTAGGGAACCGCCTCGGGGCGTCTTTCATGAAATCCATCCGGCTCAATATCCTCAACAAGATCGGAATGAAAATCCAGATCATCACCATCTCGACACTGATCGGGATGGCGATCGTGGCCTGGTTCGCGGGCACGAGCCTGCGCAGCGAGATCACCGACGGGCGAGCGGAGAAGACCCGCCAGCTCGTCCAGTCGACCTATGGCATCCTGGAGCACTTTCATTCCGAACAGCGCGCCGGAAAGCTCACCGAGGCCGAGGCGCAACGCGCCGCCATCGCCGTCATCAGGAAGCTCCGTTACGACACCAGCGAGTATTTCTGGATCAACGACATGGAACCGCGGATGATCATGCATCCCGGTAAGCCGGAGCTCGACGGCACCTTGATCGGCGACATGGCCGATCCGAACGGGAAGCGCCTGTTCATCGAGATGATCGATGTCGTGAAACGCGATGGCGCCGGCTTCGTCAGCTATATGTGGCCGAAGCTCGGCGCCGAGCAGCCCGTCGGCAAGATCTCCTATGTCCAGGGTTTCGCGCCCTGGGGCTGGATCGTCGGCTCGGGCGTCTATACCGACGACACCACCACGAAGCTGATGGGTCCGCTGATGCTGCTCATCGGCATCGCCCTCGCCGCGATCCTGGGCAACGCCGTCATCGCGACGAGCCTCGGCCGGCACGTCACCGCGCCGGTGGTGGCGCTGTCGGGCGTGATCGGCCGCTTCGCCTCGGGGGATTTCTCCGGCACGGTTCCCGCCACGGAGCGGAACGACGAGGTCGGCAGCATCGCCAAGGCCGTGCAGGTCTTCAAGGAGCACGGGCTGCGGCTCAAGGAGCTGGAAGCGCAGGAACGCGCCGCCGCGGCGGCGCATCTGGCGCGGGCGCGGTCGATGGAAGCCGTGGTCGGCGATGTCAGCGAGGTGGTCGCGGCCGCGGCGGCCGGGGATTTCTCGGCGCGCCTGCGGCTCGCCGAGGGCGACGAGCAGATGCAGCGGCTGGTCAGCGGCATCAACGAGATCAACGCGGTGGTGGACGGGGCGACGACGGAGTTCGCGGCGGTCCTGTCGGCGATCGCGGGCGGGGATCTGACGAGCCGGGTCGAGACCGCCTATCGCGGCCGTTTCGCCGATCTCAAGGGCGCGATCAACGAGACGGTCGACCGCCTCTCGGAGACCGTCGCCACGATCCAGACCACATCGGCCGATGTGGGCCTGGCCGCGCGCGAGATCAACACGGGCGCCGACGATCTGTCGAAGCGCACCGAGGAGCAGGCCTCCTCGCTGGAGGAGACCGCGGCGACCACCGAGGAGCTGGCGGCGTCGGTCAAGGCCTCCGCCCAGGCGTCGAAGCAGGCCGCCCAGATCGCCGACGAGGCGATGCAGGCGGCTGAGAACGGCGGCACCATCGCCGGCCGGGCGGTCGAGGCCATGGCCCGCATCGAAAGCGCCTCGCAGAAGATCTCCGACATCATCCGGGTGATCGACGACATCGCCTTCCAGACCAACCTGCTGGCGCTCAACGCCGCGGTCGAGGCGGCGCGCGCCGGCGAGGCCGGCAAGGGTTTCGCGGTCGTCGCCTCCGAGGTGCGCACGCTCGCGCAGCGCTCCGGCGAGGCGGCCAAGGACATCGCCGGGCTGATCTCCTCGTCCAATGCCGAGGTCGGCGAGGGCGTGAAGCTGGTGCGCCGGGCCGGCGAGCAGCTCGCCCATATCCTGACGGCTTCGCAGAAGGTGGCGGCGACGATCGCCGACATCTCGGCGGCCTCGGGCGAGCAGGCCAACGGCATCGACGAGATGAGCCAGGCGGTGGCGCATCTCGACGAGATGACGCAGCAGAACGCGGCGCTGTCGGAGCAGAGCGCGGCCTCGGCCAATGCGCTGTCGGGCCGCATCGAGCAGCTCAACGCGCTGGTCGCGACCTTCCGCACCGGGCGCGAGGCGCCGCGCGCGGCCAGGCCCGCCCCTGCCGCGACGCAGGCGGGCGAGCCGGAGCGGCTGCGCCGGCTGGCGGAGGCCGCCTTCGCCCAGTCCAGGGCCGCGCCGGCGCCGCGCCGGGCCGCCAACGGCCGCTCGCAGGATACCGGCTGGGAAGAGTTCTGAAGGCGCGGACCCGATCCGGTCGCCAGGCACGGCGCCCGAAAGGGCGCCGTTCGCGTTTCCGCCGCCGCGCTCGTGGGAGCGCTGGCGTTTCCGCCGATTTCGTGTATATGCCCCGTCAACCGGCTTGAACCAGCCGGCGGCGCGACCCCTCCGCGATGAGGCGGCTCGCGGACTTCGGACCCTGCTGGACGACATCCCGGCCTGGCCCGCCAGATCAACCCGAACACGAGGATCTCCCGATGTCGATCACTGCCGAGCGCAAGAGCGCGCTCATGAAGGAATACGCCACCAAGCCGAACGACACCGGCTCGCCGGAAGTCCAGGTCGCGATCCTGACCGAGCGCATCACCAACCTGACCGGCCACTTCAAGTCGCATGCGAAGGACAACCATTCCCGCCGCGGCCTGCTCAAGCTGGTTTCGCAGCGCCGTTCGCTGCTCGACTACCTGAAGGGCAAGGACCAGCCCCGCTACAAGACGCTGATCGAGAGGCTCGGCATCCGCCGCTGATCGACAGCCGTTTCGTTTACGCCCGGCGCGAGCTGCTCCGGGCGGCTTCTTTTCAGGCGCGGCCGCCATGGGGCGCCGGCCTGAGCTGCCGCGGCGGCCGCATGGGGCGGCCTCCCGCGTGACCCGCCGGGCGCCCGAGACGTCCATGGCAGGATCGCCGAGCGCCCGGACGCGCATCCGCATCATCCGGGCGTTCCGCCGTCTTGCCCATGGGCCTGAAGGCGCCGGACGGGTCGACATCCGACCGAAAGACGAAAATCCATGTTCGACATCCAAACCGAAGAACTGATCTGGGGCGGCCGCAAGCTCGTCCTCGAAACCGGCAAGGTCGCCCGCCAGGCGGACGGCGCCGTGATGGCCACCTATGGCGAGACCGTCGTGCTCGCGACCGTGGTCTCGGCCAAGGAGCCGAAGCCGGGCTTCGACTTCTTCCCGCTGACCGTGAACTACCAGGAGAAGACCTTCGCGGCCGGGCGCATCCCCGGCGGCTACTTCAAGCGCGAAGGCCGCCCGAGCGAGAAGGAGACGCTGGTCTCGCGCCTGATCGACCGCCCGATCCGCCCGCTCTTCGTCGAAGGCTACAAGAACGACACGCAGGTCGTCGTCACCGTGCTCCAGCACGACCTCGAGAACGATCCCGACATCCTCGCCATGGTCGCGACCTCGGCGGCGCTGACGCTGTCCGGCGTGCCCTTCATGGGCCCGATCGGCGGCGCCCGCGTCGGCTATATCGACGGCGCCTACAAGCTCAACCCGACGATCGAGGAGGCCAGGGAATCGGCGCTCGACCTCGTCGTCGCCGGCACGCAGGACGCCGTGATGATGGTCGAGTCCGAGGCCAAGGAGCTCTCCGAGGAGATCATGCTCGGCGCCGTGATGTTCGGCCACAAGCATTTCCAGCCGGTGATCGAGGCGATCATCCGCCTGGCCGAGAAGGCCGCCAAGGAGCCGCGCGACTTCAACCCGCCGGACGACCAGGCCATCCTCGACGCGATCATGAAGCTGGGCGAGGCGGAACTCCGCGCCGCCTACAAGATCACCGCCAAGGCCGAGCGCTACAAGGCGGTCGATGCCGTCAAGGCCAAGGTCGTCGCCGCGCTGGTCTCCGACGCGCCGGACGGCGTCACGACCTTCAGCAAGGACAAGGTCGGCGCGCAGTTCAAGGAGGCCCAGGCCAAGATCGTGCGCTGGAACATCCTCGACGACGGCATCCGTATCGACGGGCGCGACGGCAAGACGGTGCGCCCGATCGTCGCGGAAGCCGGCGTCCTGCCGCGCACCCACGGCTCGGCCCTGTTCACCCGCGGCGAGACGCAGGCGCTGGTCGTCACCACGCTCGGCACCGGCGACGACGAGCAGTTCATCGACTCGCTGGAAGGCACCTACAAGGAAACCTTCCTGCTGCACTACAACTTCCCGCCCTATTCGGTCGGCGAGACCGGCCGCATGGGCTCGCCCGGCCGCCGCGAGATCGGCCATGGCAAGCTCGCCTGGCGCGCCATCCACCCGATGCTGCCGGCCAAGAGCGAGTTCCCCTACACGCTGCGCGTCGTCTCGGAGATCACCGAGTCGAACGGCTCCTCCTCGATGGCCACGGTCTGCGGCACGTCGCTTTCGCTGATGGATGCCGGCGTGCCGCTGCGCGCGCCGGTCGCAGGCATCGCGATGGGCCTGATCCTGGAAGGCAAGCGCTTCGCCGTGCTCTCCGACATCCTCGGCGACGAGGACCATCTCGGCGACATGGACTTCAAGGTGGCGGGCACCGCCTCGGGCATCACCTCGCTGCAGATGGACATCAAGATCGCCGGCATCACCGAGGAGATCATGAAGGTCGCCCTCGACCAGGCCAAGGGCGGGCGCGAGCACATCCTCGGCGAGATGGCCAAGGCGCTTAGCGCCTCGCGCAGCCAGCTCGGCGAGTTCGCGCCGCGCATCGAGACGATGAAGATCCCGGTCGACAAGATCCGCGAAGTCATCGGCTCGGGCGGCAAGGTCATCCGCGAGATCGTCGAGAAGACCGGCGCCAAGGTCAACATCGAGGACGACGGCACCATCAAGATCGCCTCGGCCGACGGCAAGTCGATCGAAGCCGCGATCAAGTGGATCAAGTCGATCGTCTCGGAGGCCGAGGTCGGCATGATCTATGACGGCACGGTCGTCAAGATCATGGAGTTCGGCGCCTTCGTGAACTTCTTCGGCGCCAAGGACGGGCTGGTGCACATCTCCGAGCTCGCCCCGCGCCGGGTCCAGAAGGTCTCGGACGTCGTCAAGGAAGGCGACAAGGTCAAGGTCAAGTTCCTCGGCCAGGACGAGCGCGGCAAGATCCGCCTCTCGATGAAGGTCGTCGACCAGCAGACCGGCGAGGACATCACCGAGAAGCTCAAGGCCGAGCGCGACGCCGAGAAGGCCCGCGAGAAGCAGGGCGCGGCCGAGTAAGCATCGGCCTTCATGTCAAACGAAACGCCCCGCATCGGCCGATGCGGGGCGTTTTGCTTTGTCTCCATCCGTCATTCCGGGGCTTCGCTTAGGCGAAGAACCCGGAATGACAAAGGACAGGCGCCTCAGAGCAGCCCTTCGTTCCCCGCCAGCGTCTTCAGGCTGACATCCGGCCGGGCGCCGATATGCGAGATGACCTCGGCCGCCGCCAGCGCGCCGAGACGCAAGGAATCGCGCGCCTCCCGGCCCGTGGTCAGGCCGTAGAGGAAGCCCGCGGCGAAGAGGTCGCCGGCGCCGGTCGCGTCGACCACGCGCTCCACGGGGAAGACCGGCTCCTCGACGATGCCGTCCGGCGTCACGGCGAGCGCGCCCTTCTCGGAGCGGGTGACCACGGCGAGCACGTTCTCCGAGCGCAGCCAGGACAGGGCGGTCTCGAAATCCGAGGTCTCGTAAAGGCTCTTGAGCTCGTGCTCGTTGGCGAAGACGAGATCGACCACGCGGTTGCGGATCAGGCCGACGAACTCGTCGCGATAGCGGTCGACGCAGAAGGAATCGGACAGCGTGATGGCGACGCGTCCGCCGGCCCGGTGCGCGATCTCGGAAGCCTTGCGGAAGGCCTCCTTCGCCGCCGGCGGGTCCCAGAGATAGCCCTCGAGATAGACGATGTCGGCGCTCTCGACGGCGGCCGGGTCGACGTCCGCGGCCGAGAGGCCCTGGCAGGCGCCGAGATAGGTGTTCATCGTGCGCTCGCCATCCGGCGTGACGATTATGAAGGAGCGCGCCGTGGCCGGGCCTTGCGCCGCGTCGGCCGTGCCGAAGGCGACGCCGAGCGAGGTCAGGTCGTGGCGATAGAGCTTGCCGAGCTCGTCGGCCCGGACCTTGCCGATGAAGGCGCCCCTGCCGCCGAAGGAGGCGAGGCCGGCGATGGTGTTGGCGGCCGAGCCGCCGGAGACGATCCGGGCCGGGCCCATGGCGGCATAGAGCGCCTCGGCGCGCGCCTCGTCGATCAGCATCATCGCGCCCTTGGTCAGCTTCTGGGCGATGAGGAAATCCTCCTCGGCCACGGCCAGCACGTCGACGATGGCATTGCCGAGGGCGAGGACGTCCGTACGGGTCTGGGTCATGGGCGGATCCGGGTTGCGCGGCGATCGGGCCGATAAGAAAGATGCCGGCCCTGTCGCATCCGCCCGGCGCGGGGTCAAGCACAGCCCGCCGATCAGCCCGAACCGCGCCGGGCCGCCTCGTCGAGGATCGCCGTCAGGCGCCGCAGATCCTCGCCTTCGAGCGCGGCGATCTCATGGGCCAGGCGGTTGGCGAGCAGCGTCGCTTCCGGCGCGAGCCCGGCGGTGTCGACGACCGCGCGCGGATGCGACAGATCGGCGAGGCGAACGAGCTCGTCGGCCTCGTCCCAGATCACGCCGAGGAGATGGATCGTGCCCTGGACCAGGGTGAAGGTCGGGCGACCGCGCTTGCCGTGCTCCAGCGCCGAAAGATAGGCCGGCGTGACGCCGAGCCCCTCCGCCATCTGCGCGAGGCTCATGCCGCGTGCCTCGCGCAGGGCCCTGACGCGCCGGCCGAACGGCGTCACGGCCCCTCTCCCCTGAGCCGGCGCAGGCGGACATAGAGGGCGCCGGCGCCGCCATGGCGCAATTCCGCCTCCTCGAAACCGAGGACGAGCGGGCGAAGCTCGGGCAGGCGCAGCCAATGCGGCACCATCCGGCGCAGCACGCCACGCTCGTCGCCGAACAACGCCGGGGCGACGCCGCCCTTGCCGGTCACCACCAGGGCGATGCGGCAGCCGCGCCGCTGCTCGCGGCGCAGGAAGGCGTCGAGCGCCAGATGCGCCTCGTCCTGGCGCAGGCCGTGAAGGTCGATCGCGGCATCGACATCCTGCCGGCCCCGGCGCAGCTGCGTGCGCAGCCGCCGCTCGAGCGGCGCCAGCGGCGGGGCCTGCGCCTTCACCGGCACGGCGGCCGCGATGGCGCGCGCGGCGGTTTGCGTCGGCACGGCGGCAGCGGGTTCGGGGGCGGGCTCGGGCGCGACCGGCGCCCGGCCGGGCAAGGGCGCGACCGTGCGCGCGACCTGGCGCCAGAGCGCGAGGTCGGCCTCGGTCAGCGTCTTTCCGCGGCGCGCGCGCATGGTCAGCGCGGCCACAGCACGGTGAAGGCGACGGGGTGGCGGATCAGCCCGGCGCGATGGCCCGCCGCCGCGCCCGAGCCGACGAAGAGGTCCATGCGGGCGGGGCCGAGGATGGCGGAGCCGGTGTCCTGCGCGACCACGAGCCGGGCCAGATGCTCGTCGCCTCCGGCTCCGTCGGGAATCGTCGCGTCGATCCAGACCGGCAGCCCATAGGGCCAGGCGGTGCGGTCGACGGCGATGCTGCGCAGCGGCGTCAGCGGCAGGCCGGCGCCGCCGATCGGCCCGCTTTCGGGAGGCAGGTCGTCGCGGCGGGCGAAGAAGACGAAGGAGGCGTTCAGGCGGATCAGGTCGCGGGCGAAGGCGGGATCGGCCTTCAGCCGCGCGATCAGCCGGTCCATCGTCATCTCTTCGGGCGGGATGGCCTCGCGCCGGCTGAGCACGCGCCCGAGCGAGGTGTAGGGGTGGCCGTTGCGGCCGGAATAGGTCAGCCGCGTGACCGCGCCGTCCGGCAGCCTGACGCGGCCCGAGCCCTGCACCTGCAGGACGAAGCGGTCGACGGGATCGCGCAGCCAGAGGATCTCGAGCCCCTGCCCGTCGAGCGCGCCGGTCCCGATCGCGGTGCGGTCGGGGAAGGGCTCGAAGCCGGCGGCGGTGCGGCGCGCCGCCGAAAGCCGCTTGTCGAGGCCTGGCCAGTCGTCCTCGGAGAAGCGCGTCACAAGATCCTTCGGCCGGCCGTAGAGCGGCGTCGGGAAGGCGTCCGAACGGCTGAGCGAGCCTTCGAATTCCGGCTCGAAATAGCCGGTGGTGAAGCCGGTCGCGCCCTCTTCCGGCCGGATGCGCCAGAAGGAGAAGTGCCGCTCGAAGAAAGCCCGCGCCTCAGCCCGGCCGACCGGTCCCGCCACAACCAGCGCCTTTGCCGCGTCGCAGACGGCGGCTAGCCGTTCCGGCACGGGCACACCCTGCCGCAGGGGCGGATCGGCCGCGCAGCCGCGGGCGAAGACGGCGAAGGCGGCGGCGTGATCGTCCTCAGCCCAGCCCGGAAGCGCCGCCGGCGACAGCGCCTCGGCACGGGCTCCCGGGGGCAAGGGCGGCGATGGGGCGGCGGCGGTCACGGATGCGAGGCCCAGGGCCGCGACGAACGCCAGGGCGGCACCGGCGCCGCCGCGGCTCACGCGGCGGATTCGGTGGCGACGAGCAGCCAGTTCGGATCGCGGCTGCCGAGCTGGCGCGAGAAGGTCCAGATATCGTTGACCTCGGAGACCTGCTCGGCGCTGCCGTCGACGACGCCCCCTTGCGCGTCGCGGGTGACGCTGATCAGCTGCGACACGAAGGCGATCGTGATCTGCGCGGCCTTGCCCTTCACCTCGACGGCGGCGAGATCGGCCTTGTCGATCGAGACGAAATTGGATTCAGCCTTCTCGCCACGCTTCTCGCGCTCGGTGATGGCCTGCTCGAAGCCGTCATAGACCTCCTTGGCGAGCAGGCCCTTCAGCGTCTTGCGGTCGCCGCGGGCAAACGCGGTGACGATCGCCTCATAGGCGGCCTTGGCGCCGTTGACGAAATCATGCGGATCGAAGCCGGGCTCCTGGCGGATCACCGCCTCGATGCCGGCGCTGACGGGGGAATCGGGCGGGGCGAGATCCTTCCAGCGCTCGGCGGCGAGCGGCTCGGGCGCGACCGGGTCATTAGCGGCGCCGGGCAGGCGGATCACATTGTCGCGCTTGTCGGCGCCCTGCTGATCAGGCCGCAGCGGCGGCGTCTCGCGGCGGGCGAAGGGGTCCTTGGGCGGCTGCTCGTGGCCGGTCTTCTGGCCGAGCACGGAACGCAGCTTCCAAGCCACGAAGACGGCGAGCGCCAGGAAGACCAGAGTCTGCATGTCGAAGGAATTCTGCATCGAAAGCTGACCCGCGGCTCCCCGTTTCGTGGCCCTTCAACGCCTCCCGCGCCGGGCCTTCACCTTCATATGGTGTGACTGGCTCGTAACATCCACCCCCGCGCTTGTGAAGGCGGCTTCTTGTGCCGGGGAAGCGTCCGTGATAGCCGACGCGCGTGACGCTCCACAGCAGGGAGCGCCGTCCCGAATGCCGGCGATGGCGCGGGATTTCCCGATAAAGCCTGCCAGAACAAGATGGGACCGATGGCCAACGAACTTCCCAACGGCAATGGCACCGGCGCCGAGACGGCGCCGAGCTTGAACGCCCTGATCCAGTACACCAAGGATTTCTCCTTCGAGAACCCGAAGGCCCCGCGCTCGCTCGCCCAGCAGGAGGCGCAGCAGGGCCCGCAGATGTCGCTGCAGGTCAATGTCGGCTCGACCGCTCTCGGCGACAACGATTACGAGACCGTGCTGCGCCTCGAGGGCAAGGCCGAGGTCAAGGGCGAGACGCTGTTCGCCTTCGACCTGAGCTATGCCGGCGTGTTCCGGCTGCAGAACGTCCCGCAGGAGCACGTCCACCCCGTGCTGGTGATCGACTGCGCCCGCATGCTCTTCCCCTTCGCCCGGCAGATCATCGCCGAGGCCGTGCAGAACGGCGGCTTCCCGCCCTTCTACGTGCCGGCGATCGACTTCGCCGCGCTGTTCCAGCAGCGCATGCAGGAGCTCGAGGGCCAGCCGGGCGCAGCGACCAACTGACCGGCCAAGCCCGGCACAGCGGCGGACAAGGCCCCCTCGGGGGCCTTTTTTCGTTGTTGCGCCTGATTGTTGTCCGTGTGGGGCTGGAACCTCTCTCCATGTCAAACCATTGATGGCGGACGCCCCGGCCGGGCGCCCGCCTTTTTTCATCCGATGGAGACCCGATGGACGCCCTTCTGACGCTCGCCGCCGATCCCGCCGTCTGGGCGGCGCTCGGGGCCCTCACCGCCATGGAGGTCGTGCTCGGCATCGACAACCTGATCTTCATCTCGATCCTGACCAACAAGCTGCCCGAGCATCAGCGCTCGAAGGGCCGCCGGATCGGCATCGGGCTTGCGCTGATCATGCGGCTTTTCCTGCTCGGTACCGTCGCCTTCATCGTCAAGCTCACCCAGCCGATCATCTCGATCTTCGGGCAGGGCTTCTCCTGGCGCGACCTGATCCTGATCGCCGGCGGCCTCTTCCTGGTCTGGAAAGCGACGAAGGAGATCCACCACAAGGTCGATCCCGACCCGGAATCGGCCCTCGTCCCGGGTGCCACCCAAGCTGCGGCGCTCGGCTTCGGCGCGGCGATCTTCCAGATCCTGCTGCTCGACCTGGTGTTCTCGGTCGATTCGATCATCACCGCCGTCGGCATGACCGAGCATGTGCCGGTCATGGTGGTCGCCGTCATCGTCGCGGTGCTGACGATGCTGCTCGCCGCCGATCCACTGGCGCGCTTCATCGACAGGAACCCGACCATCGTGATGCTGGCGCTGGGCTTCCTGCTGATGATCGGCGCCACGCTGATCGCCGAGGGTTTCGGCGTGCATGTGCCGAAGGGCTACATCTACGCCGCGATGGCGTTCTCGGCGTTGATCGAGGCGCTCAACATGCTGTCGCGGCGCAAGGCTACTGCGCCGCCTCGTCGGTGATGCCGAGATAGCCCTTCCAGAGCGGCGCCTTGAGCGAGCCGAGGACGAAGGCTTCGTGCGCTTGCAACGCCGCCTCGTCCAGGCGCGGCGGCAGCGGGTGGCGGCGCTGCGGCTTCTCGGCCGCCGCCATGACGACATCGCCACGGCCGGCCGCCGCCTCGACCCCGAGGCCGAGCGAGGCCTGCTTGCCGCCGATCAGCTCGATATAGACCTCGGCCAGGATCTCGGAATCGAGCAGCGCGCCGTGCCTGGTGCGGCGGCTGTTGTCGATGCCGTAGCGGGTGCAGAGCGCGTCCAGGCTGTTGGAGGCGCCGGGATGCCTGCGGCGGGCCATCGAGAGCGTATCGACCACGAAAGCCTGCTCGACCGGCGGCAGGCCGAGGCGCCTGAACTCCATGTTGATGAAGCCGACGTCGAAGGCGGCGTTGTGGGCCACGAGCTTCGCGCCGACGATGAAATCGGCGAATTCGTCGGCGATCGCGGCAAAGACGGGCTTGTCGGCGAGGAACGCCTCCGACAGGCCGTGGACGTTGAACGCCTCGACCGGCATCGCGCGCTCGGGATTGATGTAGACGTGGAAGGTGCGCCCGCTCGGGCAGTGATTGATCAGCTCGACACAGCCGATCTCGACGATGCGGTCGCCGTTATTGGCTTCGACGCCGGTGGTTTCGGTATCGAGGACGATCTCGCGCATCGTGTCAGGACCTCGCCGCAGCGCCGCGCCCGGGACGGCCGGCGAGCGCCCGCAGGATAGAGCCGACCTGCCGCTCGGCGGCCATCAGACCGCGCGACGTGTCCACAAGGAAATGGGCGTGGCGGCGCTTCTCGGCATCCGGCATCTGGCGCGACAGGATGGCGTCGAGCTTCTCCGCGTTCATGCCCGGCCGGGCGAGGACGCGCGCGCGCTGCACCTGCGCAGGCGCCGTCACGACGAGGACCGCGTCGCAATGCGCCTGCCCCCCGGTCTCGAGCAAGAGCGGCACGTCGATCACCGCGAGCCCCGCCCCCTCCCGGCGGCAGCGGGCGAGGAAGGCGTCCTTCTCCTCGCGCACCAGCGGGTGGATGATCGCCTCGAGCCGGCCGAGCGCCTCCGGCTTGCCGAGAACGGCGGCGCCAAGCCTCGCGCGATCGACCGCGCCATCGACGACCGTGCCGGGAAAGGCGGCCTCGATCGGGCCCGCGGCCCGGCCGCGATGCAGGCGATGCACCGCCGCGTCGGCATCGTGCAACGGCACGCCACGCTGGACGAACAGCGCCGCCGTTGTCGATTTCCCCATCCCGATCGAGCCCGTCAGGCCCAGCACGAAAGTCATGGCTCACCCGTCGAATCAGGCTTTCAGGATATCGGCTTCGATCAGCGCGCGCAGGGCCGGCGTCACCGCCGGCATCACGCCGAACCAGCGGGCGAAGCCGGGCGCGGCCTGATGCAGCAGCATGCCGAGACCGTCGACCGGGATGCCGCCGCGCCGCGCCGCTTCGGTGAGCAGCGCCGTCTTCAGCGGGACATAGACGATGTCGTCGACGATGGTGCCGGGCCGCAAGGCCGAAAGATCGATCTCCAGCGGCGGCTTGCCCTGCATGCCGAGCGCGGTCGTGTTGACGATCAGATCGGCCTCACCGACCAGGGCATGGCGCCCTGCCCAGTCGGCGGCTTCGAGCGGGTGGCCGAGCGCCGCGGCAAGCTCCTCGGCCCGGCCGCGGCTGCGGTTGGCGACGAGGATCCGCGCGACCCCGCGCGATTTCAGGCCATAGCAGATGCCCCGCGCCGCGCCGCCCGCACCGAGGACGAGCGCGGTGCCGACCCGGCCCTGCCAGCCCGGCACGGTGGCATCGAGATGAGCGAGGAAACCGGACACGTCGGTGTTGTCGGCGACGATGCGCCCGTTCTCGCGCCAGAGCGTGTTGACCGCGCCGACGGCCCGGCCGGCTTCGCTGATCCCGTCGACCAGCGCCATCACCGCTTCCTTATGCGGCACGGTGACGTTGCCGCCTGCGAATTCGCCTTCGCGCAGCCGGCCGATGAAAGCCGGCAGATCGGCGGGAGCGACATCGATCCGCTCGTAGGAACCGGCGAGGCGATGGGCGCGCAGCCATTCGCCATGGATCAAAGGCGAGCGCGAATGCGCGATGGGGTGACCGATGACGAAGCAGCGAGGCGCCATGAAATGGAATCCGTTAGCGGGCGAGGCAGCCGAGGTCGCGCAGCGCGGCGATGACCGGCAGCAGCGGCAGGCCGAGGATGGTGAAATGGTCGCCCTCGACCTTGTCGAAGAGCTGCGCGCCCGGCCCTTCGAGCTGATAGCCACCGACGCTGGCGAGCGCGCCGGCACCCACGACGGAAAGGTAGCGCGCGATGATATCGGCCTGGAGCGGGCGCATGGTCAGGCTCGCCACCGCGAGCCCCTCGGCCAGCGGCGTTCCATCCCGCACGACCACGAAGGCGCAATGGAGCTGATGGGTCCGGCCGGCGAGCGCGGCGATCTGGTCCGCCGCCGCGGCGAGATCCGCCGGTTTGTGGAAGGCCCGGCCCCCGCAGGTCAGGGTCTGGTCGGCGGCGAGGACGAGGCGGCCGGGATGCTCGCGCGAGACGGCGAGCGCCTTGGCGCAGGCGAGCGCCGCCGCGACCTGATCGGGCGGCACGCCGCGATCGACGAGCGGCTTCTCGACGGCGCGCTCGTCGATCTCCGGCTTCACCACCTCGACCGGGATGCCGGCGGCGATCAGCATGTCGCGCCGCGTCGTGCTGCCGGAAGCGAGGATCAGCGGCTCGGGCGCGAGCCAGAGGCCGGACGCGGCGCTCATGTCGCGATGAATTTCATGCGGTGGTCGCGCAGCAGGTCGAGAATCGAGGCTGCCGTTTCCTCGATCGAGCGGCGCGTCACGTCGATCACCGGCCAACCCTTGCGGGTGCAGAGCCGGCGCGACTGCGTGACCTCGTCGGCGACGGCGGCGGGATCGACGTAGGACGTGTCGTCGTCGGCGCGCAGCGAGAGGAGGCGGTTCTGGCGGATCTGGACGATGCGGTCTGGGCTGGCGATCAGCCCGACGATCAGGGGTTTCCTGGCGCTGTCCAGCTCCGGCGGCAGCGGGATGTTCGGCACCAGCGGGATGTTGGCGGTCTTGATGCCGCGATTGGCGAGATAGATGCTCGTCGGCGTCTTGGAGGTGCGGCTGATGCCGACGAGGATGACGTCGGCATTGTCGAGATCGCCGCCGAGCTGCCCGTCGTCATGCAGGAGCGTGTAGTTCATCGCGTCGATGCGGCGGAAATATTCGGTGTTGAGCACATGCTGGGCGCCGGGCTTCTCGGACGAGGCCTGGCCGAGATAGGACTGGAACAGCGACAGCACCGGCTGCAGCACCGAGAGGCAGGGACAGCCGAGATCGCGGCAGAAAGTCTCCAGCTTCTCCTGCCATTCCGGCTCGACCAGCGTGTAGAGCACGACGCCGGGCGAAGCCTCGATCTCGGCGAGGACACGGGCGAGCTGCGCTTCCGAGCGCACCAGCGGATAGACGTGCTCGATCGCCGAGACGCTTTCATATTGCGCGGCCGCCGCCCGGCTGACGGCGATCAGCGTTTCGCCCGTCGCATCCGAGACCAGATGCAGATGGAAATAATTGCGGACCACGGCATCCCCCGGCCTGAAGCGGTTCCTCGTCCTCTACAGCAATTTCCCGATTCTCCGAATCGCGAAAATGCCTGCCGGAAACGCGCCGTCGTCGCGGGTGAGCGAAGCAAACCAAGGGGCCCGGCCGATGGGGAGGAGTGTGGACAACCGGGCCCGAAACGGGGCGCGGGCGGGCGGCCTGTATAAGCCGTTCCCGCGGTCAACAGCCGCGCGGCTGTGTATGGTTAAGAAAGTGTTTCACGTGAATCATTGGGGGCGCCGCCACGGCCGCAGCCGATTCCAATTGGTTAATAGAGTCTTAACGCCCCATCGGGAGGCCCTCCGATCCGCGACTCCCTGTCCCACCGGCTGTGGAGCGGTTGTGGACCCGATTGCGGCGGGCTATCTCCCTGCCCCCAGGAGTCAAAACAAAAGATTCTCTTCAAGGAGTTTCTTTTAAGAAAGCGGGATGGATGGCCCGGTGGGCATGACGAAAAGCGAGAACCCTGCCCTGCTGCGCGTGCTCGATGGCGAAGCCCTGCCCGTTCCGCCGATCTGGCTGATGCGGCAGGCGGGCCGTTACCTGCCGGAATATCGCGCGCTGAGAGCGAAGGCCGGCAGCTTCCTGTCCCTGTGCTACGATCCCGAGCTCGCCGCCGAGGTGACGCTCCAGCCGATCCGACGCTTCGGCTTCGATGCCGCGATCCTGTTCTCCGATATCCTAGTGGTGCCGCAGGCGCTCGGCCAGAAGCTCTGGTTCGTGGAGGGCGAAGGTCCCAGGCTCGAACCGGTGGCGGATGCGGGGCGGCTGGCTGAAATCGACGCGCAAGCCGATCAGCGCAAGCTCGATCCGATCCTCGAGACAGTGCGCCGGGTCCGTGCCGCCCTGCCGCGGGAGACCGGCTTCATCGGCTTCTGCGGGGCACCCTGGACGGTTGCGACCTATATGGTCGCCGGGCGCGGGACGCCGGACCAGGGACCGGCCAAGGCCCTGTTCGGCAACGATCCGGCCCTGTTCCAGGCGATCATCGACCGGATCGTCACGGCCTCTATCGCCTATCTCGATGCGCAGATCGCGGCAGGCGTCGATGTCGTCCAGATCTTCGACAGCTGGGCCGGCGCGCTGAGCGAGGAAGATTTCGGGCGCTGGTCCATCGCGCCGACGCGGCGGATCGTCGAGGGCGTGCGGGCGGCGCATCCACAAGCGCGAATTATCGGCTTCCCGCGCGGGGCCGGGCGCCTGATCCCGGATTACGTCGCGGGAACCGGGGTCGATGCCGTCGGGCTCGAAACCGATATCGACCGGGATTTCGCCCGTGAGGCGATCCAGTCGCGGGTGCCGGTGCAGGGCAATCTCGATCCGCTCACGCTGCGCGCCGGCGGGGTGGAGCTCGAGCGCGAGATCGATGCCGTGCTGGCCGCGTTCTCGGGCGGCCCCTTCATCTTCAATCTCGGCCACGGCATCCTGCCGGATACGCCGATCGCGCATGTCGAGCGCCTGCTGAAACGCGTGCGGGAGGGAGCGGGCGATGTATGAATGGATCAAGGCCTTCCATGTCGTGGCCGTCATTTCCTGGATGGCCGGGATGCTCTATCTGCCGCGGCTGATGGTCTATCATGCGGAAGCGCAGATCGGCTCGATCCAGTCCGAGACCTTCAAGATCATGGAGCGCCGGCTGCTGAAGGGCATCATCAACCCGGCGATGACGATCGCCTGGGTGATCGGGCTCTACCTCGCCTGGGAGGGCTTCGGCTTCAAGGGCGGCTGGCTGCACGGCAAGATCCTGCTGGCGCTCGTCCTGTCGGCGATCCACGGCATGCTGGTGAAGCATGTGCGTGCCTTCGCCGCCGACTGCAACGTCAAGTCGCCGCGCTATTTCCGCATCCTCAACGAGGTACCGGCGGTGCTGATGGTCGGCATCGTCATCCTGGTGATCGTCAAGCCGTTTTGAGGCCTTCCGCGCTTTCCGCTTGAGCCCGGACCCAAATCCCGCTATCAGGGCGCTGCGCTTCTCCAGCGTCCTCCCTGTTGTCGACTGTTCGTGAGCGGCCTGCGCCAGCAGCGGTTCATGTCGCGCAACCTCTGCGCAGGCCCGGTCAGGGCCGATGTCGATCAGATCCAGTACCGTCCCCGACCCTGCCTTCAGGCAGGGCGTTCACGATCCGGGTGCCCCATGCGGGAAATCAAGCTCCAAGAGCTCAAGAGCAAGTCGCCGACCGAGCTTCTCGGCTTTGCCGAGCAGGTCGAGGTCGAGAACGCCAGCACCATGCGCAAGCAGGAGCTGATGTTCGCCATTCTGAAGCAACTCGCGGCGCGCGAGACCGAGATTCTGGGTGAGGGCGTGGTCGAGGTGCTGCAGGACGGCTTCGGCTTCCTGCGCTCGCCCGATTCGAATTATCTGCCCGGGCCGGACGACATCTATGTCTCGCCCTCGCAGATCCGTAAATTCGGCCTGCGCACCGGCGACACGGTCGAGGGGCCGATTCGCAGCCCGAAGGACGGCGAGCGCTATTTCGCCCTGCTCAAGGTCAACTCGATCAATTTCGAGAACCCGGAGAAGATCAAGCACAAGATCCACTTCGACAACCTGACCCCGCTCTATCCGAACGAGCGGCTGAAGCTCGAGGTGCAGGATCCGACCAAGAAGGATTTCTCGCCGCGTGTCATCGATATCGTCGCGCCGATCGGCAAGGGCCAGCGCGCGCTGATCGTCGCGCCGCCGCGCACGGGCAAGACCGTGCTGCTCCAGAACATCGCCCAGTCGATCACCAGCAATCATCCCGAATGCTATCTGATCGTGCTGCTGATCGACGAGCGGCCCGAGGAAGTCACCGACATGCAGCGTTCGGTGAAGGGCGAGGTCGTCTCCTCGACCTTCGACGAGCCGGCCTCCCGCCACGTCCAGGTCGCCGAGATGGTGATCGAGAAGGCCAAGCGCCTGGTCGAGCATGGTCGCGACGTCGTGATCCTGCTCGATTCGATCACGCGGCTGGGCCGGGCCTACAACACGGTGGTGCCATCCTCCGGCAAGGTCCTGACCGGCGGCGTCGACGCCAATGCCCTGCAGCGGCCGAAGCGCTTCTTCGGCGCCGCCCGAAACATCGAGGAAGGCGGCTCGCTGACCATCGTCGCCACCGCCCTGATCGATACCGGCTCGCGCATGGACGAGGTGATCTTCGAGGAGTTCAAGGGCACCGGCAACTCCGAGATCGTGCTCGACCGCAAGGTTGCCGACAAGCGCATCTTCCCGGCGATCGACATCCTTAAATCCGGCACGCGCAAGGAAGAGCTCATCACGCCGCGCTCGGACCTGCAGAAGACCTATGTGCTGCGCCGCATCCTCAACCCGATGGGGCCGCAGGACGCGATCGAGTTCCTGATCGACAAGCTGCGCCAGACCAAGCAGAACTCGGAATTCTTCGATTCGATGAACACCTGAGGCAGGCACTGCCCCATCGGTGATTCGATTCGCCGCCGTACCGGTCCCAGGGTCGGTGCGGCGGCGAAATCATGTTGAGACCCGCCGTGTCGAGGCCGATTCAAACCCCTGCCGCGATCGCCGCCGCCAATCGATTCGGATCCGTGACGGGTGGCAGGCAGCGGCCCTCGAAGCAGATGAAGGCTGCGCCTTCGCCGGCCTGCCGGAGCATGGCCGCGGCGGGATGATCGGCGGGCAGTGCCTCGCCCGCCTCGCCATCGACCAGCGTGACCAGGGTATAGGGCAAGCGGCGGGCCGCGGCATGAAGAGCTTCGCGCTTCGGGCCGGCCAGCACGATTTCGACGCCATTGCGGGCGAGGTCACAGGCGTTGAGCACCGAGCCATGGGCCATCGGCGCGCGGGCCGCCGCGGCGAGCGCGGTTTTCATCAGCTCTTCGGCGCGGGCGCGGTCCTTGTCGCTGCCGGTCTTGCGGGCGATCCGGACCAGGTTGGCGGCGTGGACGCCGAGCGCATTGGGCACGGCGTCGTCATGGCTCGGCCTCGGCGCGACCGGTAGTCCTGCGGATTCCAGCCGGGTCATGCCGATCAGGCCGGAATCCGGATCGCGGTAGTGCCGCCACAGATGCTGCGACCAGCGCCGTGCATCGCTCAGATAATGCGGGTCGAAGCTCGCATCATGGAGCGCGAGCGCGGCATCGATCATGGCGGCGTGATCGAGCGCGAAACCGGGGCGGATCAGGCGCCGGGTGCGGCAGGAATGCGCCAGCCCCTCGCCATCAGCCATCGATTCGGCAACGAAACGATAGGCATCTTTCGCAAGCGCGAGCCAATGAGGTCTGTCGAGCAGGCCGGCCGCCCGCGCCAGCGCGGCGATCGCCAGGCCGTTCCAGTCGGCCAGGATCTTGTCGTCGCGTGCCGGGGCCATGCGGTTCGCCCGCTCCGCGAGCAGGCGCGCCTTCGATCGGCCAAGCCGCGCGGCTTCCGTGGCATCCGGGTCCGGCGTGTCGAGCCGGTTGAGGATATTGGCGCCTTCCCAGTTGCCGCCGGAACGGACATCGTAGTGCCGGGCGAAGAGGGCAGCCTCGGTAGGGCCGAGTAGTGCCACGATTTCTTGTTCGGTCCACAGGTAGTACTTGCCCTCGACCCCTTCCGAATCGGCATCGAGGCTGGCGGCGAAGGCGCCTTCCGGCAGCAGCATCTCGCGTTCCAGCCAGGCGACGATGCCCTCGGCCGCTTCCCACGCCAAGGGATCGCCGCTGCGCCCGGCCTCCAGCGCGTAGAGCCCGAGGAGCTGGGCATTGTCGTAGAGCATCTTCTCGAAATGCGGCACGAGCCAGTGCTCGTCGACGGCATAGCGGGCAAAGCCGCCGCCGAGATGGTCGCGGATGCCGCCGCGCGCCATGCGCTGCAGCGTCAGCGTCGCGGCCGTGAGGCTGGCGGATGCGGCGGGATCCTGCGTGCCGCGCCGCCAGGTAAGCTCGATCAGCCCGGCATTCGGAAATTTCGGTGCGCCCCGCAAGCCGCCGTCGACGGGATCGAAGGCTGCGGCGATCCGCCCGGCGAGCTGATCGAGATCGGGCACGCCGGCCTCGGCCGGGGCAGTCGTCTCCATCTGCTTCAGCGCGGCGCGGATGGCTTCGGCATTGCCGGCGATACGCTGCGGCTCGGCCTGCCAGATCGTGGCGAGCTGGCGCAGGATGCCGGTGAAGGAGGGGCGGCCGTGGCGCGGCTCGGGCGGAAAATAGGTGCCGCCCCAGAACGGGTCGCCCTCCGGCGTCAGGAACATGGTGAGGGGCCAGCCGCCCTGCTCGCCCAGGCTGTGCAGCGCGCTCATATAGACATGGTCGATATCCGGCCGCTCCTCCCGGTCGACCTTGATGTTCACGAAGAGCTCGTTCATGACGGCGGCGGTCGCCGGGTTCTCGAAGCTCTCATGGGCCATGACATGGCACCAGTGGCAGGCGGCGTAGCCGATCGAGAGCAGGACTGGCCGGTTGCTCAGCCTCGCCTCGGCAAAGGCTTCGGGGCTCCATTCCCACCAGTCGACGGGGTTGTCGCGATGCTGGAGCAGATAGGGGCTGGCGGCTTCGGCAAGACGGTTCATCGGGTCTCCCCCGAAGGGTTGCGACGGGCATGACGGAGTTCACCATCGTCGCGCTGTCTTCGGCGGCGGGCAAGGCCGGGGTCGCGGTGATCCGGATTTCGGGGCCGCGCGTTCGATTCGTTCTCGAAACGGTCGCGGGAGGCGTTCCCGAACCGCGCGTTGCGACGCTGCGCCGGCTCGTCGATCCACAGGGCGAAGCGATCGACACCGCGCTCGTGCTGTTCTTCGCCGCTCCCGCCAGCTTCACCGGCGAGGATGTCGCCGAGTTCCATGTTCATGGCGCGCGCGCCGTGCTGGCGCGGCTTCTGGCCGTGCTCACCGGCTTTCCGGGCATCAGGCTGGCCGAACCGGGCGGTTTCACCCGGCGGGCCTTCGAGGCCGGCAAGCTCGATCTCGCGGCGGTCGAAGGACTGGCCGATCTGATCGATTCGGAGACGGAATGGCAGCGGCGGCAGGCGCTGCGCCAGATGGACGGCGCCCTGGGCGATCTCGTGGGGCGATGGCGCGCCGCGCTGATCGAGGCGATGAGCCTGCTCGCCGCCGAGCTCGACTTCTCCGACGAGGGCGATGTCGGCGGGCCGTTGCAGCAGCAGGCGCTCGGCCTGGCCGCCGAGGCTCTGGATTCGCTGCGTCGGGCGCTCGGCGGCTTCGCCATGGGCGAGCGGGTGCGCGAGGGTTTCGTCGTGGTGCTGGCGGGGCCGCCCAACGTCGGCAAGTCGAGCCTGCTCAACGCGCTCGCCCGGCGTGATGTCGCGATCGTCTCGGCCGTCGCGGGAACGACGCGCGATGCGCTGGAGGTCAGGCTCGATCTGGCGGGGCTGCCGGTCATCCTGATCGATACGGCGGGCCTGCGCGACAGCGCCGATCCGGTCGAGGCGGAAGGCGTCGGCCGCGCCCGCGCTTTGGTCGCACGGGCCGATCTCGTTCTCGGCCTGCGCGGGGTCGATTCGGAGCCGTATCGAATCGAGGCCGCATCCCGGCTGCTCGCGGTCGCGACGAAAGCCGATCTCGCGGGGCCGGTCCTGCCGGGGGAGCTTCCGATCTCGGTGAGGACCGGCGCTGGCCTGACGGAGCTGCTCGACGCGATCGCGGCGCGGCTGCGGGGGCTGGATCCGGGCGAGCCCGCCCTGCTGACGCGGGAGCGGCACCGCATCGCCGTCGCGGACGCCATTGCCGCGCTCCAACGGGCGGTGACGGCGCGGCACCAGGAAGGCGAGCTGCTGGCCGAGGACATTCGCCTCGCCGTGGTCGCGCTCGAGCGGCTCGTCGGCCGGATCGATGTCGAGGATGTGCTCGACCGGCTCTTTGCCGGATTCTGCATCGGGAAATGAGGAGATCGTTGACCCGCCGGCCGGGCTTCGCTAGCGACTTAGCCCATGTCAACGCAACATTACGACGTCATCGTCGTCGGTGGCGGCCATGCCGGTGCCGAGGCTGCCGCGGCTGCGGCGCGCTACGGCGCGCATACGGCCCTGGTGACGCACAAGCCCGAGACGATCGGCGTCATGTCCTGCAACCCGGCGATCGGCGGCCTCGGCAAGGGGCACCTCGTCCGCGAGATCGATGCGCTCGACGGCATCATGGCGCGCGCCGCCGATCTGGGCGGCATCCAGTTCCGCATGCTCAACCGTCGCAAGGGCCCGGCCGTGCGCGGGCCGCGCGCGCAAGCCGACCGCAAGCTCTATCGCCTGGCCGTGCAGGATCTGCTGGCGGCTGAGCCGAACCTCGCCATCGTGGCTGGGGAGGTCTTCGATCTCACGGTCGAGGCCGGCCGCGTCACCGGTGTCGTTCTGGCCGACGGGCGTCGATTCGCTGCCGGAACGGTCGTGCTGACCACCGGGACTTTCCTGCGCGGCCTGATCCATATCGGCGAAAATCGGATTCCGGCCGGGCGCGCCGGCGAGGCTCCCTCGCTCGGCCTATCGGCGACGCTGGAGCGCCACGGCTTCCCGCTCGGCCGGCTGAAGACCGGCACGCCGCCGCGCCTCGATGGACGCAGCATCGACTGGGCCGCGCTCGAGATGCAGCAGGGCGACGATCCGCCGGAGCCGTTCTCGGCTCTGACGGCGACAATCGCCAATCCGCAGATCGCCTGCGGGATCACGCGCACGACGCTGGCGAGCCACGATCTGATCCGGGCCAATCTTCACCGCGCCCCGCTATTCTCCGGCCAGATCGAGGGGCGCGGGCCGCGCTATTGCCCCTCGATCGAGGACAAGGTCGGGCGCTTCGGCGACCGCGACGGGCATCAGGTCTTTCTCGAGCCGGAAGGGCTCGACGACGACACGGTCTATCCGAACGGGATCTCGACCTCCCTGCCGGAGGATGTTCAGCTCGGCTTGCTGAAGACCATTCCCGGCCTGGAGCGGGCGGCGATGCTGCGGCCGGGCTATGCCATCGAATATGATTTCGTCGATCCGCGGGCGCTGCGGAACACGCTGGAGACGCGCGCGATCGCGGGGCTGTTCCTGGCCGGGCAGATCAACGGCACGACCGGCTATGAGGAAGCCGGGGCGCAGGGGCTGCTCGCCGGGCTGAACGCGGCGCGCCTGGCCGGCGGGGCGGATCCGGCCGTGTTCGACCGCACGCAATCCTATATCGGCGTACTGGTCGACGATCTCGTGACGCATGGCGTTACGGAGCCGTATCGAATGTTCACCTCGCGGGCGGAGTTCCGCCTGTCGCTGCGGGTCGACAATGCCGATGAGCGCCTGACCCCGCTGGGGTTACGGCTCGGCATCGTCGGCGCGGCGCGCCGCGCGGCCTTCGAGGTCCGCGACCGGGAGATCGCCGCGCTGCGCGAGAGGCTTCGGGGTCTCACGCTGACGCCGCAGCAGGCACAGGCCGCAGGGCTACAGCTCAACCAGGACGGCTTGCGCCGCAGCGCCTACCAGATCCTGTCCTATCCGGATGTCTCATTCGCGCAGTTGGCGGCGCTCTGGCCGGAGCTCGACGGCTATGCCGAGGGCGTGGTCGCAAGGGTGACGGCGGATGCGGTCTATGCGGTCTATCTCGACCGGCAGGCGGCCGAGATTGCGGCCTATCGTCGCGATCAGGCCCTCAAGGTTCCGGCCGATCTCGACCTCGACGCGATTTCCGGGCTGTCGAACGAATTGAAGCTGAAGCTTGCGGCGCAGCGCCCCGCCGATCTGGCGCAGGCGGGCCGGATCGAAGGCATGACGCCGGCCGCGCTGACGCTGCTCGCGGCCCATTCCCGCAAGAGTCGCACCGCTTTATCCACAGGCGCGACGTGACTGTTGATAAAACCGACAGGGAGCGCGCTTTGCGCTTGACGCCTGTTTCACGTGAAACAGAGGAGCGTCTCGCCCTTCTCGTCGCGGAGCTCGGGCGCTGGCAGGCGGCGAAGAATCTGGTTTCCTCGGCGACGCTCGCCGATGTCTGGACCCGCCATATCGCGGATTCGCTGCAGATCTTCAGCCTGGCGAAGGGCCGCGAGCGCTGGCTCGATCTGGGTTCCGGCGGCGGTTTTCCGGGGTTGGTGATCGGGATCTGCCTGGCGGAGGCGGGGAAAGGCCGGATCGATCTCATCGAGAGCAATGCCCGCAAATGCGCCTTCCTGCGCCATGCCGCCCGGATCACCGGCGCGCCGGTCAAGGTCCACGCCGCCCGCATCGAGGACGTGATCGGCGATTTCACCGGCAAGGTCGATGTGGTGACGGCCCGGGCGCTCGCGCCGCTTCCCCAGCTGCTCGCCTGGTGCGAGGAGCTGTTGAGAACCGGCACGCTCGCTCTCTTTCCCAAGGGACAACATCTAGATGCGGAATTGACCGACTCGGCCAGATATTGGAAGATTCAGGCGACAACGGTTTCCTCCGTGACTGACGATGCCGCGCGAATCCTGATGGTCCGCTCGGCCGAGAGACGAGCCGATCGATGACGCAAGCCCTATCCGTGACGATGCCGCGCCGCCCGCGCGTGATCGCGCTCGCCAACCAGAAGGGCGGCGTCGGCAAGACGACGACGGCGATCAATCTCGGCACGGCGCTCGCGGCGATAGGCGAAAAAGTCCTGATCGTCGACCTCGACCCGCAGGGCAACGCCTCGACCGGGCTCGGCGTCGACCGGCGCAACCGCAAATCCTCGACCTATGACGTGCTCTGCGGCGACGTCGGGCTGGGGCAGGCCTTGCAGCCGACGGCGGTTCCGGGCCTGTCGCTGGCGCCCTCGACGCTCGATCTGCTCGGTGTCGAACTGGAGATCGCCTCGGCCAAGGACCGGGCGCATCGGTTGAAGCACGCGATCGACGAGCTGGTCTATGACCAGCGCTGCCAGGACCTGACCTATATCCTGATCGATTGCCCGCCCTCGCTCAGCCTGATCACGATCAACGCGATGACGGCGGCGGATGCGGTGCTGGTGCCGCTGCAATGCGAGTTCTTCGCGCTGGAGGGGCTGAGCCAGCTCCTCAAGACGGTAGAGCAGGTTCGCGCCGGGCTCAACCCGCGCCTGATCATCCAGGGCGTGGTGCTGACGATGTTCGATCCGCGCAACAACCTGTCGGGCCAGGTCATGGCCGATGTGAAGAGCTTCCTCGGCGACAAGGTCTACGACACGGTGATTCCGCGCAATGTGCGGGTGTCCGAGGCACCGTCCTACGGCAAGCCCGCGCTGCTCTACGATCTGCGCTGCTCGGGCTCGCAGGCCTATCTCAGGCTGGCTTCGGAAGTGATCAAGCGCGAGCGGGCGCTCAGGGCCGCCGCGTGAAGTTCTTTATTCTACCGCATTTTCTTCATGCGAACCGGTATCCACTCCGCTTGAAAATGCTTTGAGAGGTTGACGAAGATGGCGATGGCCGAAGAACAGGGGCGGTCCCGCCTTGGCCGGGGTCTGGCGGCGCTGATCGGCGATGTGGGCGACGAGATCGGGGCGATCGAGCGGGCGCGCGGCCAGCGGCGGGTCCCGGTCGAGTTCCTGCGGCCGAGCACGCGCAATCCGCGCCGCAGCTTCGCGGAGGAGGAGCTTCAGGATCTGACCGCCTCGATCCGCGAGCGTGGCATCCTGCAGCCGATCATCGTTCGCACCATCCCCGGCATGATCGATGCCTATGAGATCATCGCCGGCGAGCGCCGCTGGCGCGCGGCGCAGCGCGCCGAGCTGCACGACCTGCCGGTGCTGCTCGTCGAGGCCGATGACCGCGAGGCGCTGGAGATCGCCATCGTCGAGAACGTGCAGCGCACGGATCTCAACGCGATCGAGGAAGCGGCGGGCTATGAGCGGCTGATCGCCGAATTCGGCTATACCCAGAACGACCTCGCCCGCGTCATCGGCAAGAGCCGCAGCCATGTCGCCAATACGCTGCGCCTGTCGAAGCTGCCGGAGCCGGTGCGCAGGATGGTCAGCGAAGGTGCGGTGTCCGCCGGCCATGCCCGCGCGCTGCTCTCCGTTTCGGACCCGGAATTCATGGCCCGCAAGATCGTCGACGAGGGCCTGAGCGTCCGCGATATCGAGCGCGTGGTGCAGCAGGAGACCCGCGGCGAGGTGAAGAGCGCGGCCACGGGCAGGCCGAAGCCGGTCAAGGACGCCGATACGCGGGCGCTCGAAGCCGCGCTGGAGGAAGCGCTCGGCCTCACGGTCTCGATCGGGCACCGGCCGAACGGCTCGGGCGAGGTCAGGATCGGCTACAAGACGCTCGAGCAGCTCGACGCCCTCTGCCGCCGGCTGAAAGCCTGATCACTCCGACCGGCCGGCGCGGCCGAGCCGGGCCAGCGTCCAGAGCGCGCGGGTCGCGATGGCGCGGCCCATCTCGCTGTCCTGGCGGGTGGCGAGGACGGCGTTGCCGATCAGCGTCACGGCTTCCGTCAGCTTCGGGCTCGACCAGGCGACGAGCGCCGCTTCCGTCGTGGCGATGCGCGGATAGGGCAGCCGCATCGTGGCGACGACATCCTTGACGCCGCGCCCGGCATCGACGCTCTGGCGCGCTTTCAAGAGCGCCAGCGCCTGCCGCAGCACGGCGCCGAGCATCACGCCGGGATCGAGCCCCTCGCTCATGAGCTTGGCCTGGGCGAGGTCGAGGACCGCGAGCTTTCCGGCGAAGACCGCATCGACCAGCATCGCCTGCTCGCGCTGGGCGGTGTCGCCGACGATCGCCTCGACATGCTCCGTCAGCACGGCCGGCTCCGCCCCGACATAGAGCATGAGCTTCTCGATCTCCCGGCGCGAGGTCTGGCGGTCGCCGCCGAGGAGCCCCGCGAGATGATCGCGCGTCGCGCGGTCGATCGACTTGCCGGCGCCGCGCACCATCTCGTCTATGATCGTGCCGAGATCGCGCGCCGCATCGCCATAGCAGGGAACGGCGAGCGCCGTCTTCGCCTTCTCGCAGGCGGTGCGAAGCGGATTGCTGCGTTGCAGGTCGCCCGCCTCGACGATGACGAGCGCATCCTGCGACGGCGTCGCCAGCAGAGGCTCGACGGCGGCGAGCAGCGGTTTCGTGGTGGGCGAGACGCGGATGGCGCGGCGGCCGCCGAAGAGGCCGATGGTGTTGGCTTCGTCGGCGAGCTTCAGCGGGTCGGCGGCGACGGCGTCGCCGTCCATCCGCACGAGCTGGAAGCCGTCCTGCGGATCGTCGACGCTCGCGCGCGCAAGCCCCGCCGCCCGCTCCGAGACGAGGCCCGCATCGGGGCCGTAGATCAGGACGAGCCGCCAGGCGGGATCGAGACGGGCGAGGCTGCGCTCGGCCTCATGGGCCTTGATCGCGACCATGGCCGGTCAGGCGGTGAGATCGGCGGCGATCTGGCCCCGGACGATGGCGGCGAGGTTCTTGGCGGCGCGGACCTGCGCGTCGCGCGCCGCGCGGACGGTGGCGAAGCGCTGGGCGGAGCGCTCATAGGGAATGCGGACGGAGTTCGTTCCCGAGGAGACGACCTCGTCGGAGCCCTGTCGGGTGAGCTTCCAGGTCGCGGTCGCGACGAGGGCGGCCGAATCGGCGCGGCCGTTCGCATAGTCGACCGTGATGACCTGGATCGATTCGGTGATCGCCGCCTCGAGCCTGAGGGTCTTGTGGGCGTCCGGCTCGCCGCTGCCGTCGAGCTCGAAAACGAGCTCGTTGCGGAAATAATGGCCGATCAGGCCCTTGATCTCGGGGATCTCGATGCCGCGCAACGCCGTCTTGACGCTGCCGCCGACCGTGCTCGTGGTGTAATCCGAGTAAAGCGGCTGGAAGCAGCCGCCGGCGAGCGCAGCGGCCGCCAGCACGGCCGCCAGCACTGTACGGCGGGGGAGATCGGCTTCAGACCACGACATTCACGATTCTCCCCGGAACCACGATGACCTTGCGGATCGGGCGGCCTTCGAGCGCCCGCTGGACGGCCTCGCTCGCGCGCACGGCCGCCTCCACCGCAACCGTATCGGCATCGGCGGCGACCGTCACCTCCGCCCGCTTCTTGCCGTTGAGCTGGACTGGCAGCGTGATCGCGTCATCCTTGAGCAGCGCCGGATCGAGCTTAGGCCAAGGCGCCTCGCCGGCGAGCCCTTCGAGGCTGAGCGCATGCCAGCATTCCTCGGCCAGATGCGGCATCATCGGCGCGACAAGTTGCGTGGCGATCGTGGCGGCCTCAAGGAGCGCGAAGGCGATATCGGCATCGAGCGCGGGCTTTTCGGCCGCGGCGTCGAGCGTCTTACCGATGGCGTTGGTCAGCGTGTAGACATGCGCGACGCAGCGGTTGAAGGCGAGGCGCTCGATATCGGCGCCGACGGCGTCGAGCGCGCGGTGGCTCGCCTTGCGCAGTGCCAGGGCCGCTTCGCCGATCGTGGCGGGCTTCGCTGCCTTGCCGCCGGTGCGCTCGGCGATCTCCGCCACCAGCCGCCACAGGCGCTGGACGAAGCGGGCGGCGCCCTGCACGCCCTCGTCGGTCCAGATCACGTCGCGGTCGGGCGGCGAATCGGAGAGCATGAACCAGCGGGCGGTGTCGGCGCCGTAGGAGGCGATGATGTCGTCGGGGTCGACGACGTTCTTCCTCGACTTCGACATCTTCTCGATCGGGCCGATCTCGACGGGAGCGCCGGTCTCGACGTCGAAGCCCTTGCGCTCGTTGCCGACGACCTCGATGCGGACGTTGCCCGGCTCGACCCAGTCGCCGTTGCCGGCGCGGTAGGTCTCGTGCACGACCATGCCTTGCGTGAACAGGCCGGCGAAGGGTTCGTCCAGCCCGGCATGGCCGGTCTTCTTCATGGCGCGGGTGAAGAAGCGCGAATAGAGCAGGTGCAGGATCGCGTGCTCGACGCCGCCGATATACTGGTCGACCGGCAGGAAGCGGTCGACCGCCTTGCGGTCGGTCGGGCTCTCGGTGCGCCAGGGATCGGTGAAGCGGGCGAAATACCAGGACGAATCGACGAAGGTGTCCATCGTGTCCGTCTCGCGGCGCGCCGGCTTTCCGCATTGCGGGCAGGCGACGTGCTTCCAGGTCGGATGATGGTCGAGCGGATTGCCCGGCTTGTCGAAGGAGACGTCGTCGGGCAGCGTCACCGGCAAATCGGCGTCCGGGACCGACACCGTTC
Source organism: Bosea sp. (in: a-proteobacteria) (assembly GCF_023953965.1). Classification (NCBI taxonomy): domain Bacteria; kingdom Pseudomonadati; phylum Pseudomonadota; class Alphaproteobacteria; order Hyphomicrobiales; family Alloboseaceae; genus Allobosea; species Allobosea sp. Next base: position 1,234,244 of record NZ_JAMLIX010000001.1, read on the forward strand.
CGCAGCCGGAACAATGAATCACGGGGATCGGGCAGCCCCAGTAGCGCTGGCGCGAGACGCCCCAGTCGCGCAGGCGGAAATTGACCTTGCGCCGGCCGACCGGGCGGCCGCCGCGGCTCTCGCCCTCGAGGCGGCGGGCAATCTCCTCCTTGGCTTCCGCGATGGTCAGGCCGTCGAGGAAGCGGGAGTTTATCATGCGGCCGTCGCCGTCATAGGCGGTGTCGGTGATGGTGAAGCCGGCCGGGTCGATGCCTTCCGGCGCGACGACCGGGATGTTGCCCAGCCCGTATTTGTTGACGAAATCGAGGTCGCGCTGGTCATGCGCCGGGCAGCCGAAGATGGCGCCGGTGCCGTATTCCATCAGGATGAAGTTCGCGACATAGACCGGCAGCGTCCAGCTCGGATCGAGCGGGTGGACGGCGCGCAAGCCGGTGTCGAAGCCGAGCTTCTCGGCCTTGTCGATCGCCTCCTGCGCCGTGCCGGTGCGCTTGCACTCCTCGATGAAGGCTTGCAGCCCGGGATTCTTCGCGGCAATGGCCTTGGCGATCGGATGGTCGGGCGCGACGGCGACGAATTTCGCACCGAACAGCGTGTCGGGGCGGGTGGTGTAGATCTCGACCTCGCCCTCGCCCGTCGTGTTCGATTCGAGGGCGAAACGAACCAGCAGGCCCTCGGAGCGGCCGATCCAGTTCTTCTGCATCAGCCGGACCTTGTCGGGCCAGCGGGTCAGCCCGTCGAGGGCGTCGTTGAGCTCCTGGCCATACTCGGTGATCTTGAAGAACCACTGGGTCAGCTCGCGGATCTCGACGGGTGCACCCGAGCGCCAGCCGCGGCCGTCGATGACCTGCTCGTTCGCCAGCACCGTCTCGTCGACCGGGTCCCAGTTGACCTTGGCGGTCTTGCGGTCGACGAGCCCCGCCTCGAGGAAGTCGAGGAACATCTTCTGCTGGTGGCGATAGTAGCTCGGGTCGCAGGTGGCCAGCTCCCGGCTCCAGTCGAGCGAGAGCCCCATCGACTTGAGCTGCTTGCGCATCGTCGCGATGTTCTCATAGGTCCATTCGCGCGGATGGACCTTCTTCTGCTTGGCGGCGTTCTCGGCCGGCAGGCCGAAGGCGTCCCAGCCCATCGGGTGCAGCACCGCAAAGCCCTTGGCCCGCTTGTAGCGCGCGACCACGTCACCCATCGCATAGTTGCGGACATGGCCCATATGGATGCGCCCCGACGGATAGGGGAACATCTCGAGGACATAATAGCTCGGCCGCGTGTCGTCGTTTCGCGTCTCGAAGAGCTTGCGCTCTTCCCAGACGGCGCGCCATTTCGGCTCGGACTCTTTCGGATTATAGCGTTCGACGGCCATGTCAGCAGGCAATTCCTGGTGTTGCCGGCTCCCGGAGGCAGGCCGGCGCAGGGGCACACTGCAAAAACCGGATGCCGGATTCTTGCAATCTGCTCTAGGACACCATTGCGCGCACGCGGTCAACGGCGCGTGAGGCATGAGAGGCTGGCAGATGAGCGATACGGTTACGCGTTTGGCCGGGATCCGGGCGGCGATCGGCCGCACCGAGCGCGATTTCGGGCGCAAGGCCGGCTCGGTTGCGCTGGTCGCGGTCTCCAAGACGAAGCCGGCCGAGCAGATCCTCGAGGCGCTGGAGGCCGGGCAGCGTATCTTCGGCGAGAACTACGTCCAGGAGGCCAAGGCGAAATGGCCGGCGCTGAAGGCGCGCTTCCCCGATGCCGAATTGCACATGATCGGCCCGCTGCAATCGAACAAGGCGCGCGAGGCGGTCGAGCTGTTCGACGTCATCCAGTCGCTCGATCGCGAGAGCCTGGCGAGGGAGCTCGCGCGTGAGATCGCGCGGGCCGGCAAGGCGCCGCGCCTGTTCGTTCAGGTCAATACCGGCGAGGAGCCGCAGAAGGGCGGCGTCCTGCCTGCCGAGACCGACGCCTTCCTCGCGCGCTGCCGCACGGTTCACGGTCTTGCGATCGAAGGGCTGATGTGCATCCCGCCGGCAGAGGAGCCGCCCTCGCCGCATTTCGGGTTGCTGGCCAAGATCGCCGCCCGGAACGGGCTTGCCGGCCTGTCGATGGGCATGAGCGCCGATTACGAGGCGGCGATCCAGCTCGGCGCGACGCATGTGCGCGTCGGCAGCGCGATCTTCGGAGAGCGGGGCTGATCCGGGCGTCATGCTCGACAGGAGATTCCCAGGTCCGCGTTTCGCCTCGCCTGAGAACGACGGCGGTGTTCAGCGCACTCTCACCACGCAATGCCGCGCCAGCTGCGGCAGGATTTTTGCGAAGACATGGCCCTCGATCGCGACGCAGCCGGCGGTCGGCGTGAAGCCCGGGCGGGCGAGATGCCAGAAGATCGCGCTGCCGCGCCCGCGAATCACCGGCCGGTCGTTCCAGCCGAGCTCGACGACGATGTCGTAGAGATGGTCGTCGCGTTGCAGCCGCTCCTCGGCCTCGCCCGGCGGACGGTCGATCAGGCGGTTGTAGCGGCGGTCGTTCTGATCGTCGCACCAGGCGTCGCGCGGCCCGATCCGCCTGAGTGGCAGCAGCGTGCGCGGCCGGGACAGGCGGTCGGCGCGGTAGAACACGCCACGCAGCGGCAGGGCGGCGCGCGGGGTCCGCCCGTCGCCCTCGCGCTTCACCGTGCCGATGCCGCAGCGCCCGAGCGCGCAGGGAAACACCGCATGGCCCGCGACGAGGAAGCCCTTGCGCCGGTCGCGGACCGAGGCGAAGACGCGCAGCACAGTGAGGTTCGATCGCTTTCTCACGGGAATTCCAGGCAGCCTCACTTGCGATGACGACTCGGCAGGCTCATGTTGCCGCAATCCTGGCTTTCGAGCGAACCGTCCATGTCCGCCGTGCATCATATCCTGCTGGTCGATGACGACCAGATCCTGCGCGACACGCTCTGCGAGCAGCTGGCGCTCTACGAGGAGTTCCGGCTGTCGAGCGCCGAGACCGCGGCGGCGGCGATCAAAGCCGTGCAGGGAGAGCGTATCGACCTTGCGGTGATGGATGTCGGCCTGCCCGACATGGACGGGCGCGAGGCCGTCAAGGAGATGCGCCGGAACGGCTTCAAGAGCCCGGTCGTGATGCTGACGGCGCAGGGCTCGGATGCCGATACCGTGCTCGGGCTCGAGGCCGGCGCCAACGATTACGTGGTGAAGCCGTTCAAGTTCGCGGTGCTCTTGGCCCGCATCCGGGCGCATTTGCGGCAATACGAGGCGAGCGAGGACGCGATCTTTCAGGTCGGCCCCTACACGTTCCACCCGGGGTCGAAGCTGCTCGTCAGCGAGAAGGGCTCCAAGACCAAGCTCACCGAGAAGGAGACGGCGATCCTGCGCTTCCTCTACCGGGCCGGGCGCAAGCCGATCGCGCGCGAGGTCTTGCTGCAGGAGGTCTGGGGCTACAACAGCCAGGTGACGACGCATACGCTCGAAACCCATATCTACCGCCTGCGCCAGAAGATCGAGCCCGATCCCGGCAATGCCCGCCTGCTCGTCACCGATGCCGGCGGCTACCGGCTGAATCCCTGACGGATGGCGCTCGATGACGACATGGCGCTGCTCGCCCGGCAGCCGCTGCTGAACCTGATGGAGCGCGATGCGCTGAGGCTGCTCGCCTTCGCAGCCGAAAGCCGAACCTTGCGCGCCGGAGACGTGCTGTTCCGCGTCGGCGAGCCTTCGGACGGGGCGGTGCTGGTGGTTTCGGGGTCGGTCGCCCTGACGGCGGGGGAGGATGGCAAGCCCGCGGACGAGATCGCCGGCCCCGGCGCGCTGATCGGGGAGCTCGCGCTGTTCACCTCCGTGCCGCGCCAGGTCACGGCGATCGCGCGCGAGCCGGCCCAGGTGATGCGGCTGCCGCGCAGCGTGATGCGGCGCGTGCTCGGCGAATCGCCGGATTCGGCCGAGGCGATCGCGGCGGCGATCGGCGATCGGCTGCGCGGCTTCGTCGACGAGCTCGCGGCCGTCAGGGCCGCGCTCGATGCGATCGACCGCGGTTAAGCGCTCACAGCTCCAGCGTCACCGTCACCGGGACATGGTCGGAGGGGCGCTCCCAGCCGCGGGCCTCGCGCAGGAAGGCGAGGTCGCGGAGCGCGGGCTTCAGCGCGTCCGAGAGCCAGATATGGTCGAGCCGGCGGCCGCGATCGGAGGCCTGCCAGTCCTGGGCGCGGTAGCTCCACCAGGAATAGAGCTTTTCGGGCTCGGGGCGCAGCGCGCGGGCGGCGTCGGTCCAGCCGAGCTCGCTGCGCAGCCGCTCCAGCGTCGTCGTCTCGATCGGCGTGTGGCTGACCACGTCGAGAAGCTGCCTGTGGCTCCAGACATCGTGCTCCAGCGGCGCGATGTTGAGGTCGCCGAGCAGGATCGCCGGCCGGTCGGTCGGCTTCTTGGCCACGCCCCAGGCGCCGATCTCGTCGAGGAAGGCGAGCTTATGGGCGAATTTCTCGTTCTTTTCGGGATCGGGGATGTCGCCGCCTGCCGGGATGTAGAAATTATGGATGGCGATGCCGGCGGCGGCGCCGGCCGCCTTGTCGAGTGTCACCGTCATATGCCTGGCGTCGTTGCGGCCGCACATCGCCATCGCGTCCTTCTCGCTGAAGGGCAGCTTCGAGACGATGGCGACGCCGTTATAGCCCTTCTGGCCGATGAAGGCCTGATGGACATAGCCGAGCTCGTGGAAGGCCTTGGCCGGGAACTGCTCGTCCGGCGTCTTGGTCTCCTGCAGGCAGAGGATGTCGGGGGCGTGACGTTCGAGGAACGCGCCGACCATGCCGATGCGCAGGCGGACGGAATTGATGTTCCAACTGGTGACGGTGAGCTTCAACGCGAGGATCCCGGCGGGAAGGAGGCCGGAAACTGGGTCGTCGCGCCGCAAAAGGCAAGGTGTTTCGTGGGCCTTGCGTCAGAGCGTGCGCTGGTAGTCGATCACGAAATTCCCCGGATCGGGCCGGCGGCGGGTGTCGAGGTTGTAGAGCGAGATCGAGGTCTCGTAGCCTTGCGGGTCGACCACGACCCATTGCCTGAGCTCGTTGGCGACGAGGTCGAATTTCAGCGTGATCTTCGAGGTGCCGCCCAGCGTCGTGCGGTCCTCCAGCCTGACCGAGAGCAGATCGCCGTCGATGCTGGCGCCCTTGAGCGTGCCCTCGCGCGTCAGGTCCATGCGCTCGCGCAGCAGGAACTTCAGCGGCGTCTGGCCGATCGCATAGATGTCCTGCGTCGCCAGGCGCTTGTCGCGCACGGCAACCGAGGTGCCGTCCGCGATCACCTCCGTGGTCGCCGGCGGCTCGTATTCGAAGCGCATCTTGCCGGGGCGCTGGATATAGATGCGCCCCTCCAGCCGCTTGCCGTTGGCGGCGTGCTGGATGAAGTTGCCCTGCAGGGTGGTGAAGCTGTTGAGATAGGCGTTCAGCCGCTCGATCGCCTCTTCCTGGGTCGCGGGCGGGGCGGGCTTGCTCCTGACGGGCGCCGCCGGGGCCGGTGCAGCCGCCGCCGCGGGGCCGGCCGCGGCCGGCGGGGCGGGCGCCGTCTCGGCCGCAGCGGCGCGCGGCTGGCCGAGGCCCGGGGGCCGGGGCGGCGGCAGCACGAGGCGCGGGGCGGGTTTGGCGGCGATGGGCTTGGGCGGCTGGAGCTGCAGGGGCTGGGCCGCGAGCGGGCCGGCCGCGAGCGCGAAGCCGGCACACATCGCCACCAGAACCGAAGTCCGAACGGCCGGGGTCAATCTGTCGCGCAAGGCTCATCCATTCCTTCTGCCGCGCCCTCGCCCAAGGCCCGATCCGGGCTCAAGGTTGCAGCATCGTCATGGCAATTTGAGGATCGGCGCCGGCCGCCGCAAGGGCGCGCGGTGGCCTGGAGGTTCATTCGTCGTGCTGATTCTGGCCTTCGACCAGGATCTCGCGTTTACCTGCGTGGTTAGCTGGCCCGACGATACCCTCGTTCTCCATGCGCTCCATGATGGAGGCGGCGCGGTTGTAGCCGATCTGGAGGCGGCGCTGGATGTAGGATGTCGAGGCCTTGCGGTCGCGCAGCACGACGGCGACGGCCTGCTCGTAAGGGTCGTCCGAGTCGCAGGCGCCCATGCCGGTCTTGTCGAAGACCGCGCCGCCCTCGTCGTCGGCGCCGTCCTCGTCCTCGCAGGTGACGGCGTCGAGGTATTGCGGCCGGCCTTGCGTCTTGAGGTGAGCCACGACCTTCTCGACCTCTGCGTCGGAGACGAAGGGCCCGTGGACGCGGGTGATGCGCCCGCCGCCGGCCATGTAGAGCATGTCGCCCTGGCCGAGCAGCTGCTCGGCGCCCATCTCGCCGAGGATGGTGCGCGAGTCGATCTTGCTCGTCACCTGGAAGGAGATGCGGGTCGGGAAGTTCGCCTTGATCGTGCCGGTGATGACGTCGACCGAGGGGCGCTGCGTCGCCAGCACGACATGGATGCCGGCGGCGCGCGCCATCTGGGCGAGCCTCTGGATCGTGCCCTCGATCTCCTTGCCGGCGACCATCATCAGGTCGGCCATCTCGTCGACGATGACGACGATATAGGGCAGAGGCTCGAGGTCCATGACCTCGTCTTCGTAGATCGCCTCGCCCGAGTGCCTGTCGAAGCCGGTCTGGACGGTGCGGGTGATGACCTCTCCGGCGGCTTTCGCCTCCTGGACGCGGGCATTGAAGCCGTCGATGTTGCGCACCGAGAGCTTCGACATCTTCTTGTAGCGCTCCTCCATCTCGCGCACGGCCCATTTGAGGGCGACGACGGCCTTCTTGGGATCGGTGACGACGGGGGTGAGCAGATGCGGGATGCCGTCATAGACGGAGAGTTCGAGCATCTTGGGGTCGACCATGATCAGGCGGCATTCCTCGGGCTTGAGCCGGTAGAGGATCGACAGGATCATGGTGTTGATGGCGACGGACTTGCCCGAACCGGTGGTGCCGGCGACGAGGAGGTGGGGCATGCGGGCGAGGTCTGCGATGACGGGCTCGCCGCCGATGGTCTTGCCGAGGCAGAGCGCAAGCTTGTGGCGGGTGGTCTCGAAGTCCTGGCTGGCGAGGAGCTCGCGCAGGAAGACGGTCTCGCGCCGTGCGTTGGGCAGTTCGATGCCGATGGCGTTCTTGCCCTGAACCACAGCCACCCGCGCCGAGACCGCGCTCATCGACCGCGCGATGTCGTCCGCCAACGAGATCACACGCGAACTCTTCGTCCCAGGCGCAGGCTCCAGCTCGTAAAGCGTCACAACAGGGCCGGGGCGCACCTGCGAGATTTCGCCGCGCACGCCGAAATCCTCGAGCACGCCCTCGAGCAGCGTGGCGTTCTGCTCCAGCGCGTCGGTCGAGACGGTGTGGGCCGCGACCTTCTTCGGCTCGGCCAGATAGGTCAGCGGCGGCAGCTCGAACGTGTCGCGGTCGAGCAGGGAGGGCTGGGCCTCGCGCTGCATGCGCTTGCCGGGCTTGGGCGCGGGGCGCGGCATGGTCACGCGCGGGGCATTGAGATCGCGCAGGTCCTGCGGCTCGTCGTCGAGGTCGAAGGGGGCGTCGCCATCGTCGGAGGCCGCGGCGGGAAGCGGCGGCGGATCGAAATCGGGCAGGCCGCGGCGGGCGGCCGGGGCCTCGCCGAACTGCGGCTCGCGGCGGACGCGGCCGCCGTCGCGCGCGGGCATCGGGCCAGTGTCGACGACCGGTTCCGGCGGCTGCGGCAGGCGGCGCAGGATCGCGGCGCGCAGCGCCATCGCGCCATGCGCCAGCCAGCCGATCAGGATGACGGTGATGCCGGGCTCGTCGTCGCGGCGTTCCTCGCCGTCGGACCAGCTGTCCTCGCTCTCGTCGCCGTCGAGGGCCGGGTCCTCGTCGGTGACGAAGCCGAAGCCGGCGGCGGCGGTGACGGCGAGGATCGCGATGCCGGCATAGAGGAAGCCGACGAGGCTGCCGACCGCGCTGCCGGCGATGCCCGCGATGTTGCGGCTGCCGAAGAGCAGGCCGTCGCCGATCACGCCGCCCATGCCGGTGGGCAAGGGCCAGCGCGGCGTCGCGGGCAGCGCGCTGGCGACGGCGGCGGCCGCGGCGACGCCGACGACCCAGAGGCCGAGCTTCAGCGCGCCGCGATCGAAGAGGTGGAAGCGCACGAGCCGGAGCGCCCAGATCACCGGCGGGAACAGCAGCGCGATGACGCCGAGCCCGATGAGCTGCATCAGGAGATCGGCGACCATCGCGCCCGGCCGGCCGAGCCAGTTGCGGACGGCGCCGCTGGTGGCGTTGTTGAGGCTGGGATCGTCGACCGACCAGCTCGCCAGCGCCGCCGAGATCGCGACCATCATGGCGAGGATGCCGAGCCCCGTCAGCTCCGAGGCGCGGCGCGACAGGAAATCGCGCAGCGGGTCGGGCAGGCGGTCCATGAGCGATTGGGAGCGGCGGATCGTGCGCATGCGGTTTACGAGGTCTGTCCGGGCTTCAGGGCCGCATCGTTCCGGCCATCCGCGAAAGCTTAGGAAGCGCAGGTTAAGACCCGCTTAACCTTGCCGGCAGGCGGGCATGAAAGAGCCCCGGCGGTCGCCCGCCGGGGCCTGCTTCAGGTGAAGCGCGCGAAGCAATCACATGTTGTAGGCGCGCTCGCCGTGCTCGGCGATATCGAGGCCCTCGCGCTCCTCATCGCAGGTGACGCGCAGGCCGATGACCGCGTCGACGATCTTGAACAGGACGAAGGAGCCGACGCCGCACCAGACGACCGCGACCGCGACCGCGACGAACTGCTTCCAGAGCTGCGCGCCCATGGCGTAGTCGGCGACGCCGACGCCGCCCAATGCCGGAGCGACGAAGATGCCGGTGCCGAGCGAGCCGATGATGCCGCCGACGCCGTGGACGCCGAAGACGTCGAGCGAATCGTCGTAGCCGAGCGCGTTCTTGACCGTGGTGCAGAAGAAGAAGCAGACGACGCCGGCGATCGCGCCGAGCACGATCGCGCCCATCGGCCCGACGAGGCCGGCGGCGGGCGTCACGGCGACGAGGCCGGCGACGATGCCCGACAGCATGCCGAGCAGCGAGGGCTTGCCCTTGACGGCCCATTCGATGAAGAGCCAGCCCAGCGCCGCGGCGGCGGTGGCGGTGAAGGTGTTGATCATGGCGAGCGCGGCGCCGGCCGTGGCCTCGAGATTCGAGCCGGCATTGAAGCCGAACCAGCCGACCCAGAGCACGGCGGTGCCGATGAAGGTCATGGTCAGCGAATGCGGCGACATCAGCTCGCGGCCGTAGCCGATGCGCTTGCCGATCACCAGCGCGCCGACGAGGGCGGCGATGCCGGCATTGATGTGGACGACCGTGCCGCCGGCGAAATCGAGCGCGCCGAGGGTGAAGAGATAGCCTTCCGAGAACCAGACCATATGCGCCATCGGGAAATAGACGAAGGTCGACCACAGCAGGACGAAGAGCATGAGCGCCGAGAACTTCATCCGCTCGACGAAGCCGCCGACGATCAGCGCCGGCGTGATCATCGCGAAGGTCATCTGGAAGCAGACGAAGACGTATTCGGGGATCACCACGCCCTTGGTGAAGGTGTCCGTGGTGGTCTCGACGCTGACGCCGGCGAGGAAGGCCTTGGAGAAGGAGCCGATGAAGCTCGTCAGCGCGCCGCCGCCGGTGAAGGCGAGGCTGTAGCCGTAGACCACCCAGACGATGCACATCACGGCGGCGGTGGCGGTGACCTGGCTCATCACCGAGAGCATGTTCTTCGAGCGGGCAAGCCCGCCATAGAACAAGGCGAGCCCCGGCAGCGTCATGAACAGCACGAGCAGGGTCGAGACCAGCATCCAGGCGGTATCGCCCTTGTTCGGAACGGCCGCCGGTTCCTGCGCCAGCGCGGCGCCGGCCGAGAGGGCGGCGAGAGCGAGAGCGGCCGGTCCGGCCCGCAGCGAAGTCCTGAAAACCATCGTCGAAAACTCCTGGAGGGTGCGGGCTTCAGAGCGCGTCGGCATCGGTCTCGCCGGTGCGGATGCGCACGGCCTTCTCGATCGAGGAGACGAAGATCTTGCCGTCGCCGATCTGGCCGGTGCGGGCGGCGGCCGTGATCGTCTCGATCACCGCGGCGACGCGATCGTCGGATACCGCGACCTCGATCTTGATCTTCGGCAGGAAGCTCACGGCGTATTCGGCGCCGCGGTAGATCTCGGTATGGCCCTTCTGCCGGCCATAGCCCTTCACCTCGGTCACGGTCAGGCCGTGGACGCCGATACCGGTGAGCCCGTCGCGGGCCTCCTCCAGCTTGAACGGCTTGATGATCGCCATCACGATTTTCATGTGCTGGGTTTTCCCGTCTGCGCCGCCGGGCTGGCGGCCCGGCGGCCTGTTGCGCCGCAACCGGCAATTCAAGGGACGTGCCAACCCGCTCCGGGCCTGGGAAAGGCGGCTACCGGAGGCAAAATCATGTGGGAAAAGCGAAAAAGGCCGCAGGCTCTGCCTAATTACCGGGCAGATTTCAGGCTGCTGTGCAGTTGCCTGATTTCAGCTCACTTCCGATCGCAGCGACGACGAGCGGTGCGAAACACGCCCGTCAGGTGAGATCGGGGCGGGGCCGGATCAGACCCTCCTGCGCGACCGAGGCGACGAGGCGGCCGTGGCGGTCGAAGACGAGGCCACGCGAAAAACCGCGCGCGCCCGCGGTGGAGGGGCTGTCCTGCGCGTAGAGCAGCCAGTCATCCGCCCGGAAGGGCCGGTGGAACCACAGCGCATGGTCGAGGCTGGCGGCCTGGATCTTCCCGTCGAAGACCGTGGCGCCATGAGCGATCAGGCTCGCATCGAGCAGCAGCAGGTCGGAGGCATAGGCGAGCACGCTGCGGTGGAAGGCCGGTTCGTCGGGCAGGGGCTCGACCGCGCGCATCCAGACGTTGAACTTCGGCTCCAGGCCGGTGGCGGCGCGATAGCGCTCGATTTCGACGGGGCGGATCTCGATCGGGCGCTTGCGCTGGTAGAAGCCCTGGAGCGGGTCGTGCTGCGACCTGTCGATGAGCTTCGCCAGTGCCGCGCGATCCGGCAGCTCTTCCGGCATCGGCACCTCCGGCATCGGCATCTGGTGCTCGTAGCCGGGCTCGTCGATATGGAACGAGGCCGACATGGCGAAGATCGCCTCGCCCTTCTGGATGGCGAGCACGCGGCGCGTCGTGAAGGAGCGCCCGTCGCGCAGGCGCTCGACCTCGTAGACGATCGGCACCTCGGGATCGCCCGGCAGCAGGAAATAGGCCTGCAGCGAATGCGCCTGGCGGCCCTCGACCGTTTGGCTGGCGGCATAGAGCGATTGCGCGATCACCTGCCCGCCGAAGACGCGCGGCCAGGTCGATTGCGGGCTGCGACCGCGGAACAGGTTGCGCTCGAGCCTTTCGAGGTCGAGAATCGCCAACAGGGAGGCGCTGATCTGTGACATGGTCGGCGGCATCGCGGGCGGGTTGACGGAGCGGCCGGCGGCCCGCATGGGCACGGCCGGTTTCATCGTGCATCAGCACCGAGGTGTCCCGTGGCGTCAAGTCGGCGCGAGGAGAGGGATGGTATGGCAAGCGAGCGGGACGGCGGCAGCCTCAAGCGCATCGTCATCGCGGGCGGCGGGATCGCCGGGCTCACGCTGGCACTGGCGCTGAAACAGGGGCTGGGCGCGGATTTCGCCGTCGTCCTGGCCGATCCGGCGCCGGCGGTCCCTCACCGCGCCGACAACCGGGCCTATGCGGTCGCCGCCGGCGGCCGCGCGATGCTGCAAACGCTCGGGATCTGGGCGGGAATCGCCGCGACGGCGCAGCCGATGACGGAAATGATCGTCTCGGACAGCCGGACCGGGGATGCGGTGCGCCCGGTTTTCCTGACCTTCGACGGCGAGGTCGAACCCGGCGAGCCCTTTGCCCATATGGTCGAGAATGCGGGGCTCGTCGCAGCGCTGAGGGCAGCCTGCACCGAGGCCGGCGTCGTGCTGCGCGCGACCGGCGTGCGGCGTTTCATGGCCGCGGATGCGGCGGTCGAGGTCGTCTTCGGCGATGGCGGGCGCTGCGGGGCCACGCTCCTGGTCGCCGCCGACGGGGCGCGCTCGAAGCTGCGCGAGCAGGCCGGCATCGGCTGGGTCGGCTGGGATTACGGCCAGTCCGGCATCGTCGCCACGATCGGGCATGAGCGGCCCCATCACGGCCGGGCGGTCGAGCATTTCCTGCCGTCCGGGCCCTTCGCCATCCTGCCGCTGGCCGATGGCGGCGGGCTTCGCCACCGCTCCTCGATCGTCTGGACGGAGCGGACGCGGAACGTGCCGGCCCTGCTCTCGCTCGATGCCGACGACATGCTGGCCGAGATCGAGCGGCGCTTCGGGCTCGAACTCGGCGGGATTACGCTCGAAAGCCCGGTCAGCGCGCATCCGCTCGGCTTCGGCGTGGCCCGGCGCTTCGTCGGCGAGCGGCTCGCGCTCCTGGGTGATGCGGCGCATCTGATCCACCCAATCGCCGGGCAGGGGCTCAATCTCGGCCTGAAGGACGTCGCGGCGCTGGCGGAGGTCATCGTCGACGCGGCGCGGCTGGGGCTCGATCCCGGTGCGCCCGACGTGCTGGAGGATTACGAGAAGGCGCGCCGCTTCGACACGGTGGCGATGGGGGCGGTGACGGACGGGCTCAACCGCCTGTTCTCGAACGATGCGACGCCGCTCAGGCTCGCGCGCGATCTGGGCCTCGGCCTCGTCGACCGGATGCCGGGGCTGAAGCGCTTCTTCATCCGCGAGGCGGCCGGCCTCGCCGGCGCGCCGCCGAGGCTGCTTCGGGGCGAGGCGCTGTAGGGTCCGGCTGGACCGGTGACAATAGAGGCGTAGGGAACCCTCTCCCGGAGGGAGAGGGGTTCGCGCGCCCGAGAATGACGCCGAGCCTCACTCCTCCAGCGGCCGGGCCTCTTCCGGCAGCATGATCGGGATGCCGTCGCGGATCGGATAGGCGAGCTTCGCCGCCCGGCTGATCAGCTCCTGCCTGGCCGCATCGTATTCCAGCGTCGCCTTGGTCAGCGGGCAGACCAGGATCTCCAGGAGCTTCGGGTCGATGCGGGTGGTGGTTTCGGCTTCGCCGGTCATCGCTTTGTCCATCTAGCTGTGCTTGCGCGGCAGGTCGGCCAGCATGCCGGCCGCCACCATCAGTTTCGGCAAGGTCAGGCCCGAGCCCGCGATCGCGGCGACGGTGGCGCGGGTGCGCTCGGCGTCCTCGCCGCGCTCGGTGAGCCAGCTCTCCAGCGTGCCCTGCCCCTTCGCCGAGGTGGAAACCTCCTGCGTCAGGGCGGAATGGGCGTCGTCGAGGGTCTCGATCGCCCGCTCGCGGGCGAGGCGCTCGTAATCGTCGGTCGCCGGCACGGCCGCGGCCGCCGCCTTCAGGCCCGACAGGCCAAACAGCGCGTCGATGCCGAAATGGATGCGGGCGACGTCGCCGATCCTGCGCTTGGCGCGCTCGGCGATGTCGACGATGTCGGTCGACTCGGCGAGCGCCGGCAGGCTCGCGATCCGGGCGGCGAGCGCCTCCGGCACGCCTTCCGAGGTCAGCACGGCGATGCGCGCGAGCCGTGCCTGGGAAGCGGCCTCCGGCAGCAGGGCGCCGAGCTCGCCGGCGAGCTCCGTCACGCCCCTGGCGTAGCGGGCGATGGTTTGCTCGATCGTGCCGGGCCTGGCGACGCCGCGGCGCAGGAACCAGCCCATCCGGTTGGTGACGAGCTCCTGCGCCGCGGCGTAGAGGCCGAGCTGGATCTTGCCGGGGATCCTGGCGTCGAGCGCGTCGATCTCGCCGTTGAGGGCGATGAGATCGAAGGAATCGCGCGCGATGGCATAGGCCGCGGCGATGGCCGGGGCGTCCGAGCGGGTCAGCGCCGCCAGCACCGGCACCAGCGCCGGGCCGCCGCGGTTGACGATGGCATTGGCGAGCTGCGTCGCCACGATCTCGCGCCGGAGCTTGTGGCCGGCGATCGCATCGGGATAGGCCTCGCGCAGCGCCTTGGGGAAATAGCGCATGAGCTCGCCGGCGAGATAGGGATCGTCCGGCACCGGGGATTCGAGCAGCGCGTCGTGCAGCGAGAGCTTGGCATAGGCCAGCAGCACCGCGAGCTCGGGCCGGGTCAGCGCCTCGCCGCGCTTCTCGCGCTCGGCGAGAAGCGCGTCGCTCGGCAGGAACTCGACCGTGCGGTCGAGCCTTCCGTCCTGCTCCAGCTTCTGCATCAGGAAGCGCAGGCCAGGCGTCGCGGCGGCCCCTTGCGCCTCGGTCAGCGAGAGCGCCAGCGTCTGGAGATAGTTGTTGCGCAGCACGAGCGCGCCGACCTCGTCGGTCATCGCGGCCAGCAGCGCGTTGCGCTTGTCCTCCTTCAGGCGGCCGGCCTTCACGGGGGCTGCGAGCGCGATCTTGATGTTGACCTCGACGTCGGAGGTGTTGACGCCGGCGGAGTTGTCGATCGCGTCGGTGTTGATCCTGATGCCCTTGCGCGCCGCCTCGATGCGGCCGCGCTGGGTGACGCCGAGATTGGCGCCTTCCCCGACGACGCGGGCGCGGACATCGGCGCCGGCGATGCGGATCGCGTCATTGGCGCGGTCGCCGACCTGGGCGTCGCTCTCGTCGGCGGCGCGGATATAGGTGCCGATGCCGCCGAACCAGAGCAGGTCGACGCGGGCTTTCAGGATCGCGGTCATCAGCTCGGGCGGCGAGGCCTCGGCCTTGTCGAGATCGAGCAGGGCGCGCATCTCGGGCGAGAGCGGGATGCTCTTGGCCTGGCGCGAGAAGACGCCGCCGCCCTTCGAGATCAGGCCCTTGTCGTAATCGGCCCAGGAGGAGCGCGGCAGCTCGAACAGGCGCCGGCGCTCGGTGAGCGACTTCGCCGGGTCCGGATCGGGATCGAGGAAGATGTCGCGGTGGTCGAAGGCGGCGACGAGCTTGATCTCGGCCGAGCGCAGCATGCCGTTGCCGAAGACGTCGCCCGACATGTCGCCGACGCCGGCGACGGTGAAGGGCGTCGTCTGGACGTCGATGTCGACCTCGCGGAAATGGCGCTTCACCGCTTCCCAGGCGCCGCGCGCGGTGATGCCCATGCCCTTGTGGTCATAGCCCTGCGAGCCGCCGGAGGCGAAGGCGTCGCCGAGCCAGTGGTGCTTCTCCAGCGAGATCGCGTTGGCGGTGTCGGAGAAGGTCGCGGTGCCCTTGTCGGCGGCGACGACGAGATAGGGATCGTCGCCGTCATGGCGCACGGTGCCGGCGGGGGGGATCACCGTCTCGCCGTCGAGATTGTCGGTGAGCTCGAGCAGGTTGCGGATGAAGATACGATAGCTCTCGGTGCCCTCGGCGAGCCAGGCGGCGCGGTCGGAGGCCGGGGGCAACTGCTTCGGGACGAAGCCGCCCTTGGCGCCGACCGGCACGATCACCGCGTTCTTGACCTGCTGCGCCTTGACCAGGCCCAGAACCTCGGTGCGGAAGTCCTGCGGCCGGTCGGACCAGCGCAGGCCGCCGCGCGCGACCTTGCCGAAGCGCATATGCACGCCCTCGACGCGCGGCGAATAGACGAAGATCTCGTAGAGCGGGCGCGGCAGCGGCAGCCCTTCGACCCTGGCGCAGTCGAACTTGAAGGTGATGGTCTGGCGCGGCCCGCCATCCGGGCCGGCCTGGAAGAAATTGGTGCGCACGCCCGCGTCGACCAGATTGACGAGGCGGCGCAGGATGCGGTCCTCGTCGAGGCTGGTGACGGCGTCGAGCGCCTGCTCGATTTCGGCGCGGCTTGAGGCCATGCGCTGCTCGCGTCCGGAAGCCTTGATGCCCGGGTCGAACCTGGCCGTGAAATAGGCGACGAGGCCGGCGGCGATGTCGGGATGGCGGGTCAGCGCGTCGGCGATGTAGCCCTGGGCATAGGGCGCGCCGGCCTGCCTGAGATAGCGGCCGAAGGCGCGCAGCAGCGCGGCCTCCCGCCAGCCGAGGCCGGCGGCGAGCACGAGCTGGTCGAAGCGGTCGGATTCGGCGAGCCCCCGGAACTGCGCCATCAGCGCCGCCTCGATCGTCGGATCGAGATGCGCGATGTCGATCTCGCCGTCGTCGGCGCGCTCCAGCGTCATGTCGTGCAGCCAGATGCGGGACTCGCCCGCGCCCTGCGGCATCACGTTGTAGGTGCGCTCGTTGACGACGCGGAAGCCCATGTTCTCCAGCACCGGCACGCGGGCAGAGAGCGAGATCGGCGCCCCGCGCGAAAAGACCTTGAGGTTGGCGCGCCGGGCGTCGTCGCCCTCGCGGCGATAGAGATTGACGGCGCGCGCGCGCTCCGGCGTGAGCTCCTGGATGAGCGCGATATCGGCGATCGCGTCGGTGGCCGAGAAGCGCTCGCGATAGGCGGCGCCGAAGGCATCCGCATAGCGCTCGGCCAGCGCGCGGGCGGCGGGGCCGGCCTTCTCCCGGTCGAGCGCGTCCTTGAGCCCGTCGCTCCAGGTGCGGACGATTGCCGCGATGCCGGCTTCCAGCGTGGCGCGGTCGATGCGCGGGGTCTTGCCCTCGTCGCGGCCGATGATGAAATGGGTGCGCGACAGCGGCCCCTCGGGATAGGCGGGATAGGCGGCCGAAAGCCGCCCGCCATAGATCCGCGCCAGGAATTCGCCGACGCGCTGGCGCACCGCGCTGTCGTAGCGGTCCTTCGGGATGAAGACGAGGATCGAGACGAAGCGGTCGAACTCGTCGAGGCGGGCGAGCGCGCGGATGCGCGGCCGCTCGGTCAATTGCAGGATGTCGAGCGCGAACTGCTCCAGCGTCGCCACGTCGATCTGGAAGAGCTCGTCGCGCGGATAGGCGTCGAGCACGTTCATCAGCGCCCGGCCGGAATAGCTCGCCGGATCGAAGCCGATACTCTTGGCGACGCGCGCGACCTTCAGCCGCAGATAGGGAATGGCGCGGGCCGAGCCGGTATAGGCGTTCGAGGTGAGCAGGCCGACGATGCGCAATTCGCCGTCGAGCCTTCCGTCCGGCGTGAACAGCTTGACGCCGACATAGTCGAGATGGACGCGCCGGTGGACGCGGCTCTTGACGTTGGCCTTGGTGATGATGAGCGCCTGCGGCTTGGCCAGGAAGGAGCGCAGCTCCGGCGTGACGGTGACGAGCTCGCGGCCCTTGCGCAGGACCCTGACCGTCGGGTCGCGCAGGATGCCGAGCCCCGAGCCCTCGATCGGGTCGGCGGCGACGTCGCCGCCGGGGAAGCGATAGGCCCGGACGCCGAGCAGGGTGAAATTGTCGCCGGCGATCCATTCGAGGAATTGCAGCGCCTCGGCGATCTCGTCCTCCGGCAGCGGCGGCGGATTGGCGCGGTAGGCCTGGATCACCTCGGTGATGCGGCCGCGCATCGCGGCCCAGTCGTCGACGGCGAGCGCGACGTCGGCATAGACGTGCGTGAGCCCCGCGCGCAGCTTCTCGCGCGCCTCGTCCGAATCGATGCGCGGGACGTGGATGTGGAGCAGGCTCTCGCGGCGCGTGCCCTCGGGCGCGCGCCCGGCCGCCTCGCCGGCGAGCGAGACGAACTCGCCCTTGGCGTCGCGCGCGACCGCCAGGATCGGATGGGCGACGAGCTGCGGCTCGTGGCCCTGCTCCTGCAGCTCGGCCAGCGTCGAATCGAGCAGGAACGGCTTGTTGTCGTTGACCACCTCGAGGACGGTGCGCTGGTGCCGGCGCTCGCCCTCGCCGAATTCCTCGTCGCGGAAGCGAAGGTTGATCGTCTCGGGCTTGCGTGGCTGGGAGAGGTGCTCGAAGGCGGCGGCGCCGGTGCGGGCGAGCATCTCAGGCGGCACCGCCTCGAGATCCTCGGCGACGGAGCGGCCGAACAGCAGGCGGGGGAACTCGGCGGGCATCGAACTCTTCAGTCCGGTGGCTGCGGCCTCGATCGCTGCGATCGCGCCGGCGGTCGCGTTCGTCACCCGTTTGCCCATGGCTCACCCCAGTTGTCTTGCCGTAGCGTTGGCATAGGCTGCCTAGCCTATCAACTTGTCGTGCCCAAAGAAGCGGCAAAGCGACGCCCCCCGACTCAAGGCAGGATGCAGCATGGCAACAAAGCATGACAAACCCAAGGTGGGCGAGGCGCCGGCGCGCCAGGACGCTCCGCCTGGCGTGACGGCGCTCGCGCTGGAGCCCGGCCCGCTCTCGGCCGAGAACGAGGCCTATTTCGCCAAATGCCGGGAGAAGCTCGGCTTCGTGCCGAACGTGCTTCAGGCCTATGCGCATGACGACGCCAAGCTCACGGCCTTCGCCGCCTTCTACAACGAGCTGATGCTGGCGCCGTCGGGCCTGTCGAAGCTCGAACGCGAGATGATCGCGGTCGCGGTCTCCAGCGTGAACCGCTGCTATTATTGCCTCACCGCCCATGGCGCGGCGGTGCGCCAGCTTTCGGGCGATCCCGTGCTGGGCGAGCTCATGGCGATGAACTACCGGGCAGCCGAACTCTCGGTGCGGCACCGCGCCATGCTCGATTTCGCGGTCAAGCTGAGCGAGACCCCGCATCTGATCGAGGAGGGGGACCGGGAAGCCCTGCGCAAGGCCGGCTTTGCCGAACGCGACATCTGGGACATCGGCGCGGTCGCGTCCTTCTACGCCATGTCGAACCGGATGGCCTCGGCGGTCGATATGCGGCCCAACGCCGACTATCACGGGCAGGCTAGGTCGCTTCCATAAGAAAAACGGCCGGCGAAACGCCAGCCGCGAGTTGGCCTCGACTCGGTGGCCCGGCTCCACCCGAACTCCGGGGGGCTGGGGGCTGACAAACCGGCGTTCAGCGAAACCGGGCCGTCGAGGCAACGAGAGCACAATAGATCGGTGCAACTTGGCCGCCGCTTGACGCGTTCGCGGCGAAAATGCGGCATTTGCGGAGAGAACGCTCCGCGGAGAACGCTCCCGAGAACGCTCCCTTGCCAGCACGGAAGCGCGGGCGCATCATCGCGGCGATGTCCGGTGAAGCCCATGCCCGGTGAAGCCTTGGCCAGGGAGGCGCCATGAGCGAAAGCGAAACGCCGCAATCGCGGGCCGCCGGAGCGGTCGTTCCGTTTCCGGCGCCCGCCCGGCCGACCAGCGTCACCTTCGACCGCCGTGAACTGAACGAATTGCTCAATCTCTACGGCCGCATGGTCTCGGCCGGCGAATGGCGCGACTACGCCATCGATTTCCTCAAGGACAAGGCGCAGTTCTCGGTGTTCCGGCGTTCCTCGGAAATGCCGCTCTACCGGATCGTCAAGGACCCGGCGCTGGCACGCCGGCAGGGCGCCTATTCGGTCGTCGCCGCCACGGGGCTGATCCTGAAGCGCGGCTCGGAATTGTCGCGCGTGCTCGAGGTGCTCGACAAAAAGCTCAGCGTGGTGAGCTGAAAAGGAAAAGCCCCGGCCGCGGGGCCGGGGCTCGTCTCGAAGATGAGATCCGTTCGCGGAAGCGCGGCTCAGCGGCGGTCGCCGAGCAGGCTGATCAGCATCTGGAACATGTTGATGAAGTTCAGGTAGAGCGACAGCGCGCCGTTCACCGAGAGCTTCGCCGCCGCTTCCGGGTCCAGGTCGGAATGGAGATACATCTCCTTCAGGCGCTGGGTGTCCCAGGCGGTGAGGCCGGCGAAGATCAGCACGCCGAGCACCGAGATGCCGAAGGACAGCGCGCTCGACCCCAGGAACAGGTTGACCACCGAGGCGATGATCAGGCCGATCAGCCCCATGATCAGGAAGGAGCCCATGCCGGAGAGCGACTTCTTCGTGGTGTAGCCGACGAGGCTCAGCGCGCCGAAGGCGGCCGCCGTGATGAAGAAGACGCGCGTCACCGAGGCGCCGGTGAAGACCACCAGGATCGACGACATCGAGACGCCCATCACCGCCGCGAAGACGAAGAACATGGTGCGCGCCGAAGCGGCGCTCATGCTCTCGGCCTTGAACGAGAACAGCATGATGAAGGCGAGGGGCGCGAGCATCACCACCCATTTCAGCGGGCTCAGATAGATCGCCTGGCCAAGGGCCGTCAGCCCCGTGATCTGGCCCTCGGGCGTGAAGCCGGCGATCGCCAGCATCGAGATGGCGAGCGCGGCAAGGCCGGTGATGCCCAAGCCGATCGCCATGTTGTTGTAGACGCCGAGCATGAACGAGCGCAGGCCCTGATCCATCTCGACGGCGCTGGTCTGCTGTGCGCGGCCGGCACCCCAGACTGGAGCATTGCGGTCGAAGTTGCTCATTAAGCGAGTTTCCCCTGAGATATGTTTCGGACGACGGAAGGCACGCGGGCGCCAGCCATCCTCGCGCATCCTTAAGCGCGATGACGGGAATATGAGGGGGTTTGCCGGTTCTTACAAGAGCCCGTCATGGTTAAGGCCGCTCAGGCTATAGAAATCCGGCTGAGCCACCATGCTGAATGACAGGATCGTAATGTCTATCGCGAACTCGCTTCAGACAGTCGTCATAAATTCCTGAGATGAGAAGCTGGCGCCTTTGCGAGTATTTTTATCGTACCGACGAGGCCGAACAGGACAGTGACACTGATGGCGGCAGTCGCAGCCAGTATCGCCCCGGTCGGATCACTGACAAATGCGATCCGCATCACTTGCGTGACGATTCCCCAGCCTGCCGCTGTACCCGCGACGACCCCGAAGACGGCGGCGACGAGGCCGATGGCGGCGTATTCGAGGGCGTACGACGAAAGTATGAAGCGGCGGGTCGCGCCCAGCGTCTTCAGGATCATCGCGTCATAGAGCCGCGCCCGCTGGCCAGCCGCGAGCGCTCCGCCCAGCACCAGGAGGCTCGCCGCGATCGCAAGCCCCGACGCACCGCGAATCGCCATGGCGAGCTGGGCGACGATGGTGTTGACCGCCTCGAGCGCATCCTTGACCCGGACCGCGGTGACGGCCGGGAAGTCGAGCGCGAGGCGGCGCATCAGGGCGGCGTCGGTCGCTCCCTGGCCGTCAGGGCTTGCTGCGACCGTGGCGAGGTTGGTGTGCGGGGCACCCGCGAAGCTGTTGGGCGAGAACACCATGACGAAGTTGATGCCGAAGGAGCGCCAGTCGACGGTGCGCAGATTGGCGACGCGGGCGGTGATGGCGCGGCCGAGCACGTTGACGGTGAGCCTGTCGCCGATCTTCAGGCCGATGCCGGCGGCGTTCTGCGCGTCGAAGGAGACCAGGGGCTCGCCGCGATAATCCGCCGGCCACCATTCGCCTGCCGCGAGGCGCGAGCCTTCGGGGAGCGTCGCCGCATAGGTGATGCCGCGGTCGCCGTCGAGCACCCAGGCGGATTGCTCGCTCGCCCGGATCTCCTCGGCGCGGGTCCCGTTCACGGCGACGATGCGTCCGCGCATCATCGGCACGCGCTCGGTCCTGGCGCCCGGGCGCTCCGCGGCGAGGAAGGCGTCGAAGCGGGCGGCGTCGCGGCTGGGCACGTCGAGGAAGAAGAAGCTCGGCGCCTGCTCGGGCAGGGCGCCGGTGAGCTGCCGGGTGAGACTCACGTCGATGAAGGAGAGCGCGGTGAGAAGCGCGACGCCGAGCCCCAGAGAGAGCACGAGCGAGGGCGTCAGCGCGCCCGGCCGGTGGCTGTTGGCGAGCGCCATGCGCAAGGCCGGGCGGCGCGGGCGCGGGATGCGGCGGGCGAGCGCCATCAGCCCGGAGGAGACCGCGCGCAGCAGCAGGAAGATGCAAAACATCACGCCGATATAGATCAGCGCGATCCGGCGCTCGTAGGCGAAGCCGATGGCGGTGCCGGCAAGCCCGGCCAACGCCAGCGCGCAGAAGGCGAGATAGATCGCGCGCGGGCGGCGCGGATCGGGCTCGACGCGGTCGCGGAACAGGGCCGAGACGGAGACGTCATGGGCGCGGCCGAGCGGGATGATGGCGAAGACGAGCGCGGTCAGGAGCCCGTAGAGCGCGGCGATGGCAAGCTCGCCCGGCGCGAGCGTCGGCTCGAAGGGCACGGGCAGGATGCTCTGGACGACGGCGCCGAGGCCGAAGGGGGCGGCGGCGCCGAGCACGAGGCCGATCGCCGTCCCGATGGCGGCCACGAGCATGACTTCGGTCAAATGGATCGCGACGACGCGCCCGCCGGTGGCGCCGAGCGCCTTCATCGTGGCGAAATCGAGCTTCTTGGCCTCGACGAAGCGGCGCACCGCATTGGCGACGCCGACGCCGCCGACCAGGAGGGCGGTGAGGCCGACCAGCGTCAGGAACTGGGTGAAGCGCTCGAGATTGCGCTGGAAGCTCGGCGCGGCATTGGCGCGCGAGCGGATCTCCCAGCCGGCCTCGTGCTGCTGCGTACCGGCATCCGCGATAACCTTGTCGAGATCGGCATCGCTCGCGGCGTCGGGCGGCAGCCTGAGGCGATAGGTCCAGCGGATCAGGCTGCCGGGCTGGATCAGGCCGGTCGCCCTGAGCGCCTCCTGCGAGATCATGAGGCGCGGGCCGAAGCCGACGCCGGCGGCGATCTTGTCGGGTTCGGAGGTGAGATTGGCGCGCAATTGCAGCTTCGCGTCGCCGACCGAGACGATATCGCCGGGCTTCAGCTCGAGCCGGCCGAACAGAACCGGGTCCGCGATCGCGCCGAAGACGCCGTCGCGCTGCGCGAGCAGGCCGGGCAGCGGGGCCTGCGGCTCGGTCTCGACCGCGCCGATGCCGGGATAGGCGGAATCGACCGCCTTGATCTCGACCAGCGCCGCGCCCTTCTCCCCGGCATTGGCCATGCCGCGCAGCGTCGCGATGCTGGAGAGCGTGCCGCGCGCCGTCAGGAAGGCGAGCTCGGGCGCCGTCGCCTCGCGGTGGATCAGGCTGAAGGCGGCATCGCCTCCGAGGATGCGCCGGCCTTCGCGCGCAAGCCCTTCGGTCAGGCCGCGCGAGGCCGAGGCGACGGCGGCGATGGTCATGACGCCGAGCGCGAGGCAGGCGATGAAGATGCCGAAGCCGGCAAGCCCCGCGCGCAGGTCGCGGATGGCGAGGCGCAAGACGAGGCCGATGCCGGGCGAGCGGGCGAGGGGCGGCTTGACGGGCGCGTGCATGGTCAGGCGGCCGCCGTCTCGGGCTCGGGCTCGATCACGCCGGAGCGCAACCGGACCGTGCGCTCGCACAAGGCGGCGAGAGCGAGATCGTGGGTGACGAGCACCAGCGTCGCGCCGCGCTCGCGCTTCAGCGCGAAGATCAGGTCGACGATGGCGCGGCCGGTCGCTTCGTCGAGGTTGCCGGTGGGCTCGTCGGCGACGAGGATCGCCGGGTCGGGCGCCACGGCCCGCGCGATGGCGACGCGCTGCTGCTCGCCGCCGGAGAGCTGGGCCGGGTAGTGGTCCATGCGGTCGCCGAGGCCGACATTGCGCAGCTCCGCTTCGGCGCGGGCGAAGGCGTCGGGATTACCGGCGAGCTCCAGCGGCAGCGCCACGTTCTCGCGCGCCGTCATGGTCGGGACGAGGTGGAAGGACTGGAAGACGATGCCGATATGCCGGCCGCGGAAAATGGCGAGCCCGTCCTCGTCGAGGGCGCCAAGATCCTGCCCCGCCACCCTGACGAGGCCGGAATCGGGCCGCTCCAGCCCGGCCATGGTCATCAGCAGGGTCGATTTGCCGGAGCCCGAAGGGCCGACGAGGCCGGTCGCCTCGCCTTCGGCCAGCGACACCGAGACGCCCTTGAGGATATGGACGCGGGCAGCACCTCGCCCCAAACTCAGATGGACATCCTGCAACTCGATCGCCGGGCCGGCCTTCTCGCTCATCACGCCATGATCCTGATTTCGTCACCCATCGCCAACTCCTTACGCCCCCGGCGGGGCGCGATCGCGGCACGACGCCATCTGCGGCCATATGGGCTCGGGGCGGCGCTTGTCCAATCGGCCGCGGCGTTTTTCATCGCCCTCCTGCTGCTTCTCCCCGGTTTCCCCGCCATGGCAAACCCGAATTCCGCAAGGCCGCTGAAGCTCGTCGCCTTCGGCGATTCGCTGACCGCGGGCTACAACCTGCCGGCAGCCTCGGCCTTTCCGGCCGTGCTGGAGGCGGCGCTGCGCGCCAGGGGCATCGCTGTCGAGATCGTGAACGCCGGCGTTTCCGGCGACACGACGCAGGGCGGGCTGGAGCGGCTCGACTGGTCGGTGCCGGAGGGGACCGACGGCGTCGTCCTCGAGCTCGGCGCCAACGACGCGCTGCGCGGCGTCGATCCGGCGCAGACGCGCCAGGCGCTCGAAGCGATGATCCTGCGGCTGAAGGAGCGCGGGATCCCGGTGCTGCTCGCCGGGATGCTGGCGCCGCGCAATCTCGGCGCGGATTATGCGAAACGCTTCGATCCGATCTATCGCGAGCTTGCGGAAAAGCACGGGCTGGTGCTTTACCCGTTCTTCCTGGAAGGCATCGCGGGCGAGCGCGCTCTGAACCAGGCGGATGGGCTGCATCCCACGGCCGAGGGCGTCGCCGTCATCGTCCGCGCCATCCTGCCGACGGTCGAGCGCTTCATCGCCTCCCTGCCGCCCCGGTCCTGATCCGCCCGCGGGTTCTCCGCGGCGACCCCCCTTTGTCAGCCTCGCCGCCCGCCGGCCTCTCCCGGAGTTGCCTTGCCATGGAATACCGCCGCCTCGGGCGCACCGATCTCAAGGTCTCGTCGCTCTGCCTGGGAACCATGACCTTCGGCCAGCAGAACAGCGAGGCCGAAGGCCACGCCCAGATGGACTACGCCGTCGCGCAGGGCATCAATTTCCTCGATACGGCCGAGCTCTATGCGATTCCGCCCAGCCCCGAGACGCAAGGTGCGACCGAGCGGATCATCGGCAGCTGGTTCAAGGCGCGCGGCAACCGCGACAGGATCATCCTGGCCTCGAAGATCTGCGGGCGCGGCCCCAACACCTGGTTCCGCGATGACGGGAGCCCGACGCGGCTGACGCGCAAGCAGATCTTCGAGGCGGTCGACAAGAGCCTGAGGCGGCTCAAGACCGATTATATCGACCTCTACCAGATCCATTTCCCCGAGCGGCCGATGCCCTGGGGCTCGAATCCGACGCGCTTCTCGAAGGGGGCTTACGCGCGGCCGGCGGACGAGACGCCGATCGCCGAGCAGCTCGACGCCTTCGCGGACGTGGTCAAGGCCGGCAAGATCCGCCATCTCGGCCTCTCCAACGAGAGCGCCTGGGGCACGATGCGCTTCGTCGCGGACTCGGAAGCGCGCGGCACGCCGCGGGTCCAGTCGATCCAGAACGCCTACAACCTCGTCAACCGCAGCTTCGAGACGGCGCTGGGCGAGGTCGCGCTGAACGAGGATGTCGGGCTCATCGCCTATTCGCCGCTGGCGCAGGGCTACCTCACCGGCAAATACCTCGACGGCGCCCGCCCGGCGGGAGCGCGTACGACCCTGTTCAACCGGGCCCAGCGCTATGAGACGCCCGGCACCGACGAGGCGGTCCGGCGCTATGTCGCGCTCGCCCGCGAATCGGGGCTCGATCCGGCGCAGATGGCGCTCGCCTTCGTCGACAGCCGGCCCTTCGTCACCGCCACCATCATCGGCGCGACCACGATGGAGCAGCTCAGAACCGACATCGCCTCGATCGACGTCAGGCTTGCGCCCGAGGTCGAGGCGGGAATCGACGCGATCCACCAGAGTGTCGGCAACCCCTGCCCGTAAGAAAACCTCGCCGGCGAACGACCAGTCTTACTTGCAGGCGTCCTCGGCCCGCTTGACGATCTGGCTGATGCCGGCGAGCGAGTATTTGTCGCTGGTCGGGTTGCCGCGTTTGGAGGTGCCCTTGATCTCGATCCCGGAGCCGCGGCGCATCGCCTCGAGCATGCGCGGTTCCTCGGCCGGGTTCGTCAGCC
The DNA here is from genome assembly GCF_023953965.1 of Bosea sp. (in: a-proteobacteria). Taxonomy (NCBI): domain Bacteria; kingdom Pseudomonadati; phylum Pseudomonadota; class Alphaproteobacteria; order Hyphomicrobiales; family Alloboseaceae; genus Allobosea; species Allobosea sp. The sequence goes on from NZ_JAMLIX010000001.1 coordinate 1,259,997, forward strand.
ACATGTTCTGGCCCTTGGCCGCCAGGGAGAAGCGCTCGTTGCCGATGATCGCCTGATGCTCGACGTTTTCCTTGAGGTCGAAGTTCATCACGAAGCTGATCTCGTTGCGCACGCCCTCGCCCGGCCGGGTGGAGACGAAGATCATCCCCTCGACATCCTTGAGATTGGCCGGAGAACGGCTTTCCGCCTTGGACAATGCGTAGCAGACCTTGGAACGGCCCTGCTGCGAGGAGAAAGCCTGCCATTTGCCGGCGGTCTCGAGCAGCATGGCCTGACCCTGGCCGGAGCTGGCGGCGGCCGCCGCCGCGGGCTTCGGCTTGGCGGGCGCCGCCTGCGCCGGCAGCGCCGCGGTGCCGAGGGCACCGGCCATCAGGCCAAGCGCGGCGGCAAAGCGGAACAGGGCGGCGTCGCGGGTGCGGAAGAACGAGCTGATCATGGACCGCCATCAGTCACTAAAAATCTTAATACCGCGTTTACCACCGGTTAGCCGGGCGGAGCAGGCGGGACGGCGGCATAGAGTGTCACGATCCTGGCGAAAATGCGAATGCCGCGGAGCGGAGCCGCAAGGCACCCGTACGGCAAGTGTCCACATCACCTAAAGCTTCGCCAGCGCCTCTTTCGCCCGTGCGCGGTGCTCCGCCGTGATCGAGCCGGCGACGGCCGCGATGGCCGCCGCGATCACGGCCGCGTCGTCGGTGAAGCCGAGCATCGGCATGATGTCGGGAATGGCGTCCACCGGCAGCACGAAATAGCCGAGCGCGGCGAGCAGCGTCATCCGCACGCGCCGCGGCGTCGCCGGGTCGCGCGCGCAGAACCACGCGGCCAGCAAATCCTCGGCGAAGGGAATCCGCTTCGCGACCCGCTTGAGCCGCGCCATGAAATCGGCGCCGAACCTCGCCTCGTCGCGCAGGCTCTTGCGGATCGCCTCCATCTCCTCGCGGGTAAAGGTCGCGCTGAACCCCTCGCTCATCCTGCTCTTGCTCCCCGGCGTTCGGTGACGCCCATGATGGCGCGCTTCCGAATCGAAGCGCCATGCCGAAAGATGGCCCCGGCTTGATCCTGCGCAAGAGGCCGGCCGGAAAACCCGCTTGGAGCGGCGCGAAAGGCCCACTAAACCGGCTTTGGAGCAGGATATCCGGGAAACGCGCCATGAAACTCGATTCTTCCCTCGCCGCGATCGTCACCGGCGGCGCCTCCGGCCTCGGCGAGGCCACCGCCCGGATGCTGGCCGGGCAGGGCGTCAAGGTCGCGCTGCTCGATCTCGACGCCGCGCGCGGCACGGCGATCGCACGGGAGATCGGCGGTCTCTTCGTCCCATGCGACGTCACCGGCGACGCCTCCGTCGACGCGGCGCTGGCGGAAGCCCGTGCGGCCCATGGCGTGGCGCGGATCGTCGTCAACTGCGCGGGAATTGCGCCCGGCCGCCGCGTCGTCTCGAAGAAGCGCGATACGGGCGAGCTCGTCGCCCACGATCTCGCCACCTTCGAGAAGGCGGTCGCGGTCAACCTCACCGGCACCTTCCGCGTCATCGCGAAATCCGCCGCGGCGCTGGCCGGGCTCGACCCCGTGACCGCCGATGGCGGGCGCGGCGTCATCGTCTGCACGGCCTCGATCGCCGCCGAGGACGGCCAGATCGGCCAGGCGGCCTATGCCGCCTCCAAGGCCGGGGTCGCCGGCCTGACGCTGCCGGTCGCGCGCGATCTCGCCGGGTTCGGCATCCGCGTCGTCACGATCATGCCCGGCCTGTTCGAGACGCCGATGTTCGCCGGCCTGCCGGAGGAGGCCAGGGCGTCGCTCGCGGTCTCGGTGCCGCATCCTTCCCGCCTCGGCCGGCCGGCGGAATATGCCGCGCTCGTCCGCAGCATCGTCGAGAACGACATGCTGAACGGCACCACGATCCGCCTCGACGGCGCGATCCGGATGGCGCCGAAATAGGCTTCAGACGATGCGGTAGATCTCGCCGGCGTTGCGATCGCGATAGAGGTCCACGCGCTCGCCGTTCCAGTGGTAGTCGAGATGGCGCCCCTGCAGCGAAGCGCGCGCGCCGTCCGGATAGAACAACCCGACGCAGCCGCCGCCGTCGCAGCGGACGCTCGGGTAAACCACGCCGGCCGAGCCCAGCGCCCGCAAGCCGATGCCGAGCGCCTGGCTTGCGGCATAGTCGACAGGGTCGAGCACGGCTGCGGCTTCGGCTCCCAACGGCCTGAGATCGTGAAGCTTTGCGTCGATGTCCAGCACGATCTCGCGAAACTGCGAGGTCCAGCCCGGTGGCTGGGCCGTCGCCAGCATGAAGCGGGCATGGTGGTGGATCGTCTCCAGCAGCGCGACCTCGAAACGATCGCCAGCATAGAGCACGCCGAAGCCGCCGTCGCTGAAGCGGCTTTGCCTGTCCGGGCTGACATGGGTGAAGGGCGCCATCAGCCAGCTCGATCCCGGCCCCGAGACGCGCCGCTCCGGCGGCACCAGATCGAGATTGCCGATCGTCTCCATCAGCCGCGGATCGGTCTTCTGCTCGGCCGCGATCAGCAGCGGCCAGTCGGCGGGGTCGGCGATATCCTCGAACAGGTCGATCGGCGGGAAGACGCTGCGGATGATCCGGACCGCGCCATGCCATTCCACACGCGCGACCGGCAACCCGGCCGGATCGATCACCAGGCGCCCCGCTCGGCATCGAGCAGGCGGCGCACCCGCATCAGGTCGGTCAGCTCGCCGCCGAGCATGATGTCGAGCGCGGTCCGGCCGCCGAGATCGCGGTTCGGACGCTTGATCCAGTCATAGCCGCGCTGCGGCTCGGTGAAGATCAGCCGCAGCGCCTTGTGGATGCCCATCAGGTTGGAGAGCCTGGCCTTGCCGTCGCGTGAGATACGGCCGATCTCGCCGGCCTTCCAGCGCCGGTAGCTCCTGAGCGGCAGGTCGACGAGCACCGCCGCTTCCTCGTCGGTGATCCGCCAGAGCCGGAACAGGTTGACGGCGGCGCGGAACATCGCCGCCGCTTCCGCCTCCGTGATCGGATCTGGGACGAAATCGCGCGGAGCCGTCTCGATGCGCAGCAGGGCCGTCATGGCATGGCTCTCCATTTGGCATAAAATGGAGGCTATCATGCCAAATGGCAAGAGGCCCTATTCCTCGATCTTCGCCGGCTTGATCTCGTGCTTCAGGATCAGCGGCGTCTGCGCCAGCGCGAAGGCCATGGTCAGCGGCATCACGCCCCAGACCTTGAAGGCGACCCAGAAATCCTGGGTCTGCGTGCGCCAGACGACCTCGTTCAAGGCCGCCAGCACGAAGAAGAACAGTCCCCAGCGGAAGGTCAGCTTGCGCCAGCCCTCGGCGTCGAGCTGCAGCACCGTCTCCAGCACCAGCGCCAGCAGCGAACGCCCGAAGAGAAGCCCGCCGAGCAGCACCGCGCCGAACAGCGCGTTGACGATGGTGGGCTTGACCTTGATGAAGAAGGCGTCGTCCAGCGCCAGCGTCAGCCCGCCGAAGACGGTGACGACGACGGCGTTGACGATCGCCATGCGCGGCAGATAGCCCATCAGCGCCCGCGACAGCGCCAGCGCCACGAGCGAGGCCACGATGAAGACGCCGGTCGCGACGAAGATGCGCCGATCCTCGGCCACGCCGAACAGCCGGTCGCCATAGGAATTGGCGAAGAAGAAGATCGCCAGCGGCCCGAATTCCAGCGCGAGCTTCAGGAGCGGATGGACCGCCCTGCCCTTCTCAGCCGTGCCGCCGGCCGGCTGCCGCATCGTCCCGCTCACGCCGCTTCTCCCAAACCCGCCACGGCGCGGGCGAAATCGCGCGCCGAGAACGGCTCCAGATCCTCGACGCTCTCGCCGACGCCGATGAAATGCACCGGCAGGCCGAACTCAGCCGCCAGCGCCACCAGGATGCCGCCGCGCGCCGTGCCGTCGAGCTTGGTCATGACGAGCCCGGTGACGCCCGCCGTCTCGCGGAAAGCCTCGACCTGGCTGATCGCGTTCTGGCCGACGGTGGCGTCGAGCACCAGGAGCGCCGCATGCGGGGCGCTTTCGTCCTGCTTGCGGATGACGCGCACCACCTTGGCGAGCTCGTCCATCAGCCCTTGCTTGTTCTGCAGCCTGCCGGCGGTGTCGATCATCAGCACGTCGGTATTGTTCGCCTTGGCCTTCTGCAGCGCCTCGAAGGCGAGGCCTGCCGCATCCGCGCCCTGCCGGCCGAAGACGACCTCGGCCCCGGTGCGCTCGCCCCAGACGCGCAGCTGCTCGATCGCCGCGGCGCGAAACGTGTCGCCGGCCGCCAGCATCACCGATTTGCCCTCGGCGCGGAATTTCGCGGCGAGCTTGCCGATCGTGGTGGTCTTGCCGGAGCCATTGACCCCGACCATCAGCAGCACGAACGGCTTTTTCGTGGCGTCGACGGAAAGCGGCTGCGCGACGGGCGAAAGGATCGTCTCGATCTCGCGGGCCAGGATCGCCTTCACCTCGTCGGGCTCTATGAGCTTGTCGTAGCGGCCCTCGCCGACCGCCTTGGCGATCCGGGCCGAGGTGGCGAGCCCGAGATCGGCCTGGATCAGGATGTCCTCCAGATCCTCGAGCGTGCCGGCATCGAGCCTGCGCTTGGTGAAGAGGTCGGTGATCCCCGTCGTCAGCGCCGAGGAGGTGCGCGACAGCCCCTCCGTCAGCCGCCGCCACCAGCTCCGCTTCGGCTGCGGCGCGGGGGTGGGAGCAGCCAAGGGCTCGGGTTCCGCCGGCGGCGCGATGATCTCGACGGGTGCGGGTGGCGCAACGGATTCGACGACCGGCGCCGGAGCGGCCTCACCGGTTTCCGGCTTCGGCTCCTCGTCGCGTCCGAACAGCCTCGAAAAGAAGCCGCGTTTCTTCGGGTCGGTCTCGCTCATCGCCATCCTGTCTTCAGCCGGGCGCGCCGCCTGGGTTGCGCCCGCGGTCCGGCTTCGCTAGCGCAATGCCATGGCGCAGCCGGACCGACCAGAAAATTCGCAAGCAGCGGGACAAGTTGACGCCGCCCCGCCGGTGCCGCTCATCTACCGCGACGCCATGATGCTCGTCATCGACAAGCCCGCCGGCCTGCCCGTCCATAGCGGGCCCCCGGCGCAGCGCCGGTCGATCCCCGTGCTCACCGATCATCTCGACGCGCTGCGCTTCGGCCTGCCGCGCCGGCCGGAAGCCGCGCACCGCCTCGACAAGGACACCTCCGGCTGCCTCATCCTCGGACGGCATCCCCGCGCGATGGCCGAGCTCAACCAGATGTTCCGCGACGGCCGGATCGGCAAGACCTACTGGGCGATCGTGCAGGGCGGTCCCGCGGAGGAGGAGGGGCTGATCGATCTTCCCCTGGCGCGCCGCTCGCCCGAGCGCGGCTGGTGGATGAAGGTCGCTTCCCACGGCCTGCCCTCGCGGACCCGCTATCGCGTCCTCGGCCGGGGCGAGAGCGAGCATGGCCCGCTCGCCTGGCTTGCGCTCGAGCCGCTGACGGGACGCACGCACCAGCTGCGCGTCCATTGCGCGGAGAGCGGCTGGCCGATGCTCGGCGACGAGATCTATGGCGATGCCCCGCGCGAGGGCGGCCCGGGCCTCCAGCTCCATGCCCGCTCCGTCACCGTGCCGCTCTACAAGAAGCGCGAGCCGATCCATGTCGAGGCGCCGCCGCCGCAGCACATGCTGCTGGCGCTGAGGACCTGCGGCTGGGACGGATAGCGGGATCAAGTCCCCAGCGCGTCGATCGCCCGCGCCAGCCTCACGTCGAGCTCGGTCAGCCCGCCGGCGTCATGGGTCGTCAGCGTGACGTCGACGGTCCGGTAGACGTTCGACCATTCCGGGTGATGGTTCATCGCCTCGGCCAGCAGGGCGACGCGCGTCATCCAGCCGAAGGCTTCGCTGAAATCGCGGAAGGCGAAGCGCTTGACGATCGCCTCGCGCGCCCCGGCCGGCTTCCAGCCGGTGAGCGTCGTGAGCGCCTCGGCCTGTGCCTCGGGCGAGAGCCGTTTCGGCCGCGTCATCGGCGTATCTCCCGCGGCCGGCGGTTCGGATAGGCGGGGCCGAGCGGATAGGCCGCCTCCAGCACATAGGGCCCGCCGCCGGTCGATTCCCGCGACGACATCAGCGCGATGCGGCGCGCCGTGAAGCCGAGCGGCCGGACGATCGGATGCAGGCTGAGATAATGCGCGACCTCGGCGGCCGAGGTGTCGCGCAGCCTGGCCAGCGTGACATGGGGCACGAATTTGCGTCCCTCCGCCGGCAGGCCGAGCCGGCGCATCTGCCGCTCCAGATCGGACTGGAGATCGGTGAGCGCCTTGCCCGGCTGCACCCGCGCGAAGACGGCGCGCGGCTTGTCGCCGCCGAAGCTGCCGAGCGCGTCGAGCGTGACCTCGAACGGATAAGCGGAAAGATCGGAGAGGATGTCGTCGACATCGTTCGCCCGATGGCGGTCGACCTCGCCGAGGAAGCGCAGGGTGACGTGGTAGTCGGCCGGCTCGATCCAGCGCGCGCCGGTAAGCCCGCCGCGATGCAAGGCGAGGCCGGAGGCGATGTCCGCGGGGATCTCGAGGGCGATGAACAGTCTCGGCATGAGCCTATCCTAGTCAGGCGAATGTGACTCCGGCGAGACGGTAGGCAGGAAGCCGGCCCGAGGGAACCGTTTTCGCTTTTTCCCGGATCGTGCTAGGGAGCGGCGATAAACCCGCGCCTTCCCGATGGGCGACGACAGAGCTCCGATGACCGTATCCGTTTCCGCTCCCCCCGCTCCGGCGGCCGAATCCGCTTTGCGGCGCCCCTCGCTGGTCGGGCGCACCCGCGCCGGCCTCAGCCAGGCGCTGGCCGAGATCGGCGTGCCCGAGAAGGAGCGGCGCATGCGCGTCGGCCAGCTCTGGAACTGGATCTACCATTACGGCGTGCGCGAGTTCGACGCGATGACGACGATCGGCAAGGGTTTGCGGGCCGCGCTCGCGGAGCGTTTCTCGCTCGATCTGCCCACCGTCACCGCCGAGCAGGTCTCGACCGACGGCACGCGCAAATGGCTGATGCGGATGCCCTCGACCGGCCCGCACGACCGCGGCGCCGAGATCGAATGCGTCTATATCCCCGAGGTCGACCGCGGCACGCTGTGCGTCTCCAGCCAGGTCGGCTGCACGCTGACCTGCACCTTCTGCCACACCGGCACGCAGCGGCTGGTGCGCAACCTCAGGACCGAGGAGATCGTCGCGCAGATGATGGTCGCGCGCGAGCGGCTCGGCGATTTCCCGAACCGCAAGGCGCCGGAAGGCGCCTTCGTGCCGAATGACGGCGGGCGCTTCGTCTCCAACATCGTCTTCATGGGCATGGGCGAGCCGCTCTACAATTTCGAGAGCGTGCGCGACGCCATCGCCGTGATGTCGGACGACCAGGGCCTGTCGCTCGGGCGCCGGCGCATCACCGTCTCGACCTCGGGCGTGGTGCCGCAGATCGGCCCGCTGGGAGCCGAGATGGGCACGATGCTGGCGATCTCGCTGCATGCGGTGCGCGACGAGCTGCGCAACGAGCTGGTGCCGCTCAACAGGAAATACCCGATCAGGGAGCTGCTCGAGGCCTGCCGGAACTATCCGGGCCTGTCGAACGCGAAACGCATCACCTTTGAGTATGTCATGCTCAAGGGCGTGAACGATTCCGACGCCGAGGCGCGCGAGCTGGTGCGGCTGCTCAAGGGCATCCCGGCCAAGATCAACCTGATCCCGTTCAATCCCTGGCCCGGCACGACATACGAATGCTCGGACTGGGACCGGATCGAGCGCTTCTCCGAGATCGTCTTCCGCGCCGGCTACGCCTCGCCGGTGCGCACCCCGCGCGGGCGCGACATCCTCGCCGCCTGCGGCCAGCTCAAGAGCGAGACCGAAAAGCTTTCCGCCCGCGCCAGGCTGATGCTGGACGAGGCGCAGGCCGCTGCTCCCGCTGTCGCGGCGGAATAAGCCTTGCTGCGCTGGCTCGTGCTCATCCCCTTCGCCTGCCTCGTCGCGATGGGGGCGGGGCTGTTCGCGCTCGCCATGGCGAGCGTCGCCTCGCCGGCGCTGGCGCTGATGATCGGCGGCGGCATCGAGCGGCTCGTCGACATCCTGCTCGGTTTCGCCGAGAGCGGCATGGATCCTGCGCCGGCGGCGCAGGCGGCCTTTGCCCTGGTCGCCCGGCTCGGGCGTGCGATCATCGTCGCGCCGGTGGTGCTCGTCGCGATCGGCTCGGAGCTGTTCAGGCTGCGCGGCGGGCTCGTCCAGAGCGGGATGACCGGCTTCCTCGCCGCGCTCTTGCCGCTCGCCATGCTGCGGCTGTCGCGCGCGCCGAGCGCGGCCGAGATCCAGATCGTCTCCGGCCTCTTCCTGGTCGGAGCGGCGACGGGCTTCGTCTACTGGCTGATCGCCGGGCGCGGTGCCGGCGGCGAAGGTGCATCCGCGCGCGGAATCCAGCGGGCCGATTGAGCCCGGCATCTGCCGTTGCGTCAGTTGGCGCACGCGCCCATAGTGCCAAGTCCGCTCTGACGGAGTCCCGACCATGCGCACGCTGCCGTTTCTGCGATTGCTCGCCCTGCTTGCTTTCGGTGTCGCTGCGGCGTCAACCTTAGCCCAATCGGCGCGGCAGCCGGTCGCGCTCGTCCTGATCCCCGGTGCCGGTGGTATCGATCCGCGGGATTTCCTGGTGAGGAGCGAGCCGATCTTTCAATCCGCCGGGCTGGAAACCGTGTTGACCACGAGTGCGGGGCAGGCGGGTTCGCTGATCTCCCAGTTCAAGGGCCGGGGCATGCGCGTCGTCCTGGTGGGCATGAGCCTCGGTGCGGTCACGGCGGCGCAGGCCGTGGCGAACGGGGCGCAGCCCGACGGTGTCGTCTTTGCCTCCGGCGGGCTTCTACCGCCGGGCACGCCGAACGGCTCGGTCGTGGGAACGCTCGGCGATCCCTCCCGGCTGCCGCGAACGCTCGTGCTGCATCATCGCGGCGACCAGTGCTTCCTCACGCCGCCCGAGGCGGTGCCGGAATTCGTCCGCTGGTCGCGCGGCCGCGCGCGGGCGAGCTGGATCAGCGGCGGCGGCGGCTTCGGGCCGCCCTGCCGCCCGAATACGCCCCATACCTTCGAGGGCCGGCAGCAGGCCGCGGCCGGCGCGATCATCCAGTTCGCGCGCAGCGCGCGCTGACGGTGCCGCTCAATCCCCGATCGCGACGCCCTCGCGCCTTCCGTCGGCGCCGCCCGAAAAGCCCTCCGGCGTCTTGACGATGGCCTGCGTGCCCGAGGTCATCTCCAAGAGGCGGACCTCGTGGCCCCTGGCTTCGAGCGCGGCCTTCCAGGCTTCGGCTTCCGTGCCCTTCTCCAGCTCGGTCGGGCCGTTGCGGCTGCCGAAATTACCGAAATCGACCGCGGCTTGCGGGTCCATCCGCCAGTCGAGCAGCGCGATCAGCGTCTTGCCGACATAGCCGATGATCTGGCTGCCGCCCGGCGAGCCGACCACGGCATAAAGCCTGCCGAAAGCGTCGAAGACCAGCGTCGGCGCCATCGAGGAGCGGGGCCGCTTGCCCGGCTCGACCCGGTTGGCGACGGGCTTGCCGTCCTCCTCCGGCGCGAAATTGAAATCGGTCAATTCGTTGTTGAGCAGGAAGCCGCCTTGAGTCATGAGGCGCGCGCCGAAACCGTCCTCGATCGTCGTGGTCATGGCGACGGCATTGCCCTCAGCATCCACCACCGAGATGTGGCTGGTGCCGTTCTCGACGCCCTCCGAAGGGGCGAGCAATTCGGCGCGCCGATGCGGCGGATCGCCAGGCTTGGCCCGGCCCATCGAGCGCTCGGGGCCGATCAGGGCGCCGCGCGAGCGGATATAGTCGCGGTCGATCAGGCCGCGCAGAGGCACGGCGGCGAAGGCCGGATCGGCGAGATAGAGCGCCCGGTCGGCGAAGGCGAGCCGGCCGGCCTCGCTGAACCAGTGCGCGGCCTCGGCGCCCGGCCCCATCCGGCGCAGATCCCGCCCTTCGAGCATGCCGAGCATCTGCTGGATGGCGACGGCGCCCGAGCTCGGCGGACCCATGCCGCAGAGGCGCCAGATCCGGTAGGCGCCGCAGACCGGCTCGCGCTCCTCGACGCGGTAGGCGGCAAGATCGGCTAGCGTGATGTCGCCGGGATTGGTCGGGTGGCCGGTGACGGTCGCGACGATGTCCGCGGCGAGCGGCCCCGTGTAGAGGGCCCCCGCACCCCGCGCCGCGATGGCGCGCAGCGTCGTCGCGAAGGCCGGGTTCTTCAGCAGCATGCCGGCGGCTTTGGGCTTGCCGTCCGGCTCGTAGAAATAGGCCGCGGCCAGCGGGTTCTTCGGCAGCTCCTTTTCGCCGGCCAGCAGCCCCGCCAGGCGCGGCGAGATCGTGAAGCCCTCCTCGGCCAGCTTCAGCGCCGGAGCGATCAGATCGACCCAGGGCAGCTTGCCCCAGCGGTGGTGCGCCTCTTCCAGCAGCTTCAGCGTTCCCGGCACGCCGACCGAGCGGCCGCCGACCACGGCCTCCCGGAACGGCATCGGCCTGCCGTCCTTCATGAAGCGGTCGGGTTTTGCGGCCGCGGGCGCCGTCTCGCGCCCGTCCAGCGTCGTCGCCTTGCGGGCCGCCTCGTCCCAATGGACGAGGAAGGCGCCGCCGCCGATGCCGGAGCTCTGCGGCTCGACCAGATTGAGCACGAGCTGGATCGTGATGGCGGCATCGGCCGCGCTGCCGCCGGCGCGCAGGATCTCGCGCCCGGCCGCCGCGGCCAGCGGATTGGCGGCGGCGGCCATGAAGCGCTGGGCGGTGCCGAGCCTTCCGACGCTGCGCCCGGTCGCGGCTTCGGGGGCGGGGGCGAGCGGCTGCGCGACGGCGATCTGGGCGGCCAGCAGGGGGGCCAAGGGCAGGATGAGAGACAGGCGCATGGCAAAGCTCCGGTGACGGCGGCAGAATAGGCCATTCGTCGCGGCCTGACAGCTTGGAGACGCGCACGCTGGCGGGTAAAGTCACGAATCGACCATCCTGATGTCGCCAGAAGGGGTTCCCGGCATGCCGTTTCCTATCCGCTTCAGCCGGCCGCTCGTCTGGCTCGTGCTCGGCCTGTTCGGGACCGTGCTCGCCGGCTGCGGCTACAACAACGTGCCGACGCTGGAAGAGAAGGCGAAGGCCGCCTGGTCGGAGGTGCAGAACCAGTATCAGCGCCGCGCCGACCTGATCCCGAACCTCGTCGAGGCGGTGAAGGGCTATGCCGCGCAGGAGCGCGAGGTGCTGACCGCCGTGGTCGAGGCCCGCGCCAGGGCGACCCAGGTCAAGGTCGACGCCTCGACCATCAACGATCCGGCGAAGTTCAAGGAATTCCAGGACGCGCAGAACCAGCTCACCGGCGCGCTCGGGCGGCTGCTCGTCACGGTCGAGCGCTATCCGGAGCTGAAGTCGAACCAGAACTTCCTCGCCCTGCAGTCGCAGCTCGAGGGCACCGAGAACCGCGTCGCCGTGGCAAGGCGCGACTACATCCAGGCGGTGCAGGCCTTCAACACCGAGATCCGCACCTTTCCCGGCGTGATCTGGGCGAAATTGTTCTGGGGCGCCAAGCCGATGGAGACCTTCACGGCGACCGCCGGGGCCGAGCGCCCGCCCGCGGTGAAGTTCTAAAGGGACCGAGGGCGGACGCCCGTGGCATCGCTTCGCCCGCGACTGACGGTGCTGCGTGCGGCGGCCGCCTGCCTCGCCCTCGTCTGGACCGGGCTCGCGCTCGCCGCGGAGCCGTCCTGGCCGGCCCTGACCGGGCGGGTCGTCGACGGTGCGAACCTCATCGCCCCCGACGTCCGCCAGCGGATCGAGGACAAGCTCAAGGCGCATGAGGACAAGACCTCCGACCAGGTCGTGGTCGCGACCGTGCCGTCGCTGCAGGACGTGACGATCGAGGATTTCGCCAACGGCCTGTTCCGCCACTGGCAGCTCGGCCAGAACGGAAAGAACAACGGCGCCCTGCTGATCGTCGCGCCGAAGGAGCGCAAGGTCCGCATCGAGGTCGGCTATGGGCTCGAAGGGGCGCTGACCGACGCACTCTCGAAGGTCATCGTCACCACGGCGATCGCGCCGAAGTTCAAGACCGGGGATTTCACCGGGGGGATCGAGGCCGGCGTCGACGCCATCCTGACCATCCTGGCGGGCGACGCCGAGGAATGGCAGCGCCGGGCCGAGGTCCGCTCGGACGAGAGCGCGCTCGGCGAGGATATCGCCGTCATTATCGCGATGGTCCTGATCTTCCTGTTCGTCGTCGCCTTCCTGCGGGGCCTGAGGCAGCAGGGCGGGGCGCGGCGGCATCGCCTGCGCAACGGGCGATGGGTGAGCCTGCCGCAGAGCACGAGCTGGAGCACGGGTTCGAGCTCCAGCTCGGGCTGGAGCAGCGGCGGAGGCGGCTGGAGCTCGGGCGGGGGCGGGTTTTCGGGCGGCGGCGGCTCATCCGGCGGCGGCGGGGCCTCGGGAGACTGGTGATGGATGCAGCCGACAGGGATGCGATCGCGGAAGCGGTGCGCCGGGCCGAGAGCCTGACGGCCGGCGAGATCGTCGTGGTGATCGACCGGGCGGCGTCGAGCTATCGCAACGTCCCGGTTATGATGGCGCTCACCCTGGCGCTGTTCGTGCCCTGGCCGCTGATCTCGCTGACCACGATCAGCGCGCAGAAGATCTTCCTGATCCAGCTTCTCTGCGCGGCGGCGCTCCTGGCGACGCTGCTCTGGTACGGCCGCGGCGGGCGCTTCGTGCCCGGCTTCGTCAAGCGTCGGCGCGCGCATGACGTGGCGCTGCGGGAGTTCACGGCGCGCGGGCTGACGCGGACGAAGGGACGCACCGGCGTCCTCATCTATATCGCGCTGCAGGAGCGCTATGCCGAAATCCTCACCGACACCGGTATCGACGGGCTGGCCGGGGAGGATGCCTGGGGCGCCATCATCGAGCCGCTGCTCGCCGCCGCGCGCGAGGACCGGCTGACGGAAGGGTTGATCGCGGCCGTCGGTGCGGTCGGCACGGTTCTGGCGCAGCATGCGCCGCCGGTTCCCGACGATGTCGACGAGCTGCCGAACAAGGTGATCCTGCTCTGAGCCCCCGGCAGGCTCAGCGGCGCGCCGGTCCCCCGGCCGGTCCCCTGGCCGCACCGAGGATTGCGCCCGGCATCGTCAAGCCGTGCTTGCCGGTGCGCTCGGCCTGGACGATGACGACATAGCCGTCGGCCTCCGGGGCCTCGGTCGCCGAGAGCGGCGCGGTCAAGGTCGTCTCCCCGCCGGTCCAGTCGCCGACGCGGACCATGCCGCGCACGACATTGGCATAGGAGAGCGTGCGGCCCTGGTTCTCGCCGCGGGTGACCGGCACGGCCGCCTGATGCGTGGTCGGCAGCACCCAGACGCCGGCGCTCGTCGCGGCCCCGCCTGCGGCCGGCGCGACCCGGATCCGGAGCGCGCCGCCCTCCTCCTTCAGCGTGACGCTCGCTGCAAAGCCGGTCGCGGCGAACTGGCTCACCGCCTTCTCGATATCCGCCCGCTCCGAGCCGATCGCATGGGCGGTGCCGTTGACGACGGCCTGGGGGGTGTAGACCTGCCCGTCGCCGCGGGCCTTGGCGTAGAACTTCTGGCGACGGGCGAAGGAATCCTTGCCGAGCGTGTCCTTCCAGCCGAGATAGTCCCAATACGTCACCGGCAGGGTGAGCGCGATCAGCCCGGGGTCCCTGGCGAGCTCCATCACCAGCGCGTCGGCCGGTGGGCAGGAGGAGCAGCCCTGGCTGGTGAAGAGCTCGATCACCGCCTTGAGCGGCTTTGCCGGCGCCTCGGCCCGCGCCGCCGCCAGGCCCAGCGCAAGGGCCGCGGCAGTCGCTGCGAGATGGCGCGGGCGAGGGGACATGGTCAGGGCTCTTTGGGCGACGGATCTTGCGGAGGTTAGCAAAGCCCGCAATCCGCCGGCGAGGGAAATCACGTTGCCTTGAAAACCGGCACCGTCGCGCGGGCGTGATCGAATTCGGCGCGCGCGGCGGCCGGAATCATGTTGGGGCGCCAGCGGCGATGCATCCAGAGCCATTGCTCGGGATGCTCGCGCACCCAGCCCTCGACCACGGCCGTCATCATCGCCATCGCGCCCTCGACGTCGATCTCACCCCCGGCGTCGCGCGGCAGGTCGAGCGGCGGCGTCAGCTCCAGCCGGAAGCGGTGGTCCGGCAGGCGCACCACCCGCACGCCATGGACCGGGCATTCGAAGCGGCGGGCGAACTTGCCCATGATCGGGTTGGTCAGCGCCGGGCGGCCGAAGAAGGGCACGACCACGCCGCGGGTGAAATGCTGGTCGATCAGCATGCCGAGATGGCCGCCCTTCTCCAGCACGCCCTGCATGGCGAAGGCGGCTCCCTGCTTGGCCGCCGCGAGCCCGCCCATGGCGCCGGAGCGGATCTCGTGGACCACGGCCGCGATCGCCGGGTCGTTGGGGGCGCGGAAGACGGCGGTGGTCTCGAGATCGTAGGCCGCCGCGCAGATCGCCGGCAGCTCCCAATTGGCGAGATGGGTCGAGAAGATCAGGCCGGGCTTGCCGTCATCCTTGAGCGCGATGAAATGCTCGATGCCCTTGACCTCGACGCGCGAGGGCTTGTCGGGGTTGTGGTAGTCGTAGTCGAAGAGGGCGCCGAGATTGGCGTATTCGCCGGCGACGCGGCCGAGGTTTTCCCAGGCGCCGCGCGCGATGCGCCTGACCTCGGCCTCGTCCTTCTCGGGGAAGGCGGCCCGGATATTGGCGAGCGCGACGCGGTTGACCGGGATCAGCGGGCTTGCCGTGCGCAGGAGCCAGCCGCCGAGATCGCTGGCGCGGTCGGGTCCCAGCAGGCGCAGGAAGCCGAACAGGGCGCGGATCACGCCGATCATCACCGCAGCACCGGCGCGCGCGGCGATCGCCTTCAATCGTCTCAAGGTCGGTCCAGCCTCAATCGCCCGTGCCGAGAGCAAGACCGGGCCTCAAAGGGCGCGATCTGGGGCAGGAACGGCGCCCGCGTCAAGTGCCGGCCGGGCAGAGCCGCGAGGCTCAGAAGGCGACGACGACCTTGCCGAAGACCTGCCGGCCCTCGATCCGGGCGAGGCCCTTCTCGAATTCGGCCAGCGGGAAGACCGAATCGATCACCGGCTTCATGCCGCCGGCCATCTTCTCCAGCGACTGGGCGATGTTCTCGATGCGGCAGCCGAAGGAGCCGGTGATGCGGTATTGCTGCTGGAAGAGCTGCATCAGGTTGATCGAGGCCGAGGGGCCGGAGGTGGCGCCGCAGGTGACGAGCCTTCCGCCGCGCTTCAGGCTAAGCAGCGAGCCGTTCCAGGTGTCGGCGCCGACATGCTCGAAGACGACGTCGACGCCCTTGCGCCCGGTGAGCTTGCGCACCACGCCCTCGAAGCGGTCCTCGCGGTAGTTGATGACGTGGTCGGCGCCGAGCGCCTTGGCCTTGGCGCCCTTCTCGTCGTCGCCGACGGTGGTGTAGACCGTGCAGCCGATCGCCTTGGCCATCAGGATCGCCGCCGTGCCGATGCCCGAGCCGCCGGCATGGACGAGCACCGATTCGCCGGGTTGTAGCTTCGCATTGTCGAACAGCATGTGCTGGACCGTGCCGAAGCCGATCGGCGCGCAGGCGGCTTCCTCGAAGGAGACGCCCTTCGGCGCCTTGATCGTCAGCCGCGCCGGGCGGTTCAAAAGTTCGCGGGCGAAACCGTCGATATGGAAGCCCATGATGCCGGCGACGTTCTCGCAGAGATTGTCGCGGCCTTCGCGGCAGGCCTTGCACGCGCCGCAGGTATCGGCGCCATAGGCGGTGACGGTGTCGCCCGGCGCGAAGCCCTCGACGCCCTCGCCGACGCAGACGATCTCGCCCGCGGCCTCGACGCCCGCCGCCTGGGGCATCTTGCGCTTGGCGAAGGCCATGCCGCGAAAACCCCAGAGGTCGAGATAGTTCAGCGCCACCGCCCTGATGCGGATCTGCACCTCGCCCGGAGCGGGCGGCGGCGGCGGCGCGATCTCCTCGAGACGGAGGTCACGGTCGCCATGGAGCTGGAGGGAACGCATGAGGGTTCAGAGACTTTCAGGGCTGGTCCGGCCATTGCCGGGAGGTATGGAAAACAGCGAGGATTTCGACGCGGCCGTCGCGGACCCGGTAAGGCAGGATGTAGGGCGTTCCAGTCAGGACGAATTCGCGGGTCCCGTCGCTGCGTCCCGGCCGCCCGATTTCTGGATGGCTGACGAGTACGGCGGATCGCGTCTCGACCAGATCGACCAGCGCCGCAGCGGCAGATCCGCTATCTTTCGCGATGAACGCGAATATCTGATCGAGCTCGCGCAGCGCACGTTTCGTCCAGATGAGTTTCACTCGGCCATGGCCTTGTATTTACGGAACACGGCCTCGACTTCCTCGTCCGTCGCGAACTCGCCGCGATCAGCTTCGGCGATGCCTGCCTTGATCCGCTGAATCTGCCAGGCGTTGAGCTCGACATAGTCCTGGATCGCCTTCGCCGCGATCCAGTTGCGCGAGCGGTCGGTGTCGGCGGCGAGAGCGTCGAGCTTGGCCAGCATCTCGTCGTCGAGGCGAATGGTGAAGGCTGCCGTCATGTCGGTTCACTCCGGTTCGAAGTGAACCATACGACAGATCTTCGCCCCTGTCGATTCAGCGATGCACGCCGAGCTGGGCCGTCAGCCCGCCGTCGACCGGCAGCACGGTCCCGCTGATGTAAGCCGCGGGCTCGCTCATCAGGAAGGCGGCAAGCCCTGCGACCTCCTCCGGCCTGGCGAAGCGCCCGGCCGGGATCTGCCCCTGCATCCTCTCGCGATAGGCGGCGTAGGGCGCCATCATGTCGGTGTCGACGAAGCCCGGCGCGATCACGTTGACGGTGATGCCGCGCTTGCCCGTCTCGACGGCCAGCGTCTTGGCATAGGAGATCAGCGCCCCCTTCGAGGCGGCATAGGCCGCGTTTCCGGGGTTGCCGCGCAGCGCCGCGACGGAGCCGATCGCGACGATGCGGCCGGCGCGGGCGCGGATCATGCCCCGCATCAGGCTCTTGGCGAGGCGGGTGAAGGCCCAGAAATTGACCTGCATCGCCGCTTCGGCCCTGTCCTGGTCCAGCATCGCGGCGAGCGCATCATAGGGCTGGCCGGCATTGTGGACGAGGCCGAACCAGCTCTCGCCCTCGCGCGCCTCGCAGAAGGCGGCGAGCGCGGCCCTGTCGGAAAGGTCGAGCGGCAGCGCCGTGATGCTGCTGCCGGGATGGGCGGCGGCTATCTCGTCGGCCAGCGCCAGCGCCTGTTCGGCGGAGGAGCGGAAGGTGAAATCGACGTCGTGGCCGGCGGCCGCGAGCGCGCGCACGATCGCGGCGCCGACACCCTTGGCGCCGCCGGTGACGAGAATCCTGGTCATGCGGCCTCCGGGGGCGCCGTCAGCACGAGGCAGGTGTTCTGGCCGCCGAAGCCGAAGGAGTTGGACAGGACCGTCTTCACCTTCGCCTTGCGGGCTTGGTTGGGCACCACGTCGAGCGCGATCGCCGGATCGGGATTGGCGTAGTTGATCGTCGGCGGGATCAAGCCGTTGGCGATGGTCAGGAAGGAGATCACCGCCTCGACCGCGCCGGCCGCCGTCAGGGTATGGCCGATCATCGACTTGTTCGAGGAGATCGGCAGGCTTGCCATGCGCGCGCCGAAGACGGCGGCGCAGCTCATCGCCTCCATCTTGTCGTTCTCGGGCGTCGAGGTGCCGTGGGCGTTGATGTAGTCGACATCGTCGGGGGTGAGCCCGGCATCGGCGAGCGCATCCTGCATGGCGAGGATGGCGGGCTTGCCGTCGGGGCTGGAGCGGGTGCGGTGGAAGCCGTCGCCGCGCTCGCCGCAGCCGGCGACGATGCCGAGGATCGTCGCGCCGCGGGCGAGCGCATGGTCGTAATCCTCCAGCACCAAGGCGCCTGCGCCCTCGCCCATGACGAAGCCGTCGCGGTTCTTCGAGAACGGCTTGGCCGCGCCTTCCGGCGGATCGTTCTGGGTCGACAGCGCTGAGAGCAGCGAGAAGCGGATCAATGCCTCGGCATGGATCGAGCCGTCGGTGCCGATGCACAGCGCGGCTTGCGTATCGCCCCTGCGGATCGCCTCGACGCCCATCTGGATCGCGGTCGCGCCCGAGGAGCAGGCGGTCGAAAGCGAGATCGGCGAGCCCCTGGTGCCGAAGCGATCGGCGATGTGGTCGGCGACGCCGCCGAAGACGAAGAGCTCGTGCATCGCCCGGAACTTGCCCGTCGCGGCGGTGCGCAGCAGGCCGTCATAATCGGCCTCGCCCGCAGTGGCGCGGGCCATCTCCTGCTTCTGCGGCCATTCCATCTCGACCGGGGGGACGGCCATGAAAAGCTCGCCGGGGAAATCGCCGGCCGCGCCGATGCCGCTCTGGCCGATCGCTTCCTCGGCCGCGAGCGTGGCGAGCTTCTCGGAGAGCTGGGGGGCGGTGAAAGGCTCGTCGAACAGGAAGTCGACGGTGCCGCCGATCGAGGTTTTCAGCCCCTCGGTCGGGAAGCGCCCGATGCGGTGGATGCCGGATCTGCCGGCCGTCAGCGCCTGCCAGTTGGCGTCCTTGCCCTGGCCGAGCGAGGTGACGACGCCGAGCCCGGTGACGGCGACGAGCGGACGACCCTTGGCGTCGCGATGCGTGGTCATGGCCTCAAACCTCACGCTAGAACGAGATGCGCGGCGCCCTCGCCGCGCCAGTGGCCGGCGCCGGTGACGATCGCCTCCTTCGCCTGCCCGGCCGAGAGCGCGATCGCGGCGAGCGCGACCGAGACGGGGAAGGCGGCCTCGACGCCGTGGCCGACGAGATCGCCGGTGGCGATGCGCCGGGCCGAAGGAACCGCCGCGGCGATGGCCGCCGCTTCCTCGGCCGTGATGCGGGCGCAGCCGGTGGCGGCGGAGATCGCGAGCGCGCCGGTGGCGACCGGGCCGAAGCCGGCGACGAGCTTCGCCAGGGCGGACCGGACCGTGCCGGCCGCGCGGCGGCTGCGGGCGGCGCCGGTGTGGGCGAGCTTGGCATAAGCCCGCGCGCCGCGGGCGGCGGCCCGCTCGGCCGATTCCAGCACGAGGAAGGCGCCGGCGCTGCCGGTGATCAGGCCGGGCGCCGCCTCGCGCTCGAAGACGGGGGCGAAGCCGTCGCGGCGCAGATAGCCGCCGAGCTCGAAGAGCAGCAGCATGTCGCGGCGCTCGGCATTATAGGCGCCGCCGACCAGCATCAGATCGGACTGGCCCGCGGCGATGCGGGCATGGGCGGTGCGGATCGCGTCGACGCCGGCCTGCTCCTCGCCCATGAAGGTGCGCGAGGGGCCGGTGACGCCGTGGACGATGGCGATGTTGCCGGCGAGCAGGTTGGAAAGCTGCGCCAGGAAGAGCGTCGGCCTGAGATCGCTCATCAGGCGCTCGTTGAGGAAGGCGCCGGGCTCGTTCGCGCCGCGCAGGCCTTCGAGGATCGCCGCGTCGACGGCATGGTCGCGCTCGCCGCCGCCGGCGGCGACGATGACCTGCAAGGCGCTCTTGGCCTCGGCGTCGTTCTTCAGCCCGGCGGAATCGAGCGCGAGGCCCGCCGCATAGACGCCGAGCCGCTGCCAGGGCTCCATCTGGCGCTGGTCGGATTTCTTCGGGATCTGCCGGTCCAGCTCCAGCGCCGCCAGCGGGTGCAGCGGATAGGGCTTGAAGCTTTCGGTGTCGACGACCGGCGGGCCGCCCGCCGCGAGCGCGGCGGCGTGTGTCTCGATGCCCTCGCCGAGGCTGGAGGCGATGCCGATGCCGGTGATGACCACGTCGCGGCGGCTCATGTCGCGGTGGTTCATGGGGCAGGCTCCGGCGTCAGGCCGATGGCGTCGATGCGGCTTTGCATCAGCGCGCGCATATCGGCGGGGAAGGGCATCAGGCGGAAGCGCAACTCGGCGTCGCCGATCGGCTTGCCGTCGCTCGTCAGCTTCGCCCTGGTCGCGGCATAGCCCGAACCCTCGATCACCAGTTCGGCGCTGGTTTCGAGCTCGGCGCGGGGCTCGACGAAGCTGCGGAAGCGCGCCTTGTCAACCGTCATCAGGAAGGGCATCTGGGAAAGCCCGTTGAGGCCGAGCAGGAGATAGCCGGAGGCCTGCGCCATGGTCTCGGTCAAAAGCACGCCGGGCACCAGCGGGTGGCCGGGGAAATGGCCCTCGAAGACCGGGCTCTCGGCGGGAACCGTGGAGCGCGTGACGATGCGCTTCAGCGACGGATCGAAGGTCACGACCCTGTCGATCATGTCGAAATATTCGAGGCGCATGCGATCCTTGGCCTGATGGGCGCCGCAACGGCGTAAGGCCGCGGCACGGACCGGACGATCCGCGCGGGCGACCCCTATGCTCTATCGGGAGCTGCGCGCCGGCTCAAGCCCGGCGGCGGCAGGCGTTCACGCCTTCTTGGCGGCGACGAGGTCGTCGATGCGCTGGCACAGGTTCTCGAGCACGAAATACTGCTCGGCCGGGGCCTTGCCCTCGTTGACCTCCTGCGTCCACTGCTCGAGCGGCAGCTTGATGCCGAACGCCTTGTCGATCGCGAAGGCGATGTCGAGAAAGGCGAGCGAGTCGATGCCGAGATCGTCGATGGCGTGGCTCTGCGGCGTGATCTTCTCACGCGGGATATCGCAGGTCTCGGAGATGATGCCGGCGACCGTCTCGAACGTGGCGGACATGCTGCGGGTGCTCCCGTCTGGTGTCGGTGATGGCGGGCGACATCCGAGCGCGGGATATCGTCCAGCGCCTACCCCAACGCCCCGCCGAGGATGACTGAACCGCCCCCTTACACTGCGGCGGGCGCGAGGACAACCGGGGCGGGCCCTCAATGCATCATGGCCGGCTTGCGCCGGCCATGACCCGTCTTAATCCCCGCGTTCCGGCTCAGGCGGCCAGCCCGCGCAGCACGTAATGCAGGATGCCGGCGTTGCGGAAGTAGTCGATCTCGTCCAGCGTATCGATGCGGCACAGGATCGGCACCTTCTTCACCGAGCCGTCGGCATAGGTGATCTCGGCCTCCATCATCTGGCGCGGCTTGACGTCGGCGAGGCCGTGGATGGTGACGGTCTCGTCGCCCTTCAGGTCGAGCGAGGCCCAGCTCGTGCCCTCGGCCAGCGTGAAGGGCACGACGCCCATGCCGACCAGGTTCGAGCGGTGGATGCGCTCGAAGCTCTGGGCGATCACCGCCTTGACGCCGAGCAGGTTCGTGCCCTTCGCCGCCCAGTCGCGCGAGGAGCCGTTGCCGTATTCGACACCGGCGAAGATCACCAGCGGCACCTTCTCCTGCTGGTAGCGCATCGCCGCGTCGTAGATCGGCATCTCCTCCTTGGAGGGATAGTGGATGGTGTAGCCGCCCTCGCGGCCGTTGGGGCCGAGCATGTGGTTGCGGATGCGGATATTGGCGAAGGTGCCGCGCATCATCACCTCATGGTTGCCGCGGCGCGTGCCGTACTGGTTGAAGTCGGCGACCGCGACGCCATGCTCGGTCAGGTAGTGCCCGGCGGGCGAGGCCGCCTTGATCGAGCCGGCCGGCGAGATGTGGTCGGTGGTGATCTTGTCGCCGAAGAGACCCAGGATGCGCGCGCCCTTGATATCGCCGATCGGCGCGGGCTTCTTGCCCATGCCCTGGAAATAGGGCGGGTTCTGCACATAGGTCGAGGCGTCGTCCCAGGCATAGGTCTCGCTCCTGGGCGCGTCGACCGCCCGCCAATGGGCATCGCCCTTGAAGACGTCGGCGTATTTCTCCTCGAACATCGCGCGGGTGACGTTCTGCTGGATGAAGCTCTGAATCTCCTTGTTGGAGGGCCAGATGTCCTTGAGATAGACGTCCTTGCCGTCCGAGCCCTGCCCGATGGGTTGCGTGGTCAGGTCCATCTGCACGGAGCCCGCGAGCGCATAGGCGACGACCAGCGGCGGCGAGGCGAGGTAGTTCGCCTGCACGTCGGGCGAGACGCGGCCCTCGAAATTGCGGTTGCCGGAGATGACGGCGCCGGCGATCAGGCTCTTCTCGTTGATCGCCTTCGAGATCGGCGCCGGCAGCGGGCCGGAATTGCCGATGCAGGTGGTGCAGCCGAAGCCGACCAGGTTGAAGCCGAGCTTGTCGAGATCGGCCTGCAGGCCGGACTTGGCGAGATACTCCGCCACGACCTGCGAGCCCGGCGCCAGCGAGGTCTTGACCCAGGGCTTGACCTTGAGGCCCTTGGCCACCGCGTTGCGGGCGAGCAGGCCCGCCGCCATCAGCACCGAGGGGTTGGAGGTGTTGGTGCAGGAGGTGATCGCCGCGATGACGACGTCGCCATGGCCGAGGTCGAAATCCTCGCCCTCGACGGCCACGCGGCGGGACAGCTCGCCGCCCTTCTTGTAGTCGCTCTCCATCGCGGCGGCGAAGCCGGCCTTGACGTCGGCGAGGTTGACGCGGCCCTCGGGGCGCTTGGGACCGGCCATCGAGGTCGTCACCGTCGAGAGGTCGAGCGCGAGCGTGTCGGTGAACACCGGGTCGGGCGTCTCGCGCGTGGCGAACAGGCCTTGCGCCTTGCTGTAGGCTTCGACCAGCGCGATGCGCTCCGCCTTGCGGCCGGTCACGGTGAGATAGTCCAGCGTCTCGGCATCGACCGGGAAGAAGCCGCAGGTCGCTCCGTATTCCGGGCCCATATTGGCGATCGTCGCGCGGTCGGCCAGCGTCAGATTGTAGAGGCCCGGCCCGAAGAACTCGACGAACTTGCCGACGACGCCCTTCTTGCGCAGCATCTGCGTGACGGTGAGCACGAGGTCGGTCGCGGTGATGCCTTCCTTGAGCGCGCCGGTCAGCTTGAAGCCGATCACCTCCGGCAGCAGCATCGACTGCGGCTGGCCGAGCATCGCGGCCTCGGCCTCGATGCCGCCGACGCCCCAGCCGAGCACGGCGAGACCATTGACCATGGTGGTGTGCGAATCGGTGCCGACGACGGTGTCGGGATAGGCGAGCTCGACCTCGACGCCGTCGACCGTCTCGTTACGGGTCCAGACGGTCTGGGCGAGGTATTCGAGATTGACCTGGTGGCAGATGCCGGTGCCGGGCGGGACGACGCGGAAATTGTCGAAGGCGCCCTGCCCCCATTTCAGGAACTTGTAGCGCTCGGCGTTGCGCTCGTATTCGAGCTCGACGTTCTGGGCGAGCGCCTTGGGCGTGCCGAACTCGTCGACGATGACCGAATGGTCGATGACGAGATCGACGGGGACGAGCGGGTTGATCTTCTGGGCGTCGCCGCCGAGCGCCTTGACGCCGTCGCGCATCGCCGCGAGGTCGACCACCGCGGGAACGCCGGTGAAATCCTGCATCAGCACGCGCGCCGGGCGGAAGCCGATCTCCTTGCCAGCCGTGCCCCTGTCGTCGAGCCAGGCGACGAAAGCCTCGATATCGGCCTTGGTGACGGAGCGGCCATCCTCGAAGCGCAGCAGGTTCTCGAGCAGCACCTTCATCGAGAAGGGCAGCTTCGAGATGCCGGGAAGGCCGTTCTTCTCGGCGTCGGGAAGGGAATAATAGGTGTAGGTCCTGCCGGCGGCGGTGAGCGTCTTGCGGGCTTTGAAGGAGTCGAGCGAGGCCATTTCGGCTTGATCCTGATCAAGGGGTTGCGGTCGCGACCGGCGCGCCCTTGCGGGCACAGCCGTTCGAGGGCCTAATGCGCATGACGCGCGCGCCGCCCCGGGAGTGCCCGAGCCCCGCGCCGGATCGGCGTGCGGCGTAGCCGCGGGTTCTATAGAGCAATTCCAAGAAGCGCGCTAGATGAACGAAATGAGCTCGAACGCACCTGCGGCCGCCTCTTGAGACGGATTTGCTTTTCTCCCACCAGCCTTCATGCCGAGGATCTCGCCTGCCGCCGCGGCGGCAGGCTGATCTTCGAGGGCGTGAGCTTGACCTTGCGTCCGGGCGAGGCGATCGCGCTGACGGGGCGCAACGGCGCCGGCAAGTCAAGCCTGATCGCCATGCTCTGCGGGCGCCTGCGGCCGGAGCGCGGCGCGATCCGGCTGGAAGGCGGGCAGGACGAGGCCGATCTCGCGGGGCTTGCCCATCTCGTCGGCCATCGCGACGGGCTGAAGACCGCGCTGACGGCCCGCGAGAACCTCGCCTTCGCGCAGGATGTGCTGGGCGATGCCGCCGCGACGCCGGAGGAGGCGCTCAGCCTCGTCGGGCTCGGGCACGCGGCGCAGTTGCCGGCCGGCTATCTCTCGGCCGGGCAGCGGCGGCGGGTGGCGCTGGCGCGCCTCCTCGTCTCGCGCCGGCCCTACTGGCTGCTCGACGAGCCGCTCTCGGCGCTCGATGCCGCCTCGCAGGCGATGGTCGCCGGGCTGATGCGCGACCATCTCGCGCAGGGCGGGGCGATCCTGGCCGCGACCCACGGCCCGCTCGGGCTCGACGGCGCGCGCGACGTCAGGATCGGGCCGTGAGCCGCGCCTTCCTCGCCATCCTGAGCCGCGACCTCACCGTCGCGGCGCGCGCGGGCGGCGGCGGCGAGCTCGCGCTCGTCTTCTTCCTGACGATCACCGTGCTCGTGCCCTTCGCGCTCGGGCCGGACCTCAACCTGTTGTCGCGGATCGGCCCGGCGATCCTCTGGCTCGGCGCCCTGCTCTCCGTGCTGATCGGGCTCGACCGGCTGTTCCAGAGCGACGAGGAGGACGGCTCGCTCGACCTGATCCGGGCCTCGGCCCTGCCGCTCGAGCTTGCCGTGCTGGCCAAGGGGCTGGCGCATTGGCTGACGACAGGGCTGCCGCTGGCATTGGCCTCGCCGTTGCTCGGCCTTCTGGTGGCGCTGCCGGGCGAGGGCGTGCTGCCGCTCATCGCGACGCTCCTGGTCGGCACGCCGGCTTTGAGCTTCATCGGCGCGGCCGGGGCGGCGCTGGCGGCGGGCCTGCGGCGCGGCGGGCTGATCGTGCCGGTGCTGGTCGCGCCGCTGACGGTGCCGGTGCTGATCTTCGGCGTCTCGGCGGCGAATGCGGCGCTTGGCGGCACCGTGCCGTTCCTGACGCCGTTTCTGATCCTCTGCGCGATCTCGCTGGCGGCCATCGTGGTCGGGACCATCGCGGCGGCGGCGGCGCTCAGGCAGGCCGATTGATGGCTGTCCGGTTCGTGATGTCGCATCTCAAGGCTGCGCATTGCTTGGAACGGGTCGAGATTGCTAAAGCAGCGCCATGGCGCTTCCGCCCCCTGAGATGACATCGCCGGCAGCATGGCCAGCCTGATCGACCTCGCCAACCCGACGCGCTTCATGCGCTTCTCGGCGAAGCTGCTGCCGTGGCTCGCCGCCGTGGCGGCGCTGCTCGTCGTCGCCGGGCTCTATCTCGCCTGGTTCAAGGCGCCCGCCGACTACCAGCAGGGCGAGACCATCCGGATCATGTTCATCCATGTCCCGGCCGCCTGGCTCGCGATGATGTTCTATTCGATGATGGCGGTCTCGGCGCTGGGCACGCTGGTCTGGCGCCATCCGCTCGCTGACGTCGCGCAGAAGGCGGCGGCGCCGATCGGAGCCTCCTTCGCGCTCATCTGCCTGATCACCGGCGCGCTCTGGGGCAAGCCGATGTGGGGCACCTACTGGGTCTGGGACGCGCGGCTGACCTCGGTGCTCGTGCTGCTTTTGATCTATCTCGGCATCATCGCGCTCTGGCGGGTGCTCGACGAGCCCTCGCGCGCGGCGCGCGCCGTCGCCATCCTGACGCTCACCGGCTTCGTCAACGTGCCGATCATCAAGTTCTCGGTCGACTGGTGGAACACGCTGCACCAGCCGGCCTCGGTCTTCCGCATGGGCGGGCCTGCCATCGACGGCTCGATGCTCTGGCCGCTCATGATCCTCGCGGCCGGCTTCACCCTGTTCGCGCTTTGCCTGCACATGGTGGCGATGCGCGCCGAGATCATGCGCCGGCGGGTCAGGACGCTGACGATCCTCGAGGCCGAGCGGCTCGACCGGCTGGCGGCGCAAGGGGTGCCGGCATGACCGGGCTTCTCGACGCGCTCGGGCCGCATGCCGGCTTCATCCTCGCCTCCTATGGCGCGGCGGGGCTGGTCCTGGGCGGGCTGACGCTCGCGATCCTGCGCGACCATGCCGTCCAGAAGCGGACGCTCGAGGCGCTGGAGCGCCGCCGCCCCGGCCGGGAGCGGCGATGAGCCGGACCGAAACCCCGCCGCGGCGGCGTTCGCCGCTGATCTTCCTCGCGCCGCTGATCGTCTTCGGCGGGCTCGCGATCGTCTTCGCCATCGGGCTGTTCTCGGGCGACAAGAGCAAGGTTCCCTCCGCCCTGATCGGACGCGTCGCGCCGGCGATCGCGCTTGCCCCGCTGGAGGGGCTCCAGCGGGACGGCGAGCCGGTGCCGGCCTTCGGCAACGCCGATCTCGCCCAGGGGCGGGCGACGCTGGTCAATGTCTGGGCGAGCTGGTGCGCGCCCTGCCGGGTCGAGCATCCCGTGCTGATGGGCCTGGCCGAGACCGATGCGGTCAGGCAGGGCAAGGTCGCGCTGGTCGGGATGAACTACAAGGACGAGGCGGAGAATGCGCGCCGTTTCCTCGGCGCGCTGGGCAATCCGTTCTCGGCGGTCGGGACGGACCGGGCCGGGCGCGCGGCGATCGAATGGGGCGTCTATGGCGTGCCCGAGACCTTCGTCATCGGGCCGGACGGGCATATCCTCGACAAGCATGTCGGCCCGCTCGACCAGGCGAGCGCCGGGCGCCTGCTCACGCGGGCGCTGAAGGGGCGGTGACGGCCTTTCAGGCCGCCTTGCCCTGCATCAGGCTGTCGAACAGGCCGCGCCCGTCGGTGCCGCCGACCAGGGAATCGATCAGGTTTTCCGGGTGCGGCATCAGCCCGAGCACGTTGAGGCCGGGCGAATAGATGCCGGCGATATTATTCAGCGAGCCGTTCGGGTTCGCCTCGGGCGTGACGGTGCCTTGCGCATCCGCATAGCGGAAGGCGACGAGGCCCTCGCCTTCGAGGCGGGCGAGCGTCTCGGGATCGGCGATGTAATTGCCCTCGCCATGGGCGATGCAGACATCGATGACCTGCCCCTTGGCATAGGCGCGGGTGAAGGCGGTGTCGTTGCGCTCGACGGTCAGATGCTGGCGCCGGCAGACGAATTTGAGATGGGCGTTGCGCACGAGGATGCCGGGCAGAAGCCCCGCCTCGCAGGCGATCTGGAAGCCGTTGCAGATGCCGAGCACATAGCCGCCCCGCACCGCGTGCGCGCGGGTCGCGTCCATGATGCGGGCGCGCCCGGCGATGGCGCCGGTGCGCAGATAATCGCCATAGGAGAAGCCGCCCGGCAACACGACGAGGTCGGTGCCCTTCGGCAGCCCGGTATCGGCGTGCCAGACGGGCACGACCTCGGCGCCGGCCTGCCTCAGCGCCCTGGCGACGTCACCGTCGCGATTGGAGCCCGGAAAGGTGATGACGGCGGCCTTCATCGCTCAGGCTCCGATCTCGACGCGGTAGTTCTCGATCACGGTGTTGGCGAGCAGCTTCTCGCAGGCCGCCTTCAGCGCCGCCTCGGCGGCGACCTTGTCGGCGGTCGCAAGCTCGATGTCGAAGACCTTGCCCTGGCGCACCGAGCCGATGCCGTCGATGCCGAGCGACTTCAGCGCGCCCTCGATCGCCTTGCCCTGCGGATCGAGCACGCCGTTCTTCAGGGTGACGGTGACGCGGGCTTTCATGGCGATCTCCGGAGGCGCTTGGTGCCGCTGCCTTACCGGCGAATCGGGGCGGGCTCAACCGTTTCCCGCCGTTTCACGTGAATCAGCGGCTCTGCCAGGCGGCCTCGGCTTCCCGGCGGGCGGCTTCTGCCGTCTCGCTCACGGCCAGCGCCACGACGAGCCGGTCGTCCTCGCGCCCGTAGAGGATCGCGGCGACGGCCCGGCGGCCGCCGGCATCGAGCGAGCGGATGGTGACGAGCACGCCCTTCGCCTGATCTGAATCGATCCGGATGACCTCGGTTGCGCTGCGCGCCGGCTTCGGTTCGGCCTTCTTCTGCTGTTTCCGCTGCGCCTTGCGGCGCTCGGCGGCCTTGTCCGCGGCGAGCCGGGCGAAAGCCCGCCCGAGGCGCGCCGGGCTTTGCGACAGGGCGCGCTCCATCTCCCGGGCCCGCTCGCCTTCCAGCGCGATGACGGCGGCGAAACCCTGGCGGGCGCAGGCTTCGCGCGGGCAGAACGTCATCGCGCGCGCTTGAAGCCCTTCGTTCAGCACCCAGGAGCCGATCGGCAGGGGCTGCCAGCCCTCCGTGGCCGGCAGGCCGGCGATGCCCGGCCCGAAATGATGCGAGCAGGCGCCGAGCAGGAGGCCACCGGCGAGAACCAGGGCCGCGACATGAAAACGGGAGCGCATGCGCTCCCGTCTCATAGACGATGATGGCTGCGCGATGGCGCTCACTGCACCAGGCGCGGGCCGGTCGGGCCGGGATTCTCGTGCTCGCCCAGGATGCCGAGGCGGCGGGCGACTTCCGAATAGGCCTCGATCAGCCCGCCCATGTCGCGGCGGAAGCGGTCCTTGTCCATCTTGTCCTTGGAGCGGATGTCCCAGAGGCGGCAGGAATCGGGGCTGATCTCGTCGGCGACGACGATGCGCATCATCTCGCCTTCCCACAGCCGCCCGGTCTCCATCTTGAAGTCGACGAGGCGGATGCCGGCGCCCAGGAACAGGCCGGAGAGGAAGTCGTTGACGCGGATCGCCAGCGCCATGATGTCGTCGATCTCCTGCGGCGTCGCCCAGCCGAAGGCGGTGATGTGCTCCTCGGAGACCATCGGATCGCTGAGCGCGTCGTTCTTGTAGTAGAACTCGATGATCGAGCGCGGCAGCTGCGTGCCCTCCTCGAGGCCGAGCCGCGTCGCCAGGGAGCCGGCGGCGACGTTGCGCACCACGACCTCGAGCGGGATGATCTCGACCTCGCGGATCAGCTGCTCGCGCATGTTGAGCCGGCGGATGAAATGCGTCGGCACGCCGATATCGTTGAGATTCGAGAAGATGTGCTCGCAGATGCGGTTGTTGAGCACGCCCTTGCCGTCGATCACCTCGTGCTTCTTGGCGTTGAAGGCGGTGGCGTCGTCCTTGAAATGCTGGATCAGCGTACCGGGCTCGGGTCCTTCATAGAGGACCTTCGCCTTGCCTTCGTAGATGCGACGGCGGCGATTCATGGGTATGTACCGTGGCTTGAGGAAATCCAAAGGTCGGCCCTCTCTGGACGCGATGGGCTCGCGCGGGAACTGGCCCCTGATCTGGTCGCGCCCGCGCCGCCGGCCTGCTGGACGAAAATCCAGCGGCGGCAACGGCGCCGGCGCGCATGCGGGAGCGCCGGAGGCGCGCTCGCGCCTGCTATATGGAGCGTCTCAGCCACAAACGCAACAAACCCGGGCTGGCCCTCCTCCCGCCATCGGCCTATATGGTTGAGCGGAAACCCGTATCGCCCAAAGAGGACATGGACGCCGCATGACGACCTTCGACCAGCGCAAGGACGCCTACGAGAACAAGTTCGCCCATGACGAGGAGCTGCGCTTCAAGGCGACGGCAAGGCGCAACAAGCTGCTCGGGCTCTGGGCCGCCGAGAAGCTCGGCAAGAGCGGGGCGGAGGCGGATGCCTATGCCAAGGCGGTCGTCGTGGCCGACTTCGAGGAGGCCGGCGACGAGGACGTGGTGCGCAAGGTCAGGAACGACTTCGCCGCCGCCGGCGTCGCGCTCGCCGATGCCGAGATCCGCGCCGTGATGACCGAGCTGCTGATCAGGGCGGCCGACGAGATCCAGGCCGGACGCTGAGTGGAAGCCATGGCCGCGCCCACCGTCCTGTCCTCCCTCGCCGACCGCTTCGCCAGGGGCGACAGCATCGTCTCGGCCTGGTGCGGCCTGCCCGACCCTTCCGTCTCGGCGACGCTCGCCCAGGAGGATTTCGACGCGATCACGCTCGACATGCAGCACGGGCCGATCACGCTTTCCGAGGTGATCCGCGCCGTTCCGCTGATCAACGCCGCCGGCAAGCCGGCGGTGGCGCGCGTGCCCGTAGGGGAGTTCCAGAACGTCTCGAAGCTGTTCGACAGCGGCGTCTCCGGCGTCATCGCGCCGATGATCAACACGATGGAGGATGCCCGCCGCTTCGCGGCCTACGCCAAATATCCGCCGATGGGCGAGCGCAGCTGGGGCAGCTACGGGGGCCTCGGCGCCTCCGGCCTCGACCAGAACGGCTATCTCGGGCAAGCGAATCGCTTCTCGCTCACCTTCGCGATGATCGAGACGCGCGAGGCGTTGGCGATCGTCGACGACATCCTGGCGCTGCCGGGGATCGATGCCCTGTTCGTCGGGCCGTCGGATCTGTCGATCGCGCTCTCCAATGGGGCGAGGGTCGATGCGGCGGCGCGAGAGGTCGACGAGGCGTTCAAGCATGTCGTCGCCCGCGCCTCGGCGGTGAACAAGCCCGTCGCGCTCTATTGCGCGACGGCCGAGCGCGCCAGGGAGGGCCTGGCGATGGGCGCCCGCTTCGTCACCGTGATGAGCGATTCCTCGATGCTGCGCGCGGCGGCCCGCAGCGCGCTCGAGATCACGCGCGGCTGAGCGGCTTCAGCCGCCGATGCCCTCGCGGCGCTTCGTGAGGGCGTAGTCGGCCCAGAGCAGGCGGGCGGCGACGCCGCGCCAGGGCCGCCAGGCTTCCGCCATGGCCTGAAGCGCGGCGGGCTTCGGCCGCGCGGAAAGGCCGAAGGCATGGCGGGCGGCTTCCTGGATCGCGAGGTCGCCGGCGGCGAAGCCGTCGCGATGGCCGAGGCAGAACATCAGATAGATATCGGCGCTCCACGGGCCGATGCCGGGGAGCGCGGTCATCCGGGCGTGGACCTCCTCGGGGGAGGCGTGCTCGAGCGCCTCGAAGGCGAACCGGCCTTCGACCAGCGCGGCGGCGAGGGCGCGCAACGTGCGCTGCTTCGGCCGCGACAGGCCCGTGAGCCGCATCTCCTCGTCGCTCGCCGTGAGGATGCGCTGCGGCGTCAGCGGCGTGAGCACGCCGGCGAAGCGGTTCCAGACGGCGCTCGCGCTGGCGACCGACAATTGCTGCGCGACGACGATCGCCGCCAGGCCTGGAAAGCCGCCCTCGCGCAGCCTGAGCGGCGGCAGGCCGGTGCGCGCGACGACCGGCCGCCAGGCCGGGTCGAGCGCGGCGAGCGCGGCCATGCCTTCCTCGAGATCGGCATTGCAGGTGATTCGCGCGATCATGGGCTTTAAGCATCGATGGCAGGGACGACGGCTTGCGTCAGCAGGGGGGCGGGTTTCCCGATCGGCTTATGCCGTCATGGCGAGGAGCAATGCCGGTTCAGTCGGATCGGATTCGGTTCTAGACAGGACGGATGGTGCCCGCTCCACCCGTTTCCGGCAAACCCGTCTTCCGCTTCGCGCCGAGTCCGAACGGGCGCCTGCATCTCGGCCATGCGCTGTCGGCGCTGACCAACGAGGCGCTGGCGCGCCGATTCGGCGGGCGCCTGCTGCTGCGGATCGAGGATATCGACCGGACCCGGTGCCGGCCGGAATTCGAGCGGGGAATCGTGGAAGAGCTCGCCTGGCTCGGTATTGCGTTCGAGCCTGGCCCGCGCCGGCAATCCGAGCATTTCGACGATTACGGACGGGCGCTCGCCGCCTTGCGCCGGCGCGGGCTCGTCTATCCCTGCTTCTGCTCGCGCGCGGAGATCCGCGAGGCGGTCGCGATCCGGGAAGCGGCCGGCGCGCCATGGCCGGCCGATCCGGACGGCGCGCCGCTTTATCCCGGCCTCTGCAAGGGGCTCGATTCCGATGAGGCGGCGCGGCGCATCGGCGCCGGGGAGCCGCATGTGCTGCGGCTCGACATGGCGGCGGCGCTCGCCGCCGCAGGGCGCCCGCTCGGCTATGGCGTCTTCGATGCGCGGGGCGCCCGGCAGGCCGTGACGTCCGCGCCCGGGCGCTGGGGCGATGTCGTGCTCGCCCGCAAGGAGGTGCCGACGAGCTATCATCTGTCCGTCGTGGTCGACGACGCGCTGCAGGGCGTGAGCCATGTCGTGCGCGGCCGCGACCTGGAGGCGGCGACGGATGTGCATGTCCTGCTGCAGAACCTCCTCGACCTGCCGACGCCGCTCTATCACTTCCACCCGCTGCTGCGCGACGGGGAGGGGCACAAGCTCGCCAAGAGCCGCGGATCGGAAAGCCTGTCGGCGTTGCGGGAGGGCGGCGTCACCGCGCAGGCGATCCGCCGGCGGCTCGGCTTCGCCTTCTAGCCGAGGCCGAGGAAGGCGAGCCAGGCGGCGGTCGAGAACAGCGACAGCAGGGTCGAGAGCGTGATCGCGCTCGATGCGTCGGCCACGCCCTGGCGGTAGCGCTCGGCGAAGAGATAGGCGTTGATGCCGCAGGGGCAGGCGGCGAACAGCACCGCGACCCCGGACCAGTGGGCCGGCATCTCGAAGACATGCCGCGCCAGCCAATAGACCAGCAGCGGGTGCAGCCCGAGCTTCAGCCCGCTCAGCACCGCCGGCAGGGCGAGGCCCGATTCGAGCCCGTAGCGGCGCATGGCGATGCCGAGCCCGATCAGCGCGCAGGGCACGGCCGCCTTCGACAGCAGGTCGACCAGCGTCCAGACCGGCGCCGGGATCAGCCCGGCCACGGGGCGCGCCGCCATGCCGAGGATGATGCCGACGATGATCGGATGGGTGAAGAGGCGCTTGAGCAGCAGCGGAATCGAGGCCGAGCGGCCCTCGGCCAGCAGGGTCGCCGCCGTCATCGTGACCGGCAGGTGGACGGCGAGCAGCAGGCCGAGCGGCACGGCGCCGGCATCGCCGTAAGCCTTGAGGATCATCGGGATGCCGACGAAGATGGTGTTCGACTGCGCCGCCGCGAAGCCGCAGACGACCAGCTCCGGCCCCTTGCGCGCGAAGACCCGCGAGGCGATCAGCATCGCCAGGCCCCAGACCACGGCGAGCCCGGCGAAATAGGCGATCCAGTAGCCCCAGGGCTGGGTCGCGGGGATATCGGCCGTGGCGAGCGTGCGGAACAGCAGGCAGGGCACGGCGAGGACGAAGACGAAATCGGACAGGCCCTCGCCGGTCGATTCGCGCAGGAGCCGCGCCCAGCGCGCGAGATAGCCAAGCCCGATCAGCCCGAAGACGGGCAGGACGACGAGAAGGGAAGCGGCCATGGCTTTTGAAGCTCATGCGGTGGGGGGACGGGACACGCGAGCCTGCCGCGGTGTCCGCTCCGGCGCGCTCTGTCAAGCCGGGCCGGGGCTTTCCGGCGTCGCGCCGGCCTCAAGCTCAGCGCAGCTGGGCCAGCGTGCCGCCGGCCTTCTCGATCAGGCTGCGGATCTCGTCGCGCTGGCGCTTGAACTCGGCCAGCGTCGTGCCCTGCAACTCGCGCCCGCGCGGCACGCGGATCTTCATCGGGTTGACGAAATTGCCGTTGACCAGCACCTCGTAATGCAGATGCGGGCCCGTGGAGAGGCCGGTCGAGCCGAGATAGCCGATGATCTGGCCCTGCCGCACCTTGGCGCCCGGCACGATGCCGGCCGCGAAGTTGGACTGGTGCGAATAGGTGGTGACGTAGCCGTTGGCGTGCTGGATCTCGGTGTGCTTGCCATAGCCGGAGGACCAGCCGGCCTTGAGCACGGTGCCGTTGCCGGCGGCGAGGATCGGCGTGCCGATCCGGTTCGACCAGTCGACGCCGGTGTGCATCTTCGAATAGCGCATGATCGGGTGGTAGCGCATGCCGAAGCCGGAGCGCAGCTCGCCGTCGGCGATCGGCTTGCGCAGCAGGAACTTCTTCAGCGACTTGCCCTCGTCGTCGAAATACTCGATCAGCCCGTCATCGGGCGCCTGGTAGCGATAGACCCGCCGGGCCTCGCCGTTGACGGTCAGCGTCGCGGAGAGGATCTCGGCGCGCTCGCCCTCGTCCTCCTCGGTGAAGATCACCTCCAGATTGTCGCCGCCATGGACGCGCTGCTGGAAATCGAGATCGTAGGAGAAGATGCGCACGAGCTCGTCGACCAGCGGGCGCGGCAGGTCGTGCCGGGCGCCGGTCTCGTAGAGGCTCTCATAGAGCCTCGCGCCGCCGGTGCCCTCGTTCTCGTCATCCTCGTCCTCGGCATTGCGCCGCTGTGGGCGCTGCGGGCCGGCCTGATCCTGGCGCGGCAGATCGACCTGCGCGAAGGCGCCCTTGTCGTTCATCGCGATCGTCGCGTCGGGCCGGCCGTTGCTCAACAGCGAGACGCGCATGACCTGCCTCGGGTCGCCGAGGCGCGGGCCGGGCGCATAGAGCACCTGCAGGACCTGGCCATCGGGCAGGGCGGCGGTGCGGATCCTGCCGCCGAAGGCGGCGATCATCGCGCGGATCTGCTCGGGGGCGGCGCCCGCGCCGCGCATGACCTGCTCGAAATTCTCGCCGCGCTTGGCCATCACGAGCTTGTCCTCGACGAGCGGCTCGCGCGAGGCGGCGATCGGGGTCTTCGGCGCGTTGGTGACGTTCTCCGGCACGACGCGCACCTCGATGCCGGAGAAGCGGGTGTCGGTCGCCGGCGCATAGGCGAGAAGGTCGGTGCCCGGCGTCGCCGTGCCGGTCAGCGTGCGGCTGAGCATCAGCTGCGGCGGGATCGGCAGGGCGCGCTGGCGGCCGGAGCTTGCCATGTTGGCGCGCTCCTCCTCGATCTGGGCGATCACCTCGGCGTCGCCGAGCTGCGGCTTGCCGGGGGGCAGGGTGAGATCGCCGAGATCGCGCTTGACGATGGTGACGTCGGCGTCCGGCATGTCCTGGGCCGGCTCGGCATAGCGCTCGTCGGGCTGCCCGCCCTCGGCGAAAAGGCGCAGCGGGTTGAAGGGCGGAATGTTTGAGGCATAGACGCCGGTGGTCAGCGACAGGTTGGAGGCCAGGCGCACGAAGGGGCGCACGCGGATGACCTCGCGCTCGCCGCTGCGCTGCGACATCGGCGCGCGCAGGGTGTGGCGCGCCGCCATGACAGGCTGGTCGCTCACCAGCTTGTCGGCCTTGCGCGCGCC